>JAAXWU010000016.1 GCA_013334855.1 Chlorobaculum sp. | reverse complement strand
TCTGGTACTCCTTGTAGTAATTGCGGAGGAATGCCACCAAGTCCCAGTGATTCTGCTCCATCGTAATATCCTCGCCCTCGGCAATCTTGACCGCAATCTCCTCGTTCCAGTCATCCAGGTTCACCAGATAGCCGTTCTCATCCGTCTCGGCGCTCACGCCATTGACTACTATTGCCATGATGTTTCTCCTTGAAATTGAGATAAGATGTTAAAATGAGTGCGGACAACAGGTTCAGTCAACCCCTGGTCGCCCGAACAATATCGATATGTGGTTATATAGTTAACACAATCATTTCAAATTTTCAACAGGTCAGAATATTTTTGCTATTCGGGCTTGTTCAACGATAAAGGACCTGTCACGGAATCGTGAACCCGGTGACGGCGGTCGAACCAGATTCCCGGAGTTCCCGAGCAACGCTATAACGGAAGGAAGTTCAGCTTGTTGAATACTGCGATGTTAAACCACTGAGCACTGTAGTTAGCAAAATATCATGAATGAATCAAGCTTTTCGACAAAATCAGCCCCTGTAGGAGAGCGTGATTTCAGCCATTTTCAGACGACTTCAGATACCTGAATTTTTCGGCAAGCTCGACGAATTGCCCAGCCCAACGCGGATTTGCCGCCGCATGAAAATGGGCGTATGAAGCGAAAAGATTCCGGTAGAGTAAACCGTCCTCACGTCCCGTCAGCCCGAATCCCCTCACAACATCGAACTGACAGGTGAGATCGACACCGCCGTCGTCCGGTTTGGAGTAGTGAAATTCGTGCGCCCTCAACATTTCGCCCTCAGAAAACCAACTGGAAGCGCTGCGGCTTTCGAGTTCGAGATAGCCGCAACCAACAGGCTTTCGCTGATAGGCAATATCCACCGGCAGAACCCCGGCGAGCGGCCACTGCCGTCCGTCCCACGTCGCGCTGCGGCACAGGTAGATCAAGCCGCCGCACTCGGCCCATGTGGGCATCCCGGCCTCGATACGCTCGCGCACATCCCTCAACAGTCCGGTATTGGCGCTCAGCTCACGGAAAAAGGATTCCGGAAAACCGCCGCCGAGATAGAGGCCGTCAATCTCGGGCAAACCGCCGCTTTTGAAGGTGTCGATGAACACCAGTTCGGCCCCGGCATCACGCAAAGCGTCGAGATTGCCGGGATAGTAGAAGCAAAACGCTGCGTCACGGAACACGCCAATCCGTGCGGTCGATTCTTTCTGGTGGGGTAATAGATCGGCGGCGGCAGGAAGCGGCAGGGGCGGTGCATCATCGAAAAGGGCACGAATTGCGGCAAAATCGCAATTGCGCTCGACCTGCTCGGCGGCGTCCCGGATAAAGGTTTCGGCATCCGTGGCCTCGCCAACCGTCACCAGGCCGAGGTGGCGTTCGGGTAAAAGAAGGTTCGTGTCCGAAGGGATCGCGCCGAGCACGGGCACATTGCAGAAGGTTTCGATAGCCTGGCGCTGCTTCGACTCCTGCCGCGAGCTGGCGACATGATTGAGAATCACGCCCGCGATTCTGACCTTCGGCGGCATCGCCTGAAGCCCGAGCACCTGCGCGGCCACGCCGCGATTCATCCGGCGGCTGTCGATGACGAGCAGCACCGGCGCATCGAGCAAGGCGGCCAGCCCCGCGCTGCTGTCGGCGCCAGCCATATCCATTCCGTCATGCAGCCCGTGATTGCCCTCGATCAGGGCGATGCTTCCCGCCTTTCGGACGCAGTTGCGCAGGAAAATGTCGCGACAAGCCTCTTCGCCCATCATCCAGGTATCGAGATTGTAGCACTCGCCGCCGCTGGCAACCCGGTGCCACATCGGATCGATATAGTCCGGCCCCTTCTTGAAGCTCACGACAGGCCGCCCCTTTTCAGCCAGCAGCCGAAGCAGCCCCAGGCTCACCGTGGTCTTCCCGGCGCTTTTCCACGAAGCCGAAATCATCAGCCTCGGAATCGAAATCAAAGCCAAATCACCAACTCCTTTCACCCGTTTTGCGCACGCTTTTCTCAGAAAAAAATATGGACAGACAAATCAGACGACAGATACTCTCCTCTCTTACCAATATAGAGCAAAGCCGTTATCTAACAACGCACCTCATCAAAACCAACATTTCAGCAAGCAATCCTTCCCACCCGGACACCAGCGAACGCTACTCCATGACGCCGAGTGCTTTTACAGTACTCACTCCTTTGTCCGAGTGTTCTGACCAAACACCGAGGCCACATTGAATCGACACATCGCTCATACCCATTGCTTCACCACCGGTACGTCCCATCCATCGAGAATCGAGCGCACGTTACCAGTAAAGCCATTCACTTAACGCCGTGTTGACCTCTTTCACCAATTTTTACTATAATTAGTCTATTGCCAACCGGAACGCCATGAAAAACCTGTTGAGCGACCAGGAAATGACTGACTGAAATGGCATATGCATTCCGGCTAACACTGCCATTCAAGCCCTAACGCAAGAGCGTAATAAAACAAAGAAACAATAAATTTACTGTAATCACATTACGTGACGTCGATAGGTATAGCCAATCAGGATATTCCGATAGAATCTCCATAACCCATTGTCAGAATAGCTAATAACGCATTTTTACCACATCCGTTACCGCCATCTCTGCATTGTTTCTCAATAGGCCTGTTACGATGTTTCACGTGAAACAACTCTTTTTTCATGTATGATGTCATAGTTGTCGGCGCTGGCCATGCGGGCTGCGAAGCGGCGCTGGCTGTTGCCCGAAGCGGACTCCATTGCCTTCTCATCACCTCTGATCTTTCAGCCGTCGCTCGCATGTCCTGTAACCCTGCGATTGGCGGCGTGGCTAAAGGTCAGATGACCAGAGAGATCGACGCCATTGGTGGAGAGATGGGCAAAGCTATCGATGCCACTGGCATCCAGTTCCGCATGCTCAATCGAAGCAAAGGCGCGGCCATGCATTCGCCAAGAGCACAAGCGGACAAGACACTCTACAGCCTCTACATGAGGAGGGTGATCGAACATGAGAAAAATATCGATCTGGTACAGGATACGGTGATCGGCGTTTCGGCTGATTCCGGGAGGTTCAGTTCCGTCACTGTTCGCTCTGGCCGAGCAATCAAAGCCAAAGCGGCTATTCTTGCTTGCGGAACCTTTCTGAACGGCCTGATTCATATCGGCATGGATCACTTCCCCGGTGGTCGCAGCACGGCGGAACCGCCAGTCGAGGGATTGACCGAATCGCTCGCGTCGCTCGGCTTTTCGTTCGGCAGGCTCAAAACCGGCACGCCGCCTCGAATCGACGCACGAAGCGTCGATTATACCAAGGTCACGGAACAGCCGGGAGATTCAGATCCTGTACCGTTCTCATTTTCATCGTGCAGCGTTGCAGACAGGAATCTCGTCTGTTGCTATTTGACCAAAACCACTGAAATAACCCACGAGATACTGCGTTCCGGCTTCAACCGCTCTCCGCTCTTTACCGGCAAAGTACAGGGCATCGGCCCGCGGTATTGTCCATCGATTGAGGACAAAATCTTTCGCTTCCCTGAAAAGACAAGTCAGCATATTTTTCTGGAACCAGAGGGAGTCGATACCATCGAGATGTATGTCAACGGCTATTCTACATCGTTGCCTGAGGATATACAGATTTCCGGACTTCGCACGATTCCGGGTCTCGAAGAGGTCAATATGATCCGTCCTGGATATGCCATCGAGTATGACTTTTTTCATCCCTGGCAGATCAGATCGACGATGGAGACGCGACCAGTCGAAAACCTCTTTTTCGCCGGTCAGATCAACGGGACATCCGGTTACGAAGAGGCTGCCGCACAGGGACTCATGGCGGGAATCAACGCAGTACGTAAAATCATCGGAAGGGATGCGCTGATACTCGGTCGCGATCAGGCCTACATCGGCGTGCTTGTCGACGACCTGATCACCAAGGATACGAAGGAACCCTACCGCATGTTCACCTCTTCTGCAGAACATCGTCTTATCCTTCGCCATGACAATGCCGATCTTCGTCTGCGCAAATCGGGATACAACTCGGGTCTTGTTTCACTCGATGATCTCAACAAAACAGAAACGATTATCTACCAAGTTGAACGCGGCATCGAACTATTGAAGAAAACAAGAGTTACTCCAGAAGAAATCAACTCGCTACTCACTAACAAACAGATGCATGAACTCGATTCGCCGGTCAGCGCATTCAGTCTGATCAAGCGCCCAGGCATCGATGTACAGGATATTCTCGCTCTCTCCCCTTCAGTACGTTCTGTTACGGGAGAATTGTTCATTGACTCAAGAGTTATCGAGCAGGTGCAGATCGAAATCAAGTATGAGGGGTATATCAAGCGTGATCAACTGCTTGCCGACCGCTTGACTCGCCTCGATACCCTGCATATTCCAGATTCGTTCAACTATGAGTCGCTGAATTCACTTTCCAGCGAGGGCAGGGAAAAGCTCATGAAACACCGTCCTTCGACCATTGGACAGGCATCGAGAATACTTGGCGTTTCACCGTCCGACTTATCTATTCTCATGATCAGGCTTGGCCGCTGAGACTGTTTCACGTGAAACATTTTATCAATCTTGCATTGTGTCCTTATGAACAACCTTGTCGATTTTTCTCTGGGCAACGATTTGCTTTTCGGAAAAGACCTCGAGATAAACATTGTCGGCGCATACCAGCTCAATGACTCGCAGATTCGCCTGTTTATCAGATCGTCTGAAGGGGTAATCAGGCGTGACGAGCCATTTTATCCTTTCTTCTTTCTTTCCGACAACGAGCTGCTCGACGGTTTCACGCCTTTTGACAAGGAAAAATTCTGGCTGATTCCCCTCGAAGGGACGAATTACTACAACCATCTCGCCATCTTCAGAAGCTGGAAAAATCATCGTACCGCTCTCGATTTTATCAACAGCAGCTCATCTGAAGGGGGTGGAGAAACGCCAAACGCTTCTGGTCCGAACAGTCATCTGACCTACAGCCGAGGCGACGCGATCACCCAGTATCTCATGCAGACCGGCAAAACCCTGTTCAAAGGAATGCTTTTCGACGATATTTATCGGCTGCAACTCGACATAGAAACCTATTTCCGGCCTGAAAGATATGACGGAAACAGAAAAGGCATAGGCGAGGATCCGGTCATTATCGTCTCTCTCAGCGACAACCGCTCATGGGAGCATGTCATACATTCAAAAGGAAGAAGTGAAAAAGCGCTGCTCGAAGAGCTGGTCTCCATCATTCGTGAAAAGGATCCCGATGTCATCGAAGGACACAATATCTTCGGCTTCGACCTTCCCTACCTGCAACGCCGTTGCGAACTGAACGGCGTACGTTTCGCCATTGGACGTGATGGTCAAATTCCGCGCTCCTACCCTTCATCGATCCGTTTCGCGGAACGTTCGGCTGACTTTCAGTTTTTCGACATTCCTGGCAGGCATGTTATCGACACCTATTTCCTTGTCCAGAATTACGATACCTCGAAACGCACGCTTCCAAGCTATGGACTGAAGGCCGTGGCGAAGTTTTTCGGATTCGCTTCGCCAAACAGAACCTACATCAGCTACAAAGATATTGCCTCGACATGGGACAATAATCCCGAAGCGCTTCTCGCCTATGCGCTCGACGATGTTCGCGAAACCCGTGAAATCGCGGCCCTTCTTTCCGGCAGCAATTTCAGCATGACCAGCATGGTTCCTTACACCTATGCCAATACATCGCGTCTCGGGCCTGCGGCGAAGATCGAAGCAATTATGATTCGTGAGTACCTCCGTCGAAAAGTATCGATACCGCGACCATCCATAGGCCAGCAGCATACCGGCGGATTCACCGAGGTGTTCCTCAAGGGCATTCTCGGACCGGTCGTCTATGCCGATGTCGAGTCGCTCTATCCGTCAATCATGCTCTCTTTCGGAGTTTGTCCGAAAACCGATACGCTCAAGGTATTCCCTACCATCCTGAAGGATCTCAGGGATCTTCGATTTTCTGCCAAAAATCGCGCCCACGAGGAGAGTGTCTCCGGCAATCGCTCGCTCGCCTACAACTACGATGCGATGCAATCGTCATTCAAGATCATCATCAACGCCATGTACGGCTATCTTGGTTTCAGCAGCGGGTTGTTCAACGATTTCGATGAGGCTGACCGCGTCACCTCCAAGGGACAGGAGATCGCCCGGTCGATGATCAGGGAGTTCGAATCACGTGGCGCCCAGGTTATCGAGGTCGATACCGATGGTATTTTCCTTGTTCCTCCACCACAGATCATTTCAGAGGATGACGAGCGCCGTCTTGTCGAGGAGGTTTCATCGACCATGCCTTCCGGCATCCGGATCGCCTTCGATGGACGTTTCCGGAAAATGATCTCCTATATGAAGAAGAATTACGTGCTGCTTGATTATCATGACAAACTGAAGCTGAAAGGCTCTGCTTTCGTGAGTCGGAGCGGTGAGAAGTTCGGCCGCGATTTCATCCGCGAGGGATTCATCCTTCTTCTCCGGGATGACATTCAGGGTCTGCATGACCTGTATGTGCGTTACCGTGAAAATATTCTGAACCATCATCTCGATATCACCGATTTCTCGAGAACCGAATCGTTGAAAACCTCGCTCGATCAGTATGTCGCCGATGTCCGTTCCGGGAAACGTTCGAAATCGATCACTTATGAAATCGCGCTTCGTCAGGGTATGGAGATTGCAAAAGGGGATCGCATGACCTTTTACATCGCCGGTACAGGAAATCCTGCAACATTCGTCGACAAAGGTAGGCTTTCCGAAGAGTGGAAAAAGGAACATCCTGATGAAAATTCAATTTTCTACCTTAAACGTCTCGATGAATTCACGCAGAAGTTTCTGCCATTCTTTAAACCGCAGGATTTCAGCACTATCTTTACAGTTGATTCCCTTTTTTCTTTTTCTCCTGTTGGTATACAGATTGTGCGTGAGATTCGTCACGTTGAAACCGACGATATGTATCGCGATGAAACTCCATTTTAATTTTCCTTATTTTTTAAACTTTTTATTCTCAAGTACAATTATATAATCAAGTATTCTAAAACCTTATCCTAAAATAGTATGATCGACAACAAAATACTTCCGATTACAGATGATGTCTCCTGGATTGGCGTGCTCGACCCGGGCCTGATCACGTTCGATATCGTCATGGAAACCAAATACGGCACGACGTATAACTCTTACTTCATCAATGCCGACAAAAAAACGGTCGTTGAAACCACGAAGTTGAAGTTCTGGCCAACCTATCTCGAAAAACTCAAGCAGGTTGTCAACCCGGAAGAGATCGAGTACATCATTGTCGATCACACCGAACCCGACCATTCCGGTAACGTGCATAACCTTTTATCTGTCGCACCTAACGCTACGGTCGTAGGCAGCGGCAACGCTATCAAGTTCCTGCGCGACCAGACCGGTCACGACTTCAAGCATCTTGTCGTCAAGAACGGCGATAAACTCGACCTTGGCAACAAAACAATCCATTTCATCGGCGCACCCAATCTTCATTGGCCCGATACGATCTACTCCTGGCTCGAAGAGGATCGCGTACTTTTCACCTGCGACTCGTTCGGCTGCCATTACAGCAATGAAGCGATGTATGATGACCTCTGCGGTGATTTCGATGACGCATTCAAATACTATTTTGACGCAATCCTGAGACCATTCAGCAAGTACATGCTGCAGGCCATCGAAAAGATCCGTCCGCTCGATATTCATACTATTTGCCCTGGTCACGGTCCGATTCTCAGGTCGAACTGGAAAAAGTATGTCGATCTTTCACAGCGATATTCCCAGGCAGCAATCGCAATGCCAAACGAAAAGAGCATTCTCATCGCATTTGTCTCAGCCTACGAAAACACATCGTTGCTCGCCGATAAAATTGCCGAAGGTCTCAGATCATCATGCGACTTTAACGTCGATGTTTGTGATATTGAAAATATGTCCGCGGAAAAACTGGAAGAAAAAATTTCTCATTCGATGGGAATCATCATTGGTTCACCAACCATCAACCAGAACATCGTCCACCAGATTTATAACATCTTTGCCGTACTCAATCCGTTGCGAGATCGTGGCAAACTGACCGCTGCCTTTGGTTCATACGGTTGGAGCGGTGAAGGTGTTAAAATCATTGAAAGCAATCTTGCCAATCTCAAGCTCAAGGTTTTTGACAAGAATGTGATGATCAAGTTCCAGCCTCATGAACCGGAGTTCGAACATTGCAGAGAGTTTGGAAAAGCATTTGCAGAAAAGATGATCGAGATGTATAATCTTACCTGCAATATTTAGCCAACTTATTACATTATCGAATCTTATCATTTATCCTTCGATCCGGAACGCTGTATATCGCAGCGTTCCGGATTATTTGAAGATGATCGTTCTGATCATTTCATAACCGATCGCCTTGTTCAGTTTTGATACGATATCGCGCTTTCGGAAGTTCAGTTCCATCCTCCACGATGGATTCATGACTTTGACATATAAATCGCCCTCTTTTATCTTTTCTACAGTCGTCATTTTCGCTATAGCCTCTCCGACAACCTCATTCCATATCTGAAGCGTTTTGTACTCTTCATAAGCCTCTGTCATGCCAATTTTTTTGCATACATCCGACATGAGAGAGCCGAGCGGGCGTGGCGTTTTCTTTTTCTTCATCTCACGTTGTCAGACCTTTTTTTATTCATCTATCCTGAATGGAGTTATATCCTTTCCCTCTCGTCTTTCTGTCGAGGTGATGATGACCTGACCCTTCGATGAAAGCGTTTCAAGCATGACTCCGGATACCTTTGTATCCAGTTCGCTGAACAGATCGTCGAGCAGCGTTACCGGCATTTCGTCGGCCTTTTCGAAAAGATATGCATGTAACGTCATTTTCAAGGCAACGAGAAATGCTCTCTGCTGACCTTGTGAAGCGTATTTTCTGATCTCCTTGCCGTTGATGTAAAACTGCAAATCATCCCTGTGCGGACCGGCAAGCGTTTGCCTCCTCATAAGCTCCTGTTTTTTGATGGCGCGATATCGCTCTCTGAAAAGCGTATGCATCTGTTCTCTCGAAAGCTGTTTTACTGCGTGATGTAACGAGGAGTGATAGGTAATTTCACTCTCCAAACCATCTGGATGCCATCGGTACACCTCATCCAGCATCTCGCTGAAGTTACCGATAAATCGCTCGCGCGCCATGACAATCTGGACGGCATGCGTGACAAGCTGATCGGTCAGTACCTCCAGCGCGGTGTCGATTTTTGACGGATCATCGCCAGTTGACAGCAGTGAGTTACGTTGCTGAAGTACTCTGCGAAACTGCATGAGATCGGAAAGATACTTCCTGTCATACTGACAAATTGCTGTATCCATAAAACGTCGTCTTTCCGCTGGTCCTCCGGTGATGATGACCATCTCCCTTGGCGTGAATGTTACGCAAGGAATGAGGCCAATGTGGCTGGAAAAGGTCTGTAGCTCCTGATCGTTAACCAGTATCCGCTTCTCTTTCTGCGGTGAATACGCCACCGTAACGCCTATTTCCACTCCACGATCACTTTCGAAGGAGGAGCGTATGGTGAACATCTCCTCCCCGAACATCAAGCATTCCCTGTCGCTGCTGGCACTGAATCCTCTGGTTAGCGCACAGTAGTGGATCGCCTCAAGAATTGTGGTTTTACCCGAGCCGTTAGATCCAAAAATATTATTGATTTTCCAACCCGGCTGGAATTCCAGATGCTTGTGGTTCCTGAAATTTTCAATGCTTATGCTTTTGAGTCGCAAGTCACTTCCACTCAGTTGTTGATTCTGACCGGCATGACCAGAATCATGAGATCATCCTGCTTTTCTTCTTTTACCGGTTTGAAAAGCACGGCCGTTTTCGGCGTGTTCATCTCGATCAGCACCTCATCGGTATCGATATGCGACAGCGCCGCCTCGACAAATTTCGTATTGAAACCGATCGTGATCTCCTCTCCCGCAAAATTGCAGGTCATCTCCTCCTGCGCGGACTCTCCCTCGCTGGCATTTTCGGCCATCACCCTGATCTGCGACTCCTGCGCGGTGATCTTCAGGTCGCCGATGCTTGAAAACCGCCCTACCCTTTTGACCGAATCGTGCAACTGCCCTCTGTCCGTCACCAGCTTCTTGTCGTTTTCCACCGGTATGACCGCCTCGTAATTCGGATAAGGCTCCACGATCAGCGCCGACTCGAGTTCAGTGTTGTCCGTTTTGAACCTGACGTTTCTTCGCTCCGAATCGATGGTCATTTTGACCTCTTCACTCGACAGCATCCGCTGAATGATTGAAAGCACCCTTGCCGGCACGACGATTTTCTGTTTTTCCGCCACCGCAACCACGGCATTTTTCCTGCAACGCACAAGGCGATGGCCATCGGTAGAGACCGCATTGATGTGTTCACCATCGAACTCGAACAGTACGCCCATCATCGCCGGGCGCATGCCATCGACGCTGCACGCAAAGAGCGTTTTTTGGATCATGTCCTGCAGGTCGTTTGGCTTAAGCTCGATAGAGAGATCGAAA
The DNA here is from genome assembly GCA_013334855.1 of Chlorobaculum sp. Lineage (GTDB taxonomy): Bacteria > Bacteroidota > Chlorobiia > Chlorobiales > Chlorobiaceae > Chlorobaculum. Next base: position 19,949 of record JAAXWU010000016.1, on the reverse strand, counting down.
TTTCGCTCCTGGCTCTCCGGTTTCGAGGCGAAGGTGCACGGGACACGGTACCGGCCTTTGTCGGTTGCGATGTGCATGGTGCCAAGCTCGCCGATCGACTGCCGTTCAATGTCGAAGGTAACGTCAGTGTCATACATACTGCGCAGAAAATCCTGCAATGTTCTGGCCCTGATGGCAACGTTACCCTTATCTGTCGATGCCACATCGCACTTCGCGGTGATCGACAGCTCACCATCCGTAGCGAACATGGTGAGCATTCCGTTCTCGAGGGTCATGGTAATATTGTCGAAACGGGCATCGAGAGATTTGGCCGGAACGGCAAGAATGACCTTGTTGGCAGCCTCTTGCAGTCGCTTGATGGTCGTATTGAATTTCATCTCTTACAATATTTATTCTTTTAATTAAAAAAATTGTTGTTGTTGTTGATCCTGTGGAATTCTTGACCGACTGGAGAAGAGAGCTTATAACTAATTTATTTATAAGGCTTTAAGGCTTTAGCTCAAGCTGTCTCGACTGTGGATAATCTGTGTACTTCTCCGTATTGGCTGGTTGATGGTTTGTTGGAGAGTTTTGCCGACGTCGCCGCAATGTTGATAACTCTCCTGAATTCAAGATTTCGCCAACAGGTTTTAAACAGGTTATGCACAGGCTGCAAGTTACATCGACATGATTTCGATCCTCTTTTTCAGCTCCTCGATTTTTTTTCGCTCATCGTTGGATAATTCGATCTTTTTCTCGACGGTATTCAGGGCGTGGATGACCGTCGAGTGATCGCGTCCGCCGAAATGCAGACCGATGGTCTTGAGCGAGGAGTCGGTCATGTCCTTGGACAGGTACATGGCGATCTGGCGACCGACGGCGATCTCCTTCTTTTTCGACTTGCCCTTCAGGTCGTTCGAGGTGATCGAAAAGAATGCGCAGACCGCTTTTTCGATGGTATCGAGGGTCAGTTGCTTGGTGTTGTACCGGATGATGTCCTTGAGCGTCGATTTGGTGAACTGCAAGTCTATTTCCTGGTTGTCGAGCGAGCGGGCGGCCAGCAGTTTGACGATGCATCCTTCAAGCTCGCGGACGTTGTTGGTGACGTTGGTCGCGATGAACTCGATGACTAACGGATCGAGCGATACGCCGCTCTGCTTGAGCTTGCTCTGGATGATCGCCTTGCGGGTCTCGTAATCCGGTGCCTGGATGTCGGTCGAAAGTCCCCAGTTGAAGCGCGAGATGAGGCGATCCTCGATCCCCCTGATCTCCTTGATTGGCCGGTCGGCCGAGAGAATGATCTGCTTGTTGGACTGGTGCAGGGTGTTGAAGATGTGGAAAATCTCCTCCTGCGTCTTCTCCTTGCCAGCGAAAAACTGGATATCGTCGATGATCAGGACGTCGATGTTCCGGTAAAAGGCGGAGAACTCCTGGATGTTGCCGTTCTGGATGGCGTTGACGAAATCGATGGCGAATTTTTCGCTCGAAACATACAGTACGGCGTTGTTCACGTGATTTTCAATCACCGAATTGCCGATGGCCTGCATCATGTGGGTCTTGCCGAGTCCGACGCCGCCGTAGATGACCAGCGGATTGAAGGCGTTCTGGCCGGGATTCTGGGCGATGGATTTCGATGCGGCGAAAGCCAGGGAGTTGCAGTCGCCTCTGATGAGGGTCGAAAAGGTGTATTTCGGGTTGAGGTTGCTCTCGAACCGTGCGCGTCCGCGCTCGAACCGTTTGCGCTCGTCCGTCGCCTTCTGTTCTGAAGCGCCCTGAAGAGCCGGTCTTTCAGCCGGAGGGGTATCGGTTTGGTGCGGAAGCTCGATGGTCACCGGCTGGCCCTGAGACTTGTCCATGACGATCGAGTACATCAGCTTCGCTTCCGGTCCGATGACCTGGCGCAGCGCCTGCTTGACATGCACTGAATAGTTCTCCTCGATCCATTCGTAGAAAAACTGGCTCGGCACCTCGATGGTCAGCTCGCTGCCTGAAAACGAAAGGGGCCTGATCGGCAGAAACCATGTTTTGAAGGCGAGGCTGTTGATGTTCTCCTGAATCAGACCGAGGCAGGCGCTCCAGACCCTTTCAGCGAAAGGGCTGCTGTTTTGCATCGTGACTTTCGGGTTGACTGGCGCTTCCTGTAAGATCGGGTCGGACATGAATTTTGCTGGCAAAATGCGTTTTTTAGAGATTCATCAACATTTTCTGTTTACAAGGTAGTGTTTTCGGTGGACAAAAAACAAACCGGCATCCGAAAATAGCCTCTATTCTAAGCAGTGAGCCCCTGTAGTTTCTCAACATCCTAAGATGCTTTTTTATTGTGTTTTAGGTCATTTTCATCAAAAAGTTGTCAACATGTGTTGGTGACTTGCTGATCCGCTCTCTGGCGGGTTTCTGTGGGTTTGAATTTTTTTGTCAACAAGTTATCCACAGTGTGGACAACTTGTTTTTGGTTGGGTGTTGATAACCTGTTCTTCTCCTGTTCTTCCTGCGCTTTTCTTGCTTATCAACGAGTAAAGTGATAAATTCAAGACCGAGATTTTTTAATCAATCTTTTGAGAGGAGTTTTGAGTATATGAAAAGGACTTTTCAGCCAAGCAACAGGAAAAGAAGGAACAAGCACGGTTTCAGGCAGAGAATGGCTACCAAGAACGGACGCAAGGTGCTGTCGGCAAGAAGGGCAAAGGGCCGTCACTCCCTGAGCGTCAGCAGCTCGATGAGCGCCTCGAAGCGCTAATATTCCGCTTCCTGAATGGAGCTTTGGCTCCATTTCCGGACGGAAATGCGTGCATACCGGCATGCTTTCGGATAAACTCGACTATGCCCTGCCAAGGGGCGAAATTGCTCGGGGACAACGAGTCATCTCTCGCCTGTTCAATCAGGGCCGTCGTCTGAAAGGGGATTCTCTCCTGATGATCTGCTCAACCTCCCGACCGGTTGACCAAGTCAGCCCGGCGTCAGTCAAGGTTCTTTTTACGGTTGGCAAAAAACTTGCCCCGAGAGCCGTGGATCGTAATCGCATCAAACGCTTGATGCGGGAGGCTTACCGGCTTGAAAAGGGGGTTCTGTCCGGAAAGGCGGAGCACGAAAGTCGGCCAGAGGAGAAGATTCAGGTGGTGCTGGCGTTTTTATATCGTGGCCGGGCCGACTCCGTTCCGTCGCTCGACGGGTTCCGGGCGGAAGTCCGTCAATTGCTGAAACAGTTTGTATCGAAAAGGCCGCTGAAGGCACGAGGGGACGACGAGGTAAGGGATCATGGGCAATAAAGAGCATCATGGATCGCAAGCGACCGGCAATGGCATCGGGCGGCTGTTCAATATCGTGCCGATTCTCCTGATACGGTTCTACCAGTCGTTTATTTCACCCCTGCTCGGCCCATCCTGCAAGTACCAACCCACCTGCTCCAGCTATGCCCTCGAAGCTTTTCGGCTGCACAACTTTTTCTACGCCTCCTTGCTGACTGTCTGGAGGGTGTTGCGCTGCAATCCGTTTTCCAAAGGCGGCTACGATCCCGTTCCGCCGAAAAAAAAGAGATATGAAGGAAATTCAAACGAGTCGAACTAATGGATAGAAATTCGGTGATAGGCTTTGCCCTGATCGCTGCAATCATGATCGTGTGGCTTCAGTTCATGAAGCCTCAGCAGAAAATGGAGCTTGAGAAAGCGGCGGCCCGCACAGAGGCTGTCAACAAAGCTCCGGCGGGCGCATTGCCGCCTTCGCTCCCCGCGGCGGCGGCACCTGCGGAGAGCCTCGGCTCGTTTGCGCAGGCCTCTGTAGGTACCGAGCAGAGCATCACCATCGACAACGATCTGTTCACGGCGGTGCTCTCCTCCAAAGGCGCCACGCTCAAGTCGCTGGTGCTCAAAAAGCACCTCGACGTGAACGGCAAGCCCTTCAATCTGATTTCAGCCAGGCAGCAGGGGGCGCTCTCGATGCTGTTCCTGAGCAACGACGGCAAGCGCATCGATACCCGCGAGCTCTATTTCAGACCTCTCGACGCCAAAACCTCGGTAAAGGTGACCGGCAAGGAGAAGCTGGCCGTCACCTTCGTGCTCGATGTCGATGCCTCGCGCAGCATCCAGGTTACCTACAGCTTCACCGGCGACAGCTATGTGGTCGATTACGGTCTGAAGCTCAATGGCTTTGGCTCGACTCTGGCGGGCAACGAGTATCAGCTCGACTGGGATGGCGGTCTGGTCTACTCCGAGAAGGATCATAAAGACGAGTCGAACAATGCTGTCGCCAGCGCTTACCTCGGCGGCGGCCTGCTCAAGCTCGACGCCAAGGATTCCAAGCAGCGCTACAAGGAGGAGGAGTCGGGCAATGCGCAGTGGGTTGCCGTCCAGAACAAGTATTTCGTCGCGGCGCTCATTCCGGGGCGAGCCAGCGATGGCGTCTTCCTGCAAGGCGTCAAGAAGGGTGGCAGCGAGTTCGAGAACTACGAGGCTGCGCTGAAAATGAGCGTGCCAGCCGGGCAGGGTGTCGTGGATGACCACTTCCGCCTCTACGTCGGTCCGATGGATTACAACACGCTGAAGTCGCTGAATGTCAAGCTCGAAAAGGTCATGGATTTCGGTTGGGAGTGGCTGACCAGGCCCTTCGCAGAATTCATCATCCTGCCGATCTTCAACTGGCTGAACAAGGTCGTGCATAATTTCGGTCTGATCATCATCATCTTCGCCTTCCTGATCAAGATGGTGACCTATCCGCTCTCGCTCGCTTCGACCAAGTCGATGAAGAAGATGTCGGCCATGCAGCCGTTGATGCAGGAGCTGCAGACCAAGCATAAGGACGATCCGGCCAAGCTGCAAAGCGAGATGGCGCGCATTTACAAGGAGGCCGGGGTCAATCCGCTCGGCGGCTGCCTGCCCACGGTGATCCAGATGCCGCTGCTCTTTGCGATGTTCTACGTCTTCCGCTCCTCGATCCAGCTTCGCCAGCACGGTTTTCTCTGGGCAAAGGATCTCTCCGTGCCGGACTCGATCTTCGACTTTGGCTTCGCCCTGCCGCTCTATGGCGACCACATCGCCGTCATGCCGATCCTGATGGCCGTGACCGTCTTCTTGCAGCAGAAGATCACGCCAACCACCCAGACCAACGATCAGATGAAGATCATGATGTGGATGTTCCCCGCCATGATGCTCCTGTTCTTCAACAACATGCCTGCCGGTCTCGGACTGTACTACCTGATGTTCAACATCTTCAGCATCGCCCAGCAGGCCTACATCAACGCCACGGTTTCCGACGAGGACAAGGCCGCCGCCGCGATGCAGGTTGCCGCAGCGACCGCGCCGGCGAAGGGGACAAAGAAGGGAGGGAAGAAAAAGTAACCCGATGGAGGCTCTCGGACAGGCGGATGCATGGTTGTTCCAGCTCCTGAACCATAACCTGGCTCATCCGGCGCTGGACGACCTGATGCTGTTTCTGACCAGTCCGAAGCACTCCGCCCATATCTTCGCGCTCCTCGTGCTCTTCATTGCCGTCAGAAAGGGGAAAGAGGCGCTCTACCTCATTCCCCTTTTCCTGCTCGCCGTCGGCCTGGCCGACTTCACCGCCTCTGGCATCATGAAACCGCTCTTTCACCGCATCCGCCCCTGCTTCGCCCTCGAAGGGGTGCGCCTGCTCGTCGATCAGAGCCGCTCCTGGTCGTTCGCCTCCTCGCACGCCGCCAACTCCACGGCGATCGCGAGTCTCTTCTGGCTCTTCTTCTGGCGCGGCGAAGCGGTTGACAAGAGTTTCACGGCGGTCGTGATCCTCCACGCCGCGATGGTATCGTTTTCGCGTATCTACATCGGCGTGCACTATCCGGGCGACGTACTTGGTGGCATGGTCATCGGCCTCGCAAGCGCGGCGTTCGTCTACACGGCATCGGCGTGGATCGTCAAGAACGTGGTGCATCGCAGGGCAATGCTCAACGGGGAGGCAAGAGGATGAACCGCTGGGGAATCGATCTCGGCGGCACCAAGATCGAGGGTGTGATTCTCGACGAATCGTTGCTCCCCGTCGTTCGCCACCGCATCCCAACCGGGCAGGAGAAGGGGTACGGCCATATCCTCATGCAGATCAAAAGCCTCGTGGAGACGATGGCCGGGAAGTCGGAACTCGACTTGCCCGAAATGATCGGCATCGGCACGCCCGGACGGGCCGACGGCGGCGATGGCCTCATCAGCAACTCGAACACGGTGTGTCTGAACGGTCTGCCGCTGAAGCGCGATCTCCGGGAGGTGCTCGGTATGGAGGTCGCGATCGAGAACGACGCCAACTGCTTCGCGCTCGCCGAATCGATGCTTGGCGCGGGGCGCGACGAGATGGCTCGGCCCGGCGCGACGGCTTTCGGCATTATCCTCGGTACCGGCGTCGGGGGCGGCATCGTTCGTGATGGCCGGATTATCCGCGGCGCGCACGGCATCGCGGGCGAATGGGGGCACAATCCGCTGCCGGGCGAGCACGGGAAGTGCTACTGCGGACGGCGCGGTTGCGTCGAGACGGTGATCTCCGGCCCGGCGCTCGAACGCTATTTCGCCTCGATCAGCGGGCGCAAGGCGTCGCTCCGGGAGATCGTCGCGGCGAGCGGGCGGAACGACGCCGCCCGCAAAACCATCGGTCGGCTCGTGTCGAGCTTCGGCAAAGCGCTTGGCGCAGTGATCAACATTCTCGATCCCGACGTCGTCATCATCGGTGGCGGCGTAGGCAATATCCGCCAGCTCTACTCCCCGGAGGCGCGGCAGGCGATTGCCTCGAACGTTTTCAACCATTCGTTCGATATTCCGCTCCTGCCGCCGCTGCTTGGCGACAGCGCGGGAGTGTTCGGCGCTGCGCTGCTCGTCGGCCCGCCGCTGCACGAACGATAATCATTCACGCGATTTCCGATGGAATCGGGATCGATAAATACGCACACATTGGAACAGCAGGAAATACACTACAGAAAAGGCGACAGAATCGAACTCACCATCATCGACCCCGCCGAGAAGGATCAGTGCTTCGGACGCACCGCCGAGGGGATGGGGGTGATGGTCACGGGAGTGCTCGCGCCCGGCGACCGCGTACTGGCGACGGTCTACAAGGTCAAGCCGCGCTACCTCGAAGCTCGCGCCATCGAACTGCTCGCGCCGTCACCGGATCGCGTCGAGCCGGTCTGCCCGGTCTTTGGCGTCTGCGGCGGATGCAAGTGGATGCACGTCAGCTACGAGGCGCAGCTCCGCTTCAAGCACAAAAAGGTGGTGGATTCGCTCGCGCACCTCGGCGGCTTCGAGAATCCCGACGTTCTGCCGGTGCTCGCCGCGCCGGAACCGTTCCACTATCGCAACAAAGTGGAGTTTTCCTGCTCAAGTGTGCGCTACCTGTTGCCGTCGGAGATGGGGCAGGAGGAACTCTCCAAACCCAAGCACTTCGCCCTCGGCTTCCACGCGCCGGGTAACTTCGAGAAGGTGCTCGACCTCGACACCTGCTACCTCGCCAAGCCCTGCATGAACCGTGTTCTCGAAGTGGTGCGCGACTTCGCCCTCGAACGCGGCCTCGCGCCCTACGCCGCCAAGGCGCACGAAGGGTACCTGCGTAACCTGATGCTCCGCTACAGCGAGCGCCACGACCAGCTTATGGTCAACGTCGTCACCTCGTGGTACGAAAAGGAGGTCATGCTGGCGCTGAAGGCGCGGCTCGAAGCGGCCCTGCCCGGTCAGGCGATGACCATCGTCAACAACGTCACCACTCGCCGCAACACGGTGGCCACGGGCGAGCAGGAGTACGTCATCAGCGGCGAGGGATACGTCACCGAACGGCTCGGCGACCTCGACTTCAGGATTTCCGCCAACTCCTTCTTCCAGACCAACACTCGCCAGGCCGAAACGCTCTACGACCAGATCATCGCCGTTGGCGGCATCACGCCGGAAGACACGGTGTACGACCTCTACTGCGGCACCGGCACCATCACGCTCTACCTCGCCCGCCACTGCAAGCAGGCGATCGGCATCGAGGTGGTCGAAAGCGCCGTCCGCGACGCCGAGATGAACGCCGAACTCAACGGCCTCAAGAACACGGTATTCTTCCAGGCCGACCTCAAGGATTTCCACGCCATGCAGGAGGCGCTCGCCCCCTACGCCAGACCGCGCATCATCGTCACCGACCCCCCGCGCGCCGGGATGCACCCCAAGGCGCTCGACACCATGCTCAAGCTCCAGCCCGAGCGGATCGTCTACGTAAGCTGCAACCCGGCCAACCTAGCCCGCGACGGCAAAGAGATCGCCGCAAGAGGCTACAGGATGACCTCCGCCCAGCCGGTGGACATGTTCCCGCAGACCAACCACATCGAAACCGTGGCCTGTTTCGAGCGGGTGGAGTAGTTTCTTTGTCCTTTCGGTTGCTAAGAATTACGCACGAACAATTTATCTGATCGTGTTGTATATTGTACACGATGGCAGTGTACACGAAGCAAATTAACAAGGAGAGCCGATGCTGAAAAATATTACCATGAGCGCGGAAGAAGAGTTGATCCGCAAAGCGAGGGAAAAGGCGCAACGCGAGCACACCACGCTGAATGAAACCTTCAGGGGCTGGCTCCAGCAGTACGTCAGCGCGGAAGCACGGGCAAAGGATTTCGACGCCTTGATGCAGTCTATGATGTATGCCAGACCGGGCCGCAAGTTCAGCCGGGAGGAGATGAATGAACGGTAACTTTTTCCTCGACACCAACATTTTCGTTTACTCCTTCGATCCGTCGAAGGCCTCAAAGAAGGAGGTTGCGACCGACCTGATACGGAGTGCCTTGCAGGATGGCAAGGGTATTGTCAGCTCTCAGGTCGTTCAGGAGTTCATGAACGTAGCGACGAAGAAATTCGAGGTAACCCTCTCTGTCAGCGATTGCCGGAAATATCTGGATTCAGTGCTTGTCGGGCTTTGCCGGGTCAGCACCACGGTTGAGTTGTGCCGGTCAGCGCTCGATGTGAAGGAGCGCTGGGGCTACAGCTACTACGATTCCCTGATTATCGCCGCCGCGCTTCAGGCAGATTGCGATACCCTCTATTCAGAAGACCTTCACAACGGCCAGAAAATCATGGGCCTGACCATCGTCAACCCGTTCAACGGTCAGTGATTGATGTATCTGATAAATTATTTTTCTTGAGCCATTCTTGTTCTGCTTTTGCTAACACCGTCAATCTTTTTTTATCTTCATCACTCAACGCCTGAAGTCCGGGAGCATTGCTATCATTGAGTCGTTTGATGAGGACGGTTGCGAGACCGAAGCGCGATGAATCAACGATATACATTCTTTGTGGATTGGGGATTTGATGAATGATTCCCAGTGCTATGTCTGGCGACTCTGCTGCCAAGTTGTCAAGAATCAGATAGAGTTGTTGCTTAAATTCGTTATAATCTTTCGGGTTACGAGGGTCATATCGTTTATCACATGGCAATGGTAATATATCTGTGGAAAGACAGGATTGCAGCCGATATTTATGAGAATTTGGTATGGTTGAATTCTGAAAACGAGCAATAGTGCTTTGCAGGATTTTTTTGTCGGCTATAGCAGTCTTAAGCGTCTTGATTAATGTGGATTGTTCGCTTTTTATTAGGGGTGTCAATTTCAATTTCCTTACATCAATCATGTTTAATTCGGTTTCTTCAAACTGAGCAGCATAGAGATTTGCTTCATGAAGATCAGCGCCTTGAAGTTGGGCGTATGATAAGTCGGCTCCTTGAAGTTGGGCGTATGATAAGTCAGCGCCTTGAAGTTGAGTGGCCATTAACATAGCGCCCTGAAGTTGAGCATATGACAAGTCTGCCCCTTGAAGCTTAGTGATGAGTAAAACGGCACCCTGAAGATGAGCATGAGATAAATCAGCGCCTTGAATTTTAGCTTCAAATAAAACAGCACCCTGAAGATGAGCGTAAGATAACTCAGCACCCTGAAGATGAGCGTAAGATAAATCAGCGCCTTGAAGTTGAGCGTGAGACAAGTGAGCATTCTGAAGCTGAACGTTGTATAAGGATGCACCACGAAGGTCAGCATGACGCAAATCGGCACGGCAGAGCAGGGCACTATACAGGTTTGCATGGCGTAAGCTTCGGCCTTGCAGTATGACGGGTTCGACTTTCGGTAATGCTTTTGCCCAATCCGTAGAGCGGAGTTGAACGATTATTTCAGGGTCCAGATGATTGGCGAACAGCCTATACTCTTGAAGATTCAGGATGCGTTTTTCATTGATGAACAGGTCGCTGAAGAGAGTCCTTTGCTCTCCGTTTGACGGCCAGGTGAGCAAGAGTTTCTCAAGACGTTCGCCATCTACCTGGAATCCTAATGAAAGCGAAAGTGAGAGATATCCGGTAATAATCAGGAAGATGGTGCTAAGAGAAGTGAGCTGACGCCTGAGTGACTCTAATAAAACATTGACAATGATCGTTATCTCTAAGCTCAGCAAGTAGGAAAAAGCTGATTCGAATATCGACATTTTTAGTATCAAGGCCATGAACAATGGTGGGGCTGAAAGTGCTGCTATTGCTGCGTATCGCGTTGCTTTGTGCTGTTCATAAAGCACTGAAATTAGTGCCGAAAAACACACAGCTATGAATCCTGCGACTGCAAGCCATAGGGATCCGCAGATTACCAGCATTAGTCCGATACCGGAAAGCGTTGGGGCTATCCAGTCGCGTATTCGGGGCAGATACGTTTGATGAAAGCTGTTCCAGCGCTCTTTTATGGAGCATGATGCCCCTTTCAGCTCGGCGATGATTGGCCAGAAGTAGGCGAGCTGAGCGAGGTCAAGCCAGATGGCAAAACGCTGGGTCCAAGTTATAAATTCGCTCTGGTAGGCGAGGAACTGCAACTGGAGGAGCAGGAGTGTGAGGAGCGGCAGCAGGATGACCGTGATCGACGCCATCAACGAAAGCAGCTTTTTTGTGCGTTCGTCAGTTCGTCCGGCAAGGAAGTAGGTGATCGGGAAGATGCGGAGCTGGTCTCGGAGTTCGCCGTCTTCATCGGCATCGTTGAAGGCGTGCAGCTTGCGGGCGAGGAGTTGCAGGTGCAGGAGCAGGTTGAAATGGACGATCACGAGAATCCACGGTGCGAAGGCGAAGAAGCCGACGATGGGGACTTCGGTGTCGATGATCGGTAGGCGAATGCCTTTACCGATCAACAGGTCGAGGTCGGTGCGTCCGATGGCGATGACGATCACGTACGCACATGCCGCGATAAAGCCCAGATGGAGTACGCCCACCTGCTCCGATGAGCTGTTCGCGCTCTCCAGCAGCTTTTGCGCATCGGGCGCTGTCACTGGCTGCGATTGCCCGGTTATCGTTTGAGGCGATGGTTCCACGGATGACGGCAGTGTGTTGCGAGGTCATTGCGCGATCCTTGATCCTCGAATATACATGATCTACGACTGATATTCTGCATCGCGGAGCGGCTCATACTTCCGCGCATCGGCCCAGCGCCACTCTGGCAATGGTTTCGCTGTCGTATATTGTTTCGGTAGATTTGTCCATCAAATGCAATAGCAGCAGGTGAATGCAGGATCGACGATGTTGAAAAGCTCCGATGAGTGAGGCAGCGGCAATCTCCTTCGAAAAATCGAGAGACTCCTGCTTACGCGAATGTTAAATCGAAGCAGCAAGCACGGAATGTCATTCTTGTCTATGACGTCGGCAGCGGGCCGAAATCCCTCACTCTGACCGGCGCTATCGACATCACTCAGCGGCACGGAAATCCGCCGACCGGTGGATTGACGATCATCCGCTTCCTGAGCCATTGGCAGCCGCTGTAATATACCATGACTCCACATGGGTAAAATTCACGCCCGGCGATAAGATTCAACGCAGGCTCAGCGCATTTGTGAAGAAAATTTCACATCTTTACAATCTACTTCAAGTGAATGCCTCTATTTCAAATCGAAGTACCCAAAGTTACAACTGCCATGAGAGGAGGTCTCAAATTTTTTCTTTTTACGTTGATGTTGATGTCGCCGACTTTGAGTCGTAGTGAGATGATCGTTCGCGATTATACGCCAGCGCGAAACTATCGATTTTACGCCGCTAGCGATAGAGCTTTCGTAGGCCACTCTTACGATTTCTCGGGAGTCGGCCTGGGCAGTGATGGACACTGGGCGACGCTGGTCACCGATAACTGCTTCCTTTCCGCGGTTCATCTTCATCCGGCGGTAGGCGCGAAGGTCACCTTCTGGGGATCAAACTCGCTTACGGGCGCAAGCTACACCCATACAGTAACGGGAGGAACTCGAATCGGAACGACCGATCTCTGGCTCGGCTGGTTCGATGAGGCCGTCGATAGATCCATCGCACGCTACCCGGTTCCGAAATTGCGCTCTTCTAAAGCCTATCTCGGGTTCACTCTCTATAATTACGGCAGGACGCACCGGGTTGGGCGGAACGTGCTGGACATGCTGGGCTTGTGTCAGCTTGGCTCATCGACAGGAAAAATCGCCGCCTACGACTACGATGACAACGACACTCCTTCTGTTGGCGGTGATGAGAGTTTTTTGCAAGTCGGTGATTCAGGCGCCCCCAGCTTTGTCGTTTTCAACTCCAGGCTGGCCCTGATCGGGATTCATTGGTCGATTTCGAACAATCCCGCCAGCTCGATTGACTCATTCGTTCCTGAATACTTCGACGAAATCAATAAGGAGCTGGTAAAAAAAGGACAAGTACTGCGCAGAAGTCGCTGGCGCAGTCGCAAACGTTAAGCGTATTTTACGCATCTTTCGATGCGGATCATGCTGTTTTTCCAAAAGCGTATTGCCGGTGACGTAAAGGCATCGTTTCGAACCGTCCGCGCAAAGCCGGTCTCGCGCCACTCAGGCCCCGGCTTCGTCTATCATCAGCATCAGATTGCTGCAAGCACGTCTCCCACACTCCCGGCACGTTAAATCCTCGCCGTTTGTTATATTTGCGGTTTACGCCTCGCTTGATGGCGGGTGCGACTGAAATTTTTCAAACTCAGAGTCCAAACGATGAGCAATTCCGATCAGTCGAGGGTGCAGACACAGAGTCTGTCGCCCGATAAAGTGATGCATAAACTGGTTTCGCTGGCCAAGCGGCGCGGCTTCATTTTCCCGTCGTCCGAAATTTACGGCGGTCTTTCGTCGTGCTTCGATTACGGCCCGCTCGGCAGCGAGATGAAGAAGAATATCAAGGATTTGTGGTGGAGTTCGATGACGCGCCGCCATCAGAATATCGTGGGTATCGATGCCTCGATCATGATGAATCCGACCGTGTGGGAGGCGTCGGGCCATGTGGCGAGCTTCAACGACCCGATGATCGACGACCGCACCACCAAGCGCCGCTACCGCGCCGACCACCTGATCGAGAACCATATCGGCAAGCTCGTGCGTGATGGCAAGGAGGCCGAGGCCGCCGCCCTCAAGGTTGCCTACGAGGCCGCCGCCGGAACGGAGGATCCGAACCGCACACTCTACAATATTATTATCGAGGCTGGCATCAAAGCCCCCGACACCGGTTCGGCGGACTGGACGGAGGTGCGGCAGTTCAACCTGATGTTCCAGTGCAACATGGGCGCGGTGGCCGAGTCGGCTGGCGTCGTTTACCTGCGTCCCGAAACCGCGCAGGGCATTTTCGTGAACTTCCACAACGTGCGCGAGTCGTCGCGCATGAAGGTGCCGTTCGGCATCGCCCAAATTGGCAAGGCGTTCCGCAACGAGATCGTCAAGGGGAACTTCATCTTCCGCATGGTGGAGTTCGAGCAGATGGAGATGCAGTATTTCCTCAAGCCGGGCACGCAGCTCGAAGCGTTCGAGGCGTGGCGCGAGGAGCGCTTCCGCTGGTATTCCGAAACGCTCGGCTTGACAAAGGAGAAGCTGCACTGGTACAAGCACGACAAGCTGGCCCACTACGCCGACCTGGCCTACGACATCAAGTTCGAGTTTCCGTTCGGCATCGAGGAGATCGAGGGCATTCACTCCCGCACCGATTTCGACCTTAGCCAGCATCAACAGTACTCCGGCAAGAACATGGAGTATATCGACCAGACCACCAACGAGCGCTTCATTCCCTACGTGGTGGAGACCTCGTCGGGGTGCGACCGTACCTTCCTGGCGCTGCTTTCGGACGCTTATCAGGAGGATGTCGTCGATGGCGAGCCGCGTGTGATGCTGAAGCTCTCGCCGAAGGTTGCGCCGGTGAAGGCTGCCGTGCTGCCGCTGATGAAGAAGGGGGAGATGGGCGAAAAGGCCGACAAGCTTTGCCGCGACCTCTCGGAGCACTTTCTCGTGCAGTACGACGACGCGGCGTCGATCGGCAAGCGCTACCGCCGCCAGGACGAGATCGGCACGCCATTCTGCTTCACGGTGGATCACCAGACGCTCGAAGATGGCACGATCACCGTGCGCTACCGCGACACCGCTGCGCAGGAGCGGATCGAAATGTCGAAAGCCGGGGAGTTCCTGGCCACGAAAATGGTTAACGCATAACCCGGTTTTTTCATGTTGTATGATGTCGCAGTGATAGGAGGAGGGCCGTCGGGAGCAGTGGCCGCGGAGATTCTGTCGAGAGCGGGCCATTCGACCATCCTCATCGAACGCAAGCTCGATAATGTCAAACCGTGCGGCGGCGCGATCCCGCTCGGCCTGATCGAGGAGTTTCAGATTCCCGACGAGCTGGTCGAAAAGAAGCTGACCCGCATGAGCGTTCGCTCGCCACAGGGCAAAACCATCTTCATGCACATGCCGAACGGCTACGTGGGCATGGTGCGCCGCGAACGCTTCGACCGCTACCTGCGCGAGAAGGCGCAGAAGGCGGGCGCGGTGCTGGTCGAGGCGCTGGTCAAAAAGATCGACCGATCTGCCGACCGCTTCACGATTCATCTCTCGAAGGATCTACCGCCGGTCGAGGCCTCCTTCGTCATCGGCGCGGACGGCGCGAACTCGAAAACCGCCGACGAGCTGGGATTTCCGCCGAATGACCTCAAGGTGATCGCCATGCAGCAGCGATTCCGCTACTCCGAGGCGCTCAAGCCTTACGAAGAGCTGGTGGAGATATGGTTCGACGGCGAGGTCTCGCCCGATTTCTATGGCTGGATCTTCCCGAAAACCGACCACATCGCCATCGGCACCGGCACCGAGGAGCACCGGCACAACATCCGCCAGCTCCAGCAGCGCTTCGTCGAGAAGATCGGTCTCACCGAAAAGCCTTACCTCGACGAGGCGGCCAAGATTCCGATGAAGCCCCGCCGCTCATTCTCTCAGGAGCGGGCCATCCTCGTGGGAGACGCAGCGGGTCTTGTGACGCCAGCGAACGGCGAGGGCATCTTCTTCGCCATGCGCTCCGGCAAGCTCGGCGCTCTGGCCATGATCGAGCGCATCCGCAACAGGACGCCGCTCTCCTCGTACGAGAAGGAGTTCCGCAAGCTCTACTCGCCTATCTTCTTCGGCTTGCAGGTGTTGCAGTCGGTCTACTACAAGAGCGACCGTCTGCGCGAGAGCTTCGTGGCGATCTGCCGCGACAAGCACGTGCAGGAGATCACCTTCGACTCCTACCTCTACAAAAAGATGGTGCCCGCGCCGTGGAGCGTGCAGATGAAGATCATGGGCAAAAATATCTATCATCTCGCGAAGGGTTCGTGATGGGCCGGGCTGAAACCCCGCAGTCCCGTCCCGACAAAGCAAGAATTTGGGCTAAAGCCCCTATTTATTTTTTGTTTTTCGTAAACCCCGGACTGAAGTCCGGGACAATTATTCAAGAGTTCTGAATGTCTCGACAGTGGTCGGGATTAAAACCTTGCTGAAGAATGCCGGGTTCAGCACTCCAGTATTCCGACAAGAAAAAGAACTCCTCTAAATGCTGCTCTCCCCGCTGAACTGGATCATCCATATCTCTTCGTCGCTCGAATGGGGCGTGGCGCTCGTCATGATGTACTATTACGGGCGTCTGGTCGGTCGGCGAGACATCCGGCGCTTCGCGCTCTTCATGCTGCCGCACTGGACCGGAAGCTGGTTTGTGCTGGCTTACCACATCTCCGGCGACGCGATCATGCTGCTGCTCGAACTCTCCGAGGCGATCAACCTGGTCGGCAGTTTCGCCCTTCTGTACGCGACGCTGAAAATTCTGAAGGGTGACGAGAAGCGGGAGGCCAAGCCGAGGACGGCGCTGATGGGCGCATTGACTGGCGGAGCGGCGCTGGCGGCGGGCGGCGGAGCGCCGGGCTACTCGTTTTTGATGGGAAAAAGCTGGTTCGACGCCGTCTTGCAGGTATCGAGCGTTGTCTATCTCACCTTCCTCGTGCTGCTGCTGAGGGTGCGCAAGCAGGACCCCGAAGCGTTCTCTGCGCTGACCGTGGCGGGCTTCTGGTTCGTGCTTGTTTTCATTTCAGTAACGGTCGTCTGCATGTACGTCGCCATCCATGCGCTGGGTTACAAGTCGCTGTCACACAACGACTTCCTGCACGGCCTGGCCGAAAGCCTCCTGAGCGCGAGCAACCTGATGATTGCCATCGGCGTCCACAAGCAGACCAAGCTCGCCGAAGAGCGGCTCAGGGCTTGAGCAGCGCCTGGTAGCGCTGGGGATCGGCAAGCAGCGCGAAGGCTTTCGTTGCGACCGGGTCATCCTCGATGGTCTTGCGTAGGGCCGCCCGCTGGTCGTAATGGCGCATAATCTCGCGATGCAGGGCGGCTGTGATGCGGAGCGAATCGCGTGACACGCTCCGCTTCGTCGAAGCGGCAAGCGACTTGTCGAGAGCGTCGAGCTGCCCGGCAAGCTCCCGGTCGTCGCCCATCCCCTCCTTTTGAGCGAGCGTTTTCAGGCTGTCGAGATTTTTCTGCGCTTTCGACCGGAAAGAAAAGCGCTGCTTTGCAAGAAACTCGCGGAACTCCGTGTACACAGGTTCCGAGGCGAGCCGCGTCAACTGAAACGCCGGATGCCTCTGATGGAATTGCGAGGCGTACCTGAAAATCACGCCGTCTCTCTCCAGAGCGTGCTGGTACCCGGAGAGGGAG
This sequence comes from Chlorobaculum sp., assembly GCA_013334855.1. Taxonomy (GTDB): domain Bacteria; phylum Bacteroidota; class Chlorobiia; order Chlorobiales; family Chlorobiaceae; genus Chlorobaculum. The sequence goes on along the minus strand of JAAXWU010000016.1, from coordinate 3,015 downwards.
TCTGCCCTGGCGGCCACATCCGGCCTGATACCGCCGCCGCCATAGACCTTGCGCCGGTTGTGCGTGTAGAATACCTTCGTGGAGTCCGCCGCGCCAGTGGAGAGCACCACCTTGCGATGCGACTCCTCGCGGGCAAGCGGCTTCTGGATAAGACGACCTGATGGCGTATAATATTTCGCCGTCGTCACCTTGAGGATGTGATCGTAGGGCAGGTTGACGACCGACTGCACCAGCCCCTTGCCGAAGGAGTTTTCGCCAAGAATGACCCCGCGATCAAGCTCCTGAATCGCGCCCGAAACGATCTCCGACGCCGAGGCGCTGTCGCCGTCGATCATGAGCACCAGCGGCAGCGACTGCTCCAGTGGGTCAGTTCTGGTGAGAAAAACCTCCTCGCTCTCATCGGTTCGCCCTTTGGTGGAGACGACACGACTGTTTTTTTCGACGAAAAGAGCCGCGACCTCGACCGCCGAGGTGAGCAGTCCGCCCGGATTGCCGCGCAGATCGAGCACGATGCCGTTGAGATTGACCGTGCTTTTTGCGGCCTGCTCGCGGATCGTACGGATCGCTGCTTTCAGCTCATCCTTCGAATGCTCGCCGAAGCCGTTCAACTGCACATAACCCGACGAGCCGAACAGGTCTGCATAGGGCACGGTGGTGACTCTGACCTCTCCTCTCGCAATGGCGATGACCTTCGGGCGGCCCTGACCATCTTTTCTGATCGTAAGCCTGACCGTCGTGCCGGGCGGCCCTTTGATCGCGTTCCTGACATGGTCGATGGATTTCGTTCTCACCGGGAAACCATCGATGGCAACGACCTGGTCGCCAATCTGCACTCCCGCTTTCGCGGCGGGCTGCCCCACGATCACCGAAGTGATATACAGATTGCCGGAAAATACGCCAATGGTGACGCCGATTCCGGTGTACTGGCCACTGGTGATCTCATCCAGCTCATCGGACTGCTCCTCATCGAGAAAAGCCGTATAGGGATCGAGCTGGCCAAGCATTCCGTCGATCCCGGAGTACATGAACTCGCTCACATCGATGGGATCGACATACCCTTGAGACACCCCTTTGTACACCTCGCCGAGAAGGTCGATGCTTCTGGTCATGGCAAAGAAATCGTCGCCCGGCTTCGAGGGCGAGGCCGCCCCGAGAGGCTGCGTGGAGATCAGCGCGATGGCGGCGGACGCTGTCGAGAAGCGTCGCCACCGGCGGCTGAAATGCCGACCAAGAGAGGTGCGGGGCTGGCTCATGAACAGACTATCTGAGGGCGCTTTCGAGTGCCGTGGCGCTGTCGGTGCGCTCGTCGCGGTACTTGATGATCAGCGGCGTGTAGATCGACAGCCCGTGCTCGGCGGCAAACTCGCCCTTCGCCTGGCGGGAACCGGCCACCACCACCGCGCCTTCTGGAATGACGAGTGGCGAATCGGCGGTTTTGCGCAGAATCGTGCCGTTGACCAGATCGTAGACCGGCGTCGAGCCGTTGAGGATGACGCCTGTACCGATGACCGCACGTTTGCGGACGATGGTGCCTTCGTAGATGCCGCAGTTGCCGCCCACCATCACCTCGTCCTCGATGATGACCGGCATCGCGCCGACCGGTTCGAGCACGCCGCCAACCTGCACTGCGGCGGACAGATGCACCTTCTTGCCGACCTGCGCGCAACTGCCGACCAGCGCGTGCGAGTCGATCATGGAGCCTTCATCGACGTACGCGCCGACGTTGACGTACGACGGCGGCATCATCACCACCGAAGGGGCCAGATACGCTCCGTCGCGTACTGACGAGCCGCCGGGCACGATCCGCACGCTGTCCGCCACGCTGAAGCGGTGCAGGGGGTAGGTGTCCTTGTCGATGTAGGAGAAGCGCTCGAAGCCGCCAAGCTCGACATGGTGCTCCACCAGCACGCCAAGCTTCATGCCGACCAGAATCCCCTGCTTGACCCACTGGTTGACCGTCCATCCCGACTCATCGGGACTGGCGGCGCGGATTTTTCCGTCGTTGAGCAGCGCCTTGAACTGCTCGAAAATCTCGCGTACCCCGGCATCCGCTCTGAGCTGGTCTCCGGTGAGTGACGAAAATGCGATGATCAGATCCTTTATCTGCTGGTACTGTTCCATGTGTCGGTTTGGGTAATATTGATCCGGCAAAAAACTCTTAAAAATTGCCCCGTCCCGAAAACTATCGGGACGGGATGACGAGCATTAAAATAAATCCGGGCTTCAGCCCAATCTCTTATCTCTTCCGGCCTGTTGTTGCCAAATAAGTGCTTCAGTTGTATTCCGTAGTGATGTCGGTGCTGTGCTTGCTGTTGTAAAAGCGGAAATCGTCGCTGCGCAGGCTCTCGTCCGGCGTGATCCTGACGAAGACGAGGTGCTGCAAAAACCACTTCAGTTCGGTTTTCATGTCGCTGTTGCGCATCGGTTCGAGCACCGTCGGGCTGACATGCAGGTCGAGCTGCTGGAACGGTACCTTCTGCTGAAGCGCGAACTTGCGGAGCCAGCGCTCGATCTGGTGGATCGTCGTGAAACGCGCCTGCACCACGCCGGTGCCGCCGCACGCCGGGCACTGGTCGCCCATGCGCTGCATGAGGCTCGGGCGGATGCGCTCGCGGGTGATCTGCATAATGCCGAAATCCGAAAGCGGCAGGATGTTCGATTTGGCGCGGTCGTTGCGCAGTTCGGTCTTCATGGAGTCGTAGACCTTTTTCGAGTTTTTCGGATCGATCATGTCGATGAAGTCCACCACGATGATGCCGCCTATGTCGCGCAGCCTGAGCTGGCGCACGATCTCACGGGCGGCTTCGAGGTTGGTCTTGAGCGAGTTCTCCTCCTGCTCGCGCTTGGCGGCGTAGCGCCCGCTGTTGACGTCCACGACCACCATCGCCTCGGTGTGCTCGATGATGATGTAGCCGCCCGACTTGAGCCACACCTTGCGCGAAAAGATCGACTCCACATCCTTGGCGATGCCGTACCCCTCGAAGAGCGGCAGCTTGCCCTGGTGGAGCGAGACGT
>JAAXWU010000120.1 GCA_013334855.1 Chlorobaculum sp. | reverse complement strand
AGCAAGAGAAGATGCGGACAAAAGAGGGCTGCCGGATCAACGCTATTGATGCGTTCCCTTGTGGAGAGCAATGGGCATTGCGCTATTGGCTGAAACAGCGGTAAATCCGGTGAGGTCTGATAAACTGTGGAAGAGATACGGTGTATCGACAAAACAGCACGCGAGATATGCTGTTATTTCATGCAATCCTCTTTGCCCACATTGCCAGCGAACAAGCTGAAGAGAGCACGCTCCTGATCCATCAATATCAGAGCGAGTCCGGCAACACCTCGTGAACCGTTCCGGACTCGCTTCAGCAGATAGTGGTTCGTCTCCGCATATGCATATCCACTGAAGCCCTGGAAAACTCCAGTACAAAGCATACCGTCAAGGCAACTATTTCTCCGACTGATACATCGGCGACCTCGGACCATAGAGCAATCCATTCGGCTTTGGCGAAAGCAGCCGCGCACTGGTGATTTTGGAGATGTCATGCCCCTGATCGACAGCGCTGCTGACAACCTGCTTGACAATTGCCTTCACCAGCAATCCTGCCAGGCCCAGATTGCTATTGTTGTCTGTTTCGGCGCTGGACGCGGTGGCGTCGCCAGACCACAGCAACTCCCCTGTTTTCGAGTCGATCAATCGGGCTTTGGCGGTAACGACCGTATCGCTGGTCAACACTTTGTAGGATGCGCCATAACTTTCGATCGTTATATACAGAACCGCATCGGCTCCGAATATCTCCCTTAATTTGTTCAGCGGAGCTTCATGCATTTCCGCCGGATTCTGCAATCCGTTTTCCTTGAACGTCTGATCGACCAAAGCGACCGGAAATACATAATAACCGCCTTCGGCAAGCGGCCGGGTTACCGTGGATAAAAATCCATAGGTAGCCTTGATGTCGGGTGAATGGTTCACGGGAGGCAAAACCAGAATCGAAGCGGGTTTCGACCTGCGATAATTCGTGTAATCCTGCTTTGCGACAGAAGCGGCGCATCCCCCGAGCATTGATAATACCGATAAGGTCAGGACAGATTTGAATAATTTCATAATGTCACCTTTCATTTAATTTTATCAATGATTCGAGTCATGTACGCCTTTGATTCCGGGAACAACTCTTCCTCGTTGGAAAAAGATTTTTTCGCCTCTTCCGGCTTGCCCATCTTGTAGTACAAAAATCCAAGCTGCGCATGATATCCCGGAGGAACAGGCCTGTTCTTTGATTTCGCGACCTCGTAATCAGCCTGAAGCTTCGCTATATGCTCGTCTGGCGACAGCTTGTCGCCATGAGCATAACCCTGATAAATCAAATCTTCATAATGCCCCCATTCATACAAGGGAGGAGTGCTCGAAGCGCATCCCGAAATTGCCAGGAGCAGAAAAACCGGTACTATTTTTATTTTTTTCATGATCTTCAATTTTTAGGTTTCCATGCCCCCTGATCGATCCCCTCGACCAATCGGTTCACCGCTTCTCGTATCGCAAGGTCAAGAACCTTGCCGTTGAGCGTCGAATCGTATGCCGCCGTACCACCAAAGCCGATAATCTCTCTGTTCGAAAGGGCGTATTCACCTGCGCCCTGGGCTGAATAGACAATCTCCGAAGTCAATGCATCGACAACGTTCAGCGTGACTTTGGCATAGGCGACCTGCGAGGTGCCTCTGCCGAGAATGCCGAAGAGCTGCTGATCGCCCGTCTCTTTTCTGCCGAACTCCGTCACGTCGCCAGTGATCAGATACGACGCGCTTTTGAGATTCTGCGTCTTTCCCCCAAGATTCGTCTCGAATTTTGCCTCATTCATGTTATCCCTGTCCATAACATTGAAATAATTTAACTGCTGCAAGTGAGACAGGAGAATGGTCTTGGCCTGACTTCCAAGACGGTCGTTTCCGTCAGAAAACAGTCCCCGCATGAAGCTTGAACGATTTTCAAATTTCCCGACGACAAGGTTGGATTTGACGCCCGCATACTGATGCGCAGCACTGTTGACCTTGTCAACCACCAGCGCCTGATGGCTTTCCGTGGCGCAACCAGCCAGTAACGACAAGGCTAACATTGGCACGACTGGTTTCAATACCGATAAAAGTTTCTTATACATAGATCATCTCCGGGTTAACTTGTTCACACAAAAATTTATTCATGAGACATAAAAACATTATGCCGATTCATCGTAAAATGCTTACTGGCTTGTGCAATGAATCTCGATGAAGGAGTTCGTCGACAAATAACAGAATACATTTTTTGTAAAAAGTAACTCACCAATACTCACAGAAAATATAGAAGAGCAACTCTTTCTATTGATGAAATACGAAGTACTGCAAATTCAGGTTCGACAAATCCTAGAAGCATTAAATTAATGAACATCACAGCGAACCCTTTGAAGATTACGAAATTCTGAAAAAAACAAAAAAAGTCAACGTTTTATTGCCAGAAGAATACTATGCGCCACCCGTTTCAGATATTCCCTCCAAGTCCCTTTTTTTCAGCCTTTACCTTCGCGATAATAACCGGTTTTGATTCCAGCATCCGACGTTCTACCCTAACGGGGCGCACTGTCCACATGCTTTCCTGATCGGGCGTTAAGGCTTGCAGCCCCAACGCGAAAGATAGTAGCCGACCGAATGGATGGGCATGATGCTGAAGAATCAATAGCTGGATTGCCTGACGATCCCAGAGCGCAAACAGTAAATGCAATTGTTCAGAATTCAGACCCCTAAAATTCCACATGTTTTCGACCGCTTTTTGGCTCGGCAATGCTCACGATTCCAGCGCATACTCTCGTTCACTGTGCCTTCACGCCACAGGCGTTTCGAACAGCGTCCGTTCGGAGGCGCGGCGACGTACAAGGCCAGGCAGCTTTTTACCGCCACCGTTAACCCATACGTCGAACTGAGCGGCAGCTCCGGCGTAGTCTCCCTGGTTGAGCCGCTTGAGAAGCGTGCTGGTTCGAAGGTTCTGCGCTCCGGCGTTGTAGGCGAAATCGACGAGCGCATCGAACTGGTTCTGGTTGATCGATGCGGTCACGTAGCGGTTGACGGCATCCTCGTACTGCCCGAGCGTGGCCTGCATGATCTCATCGGCCTGGCCCTCGGTAATGGGCGGATCGGTCAATTTCACGGCTGTGCCGTTGGCGTAACGTGTGGAACCATAACCGATGGTGGGAACTCCGGCGGGACAGAGATAGGGTTTGGACTTGAATCCTTCAAATTCCCGGATAATCTTCAGACAATTATCGGATACCTGCATGATCGCTCCTGTTTAGATGGGGAAAACAGTAATAAAAAGCATCACGGAACAGTACTGCTGCGCTGTACATAATGAACGTAAAGAATCGGTAGCTGTTTTCAAACAAACGGAGCGAACGTCCGGCTTCATCGAGTTGATTGACGAGGCGCAGAAAACGACAAAGCCCCGGGCGCTTGCGGAGTTTTCCGAAGCGTCCGGGGCTTTCTGCTGATTGCCGGAAGCGCGATGCGACGATCAGGAGTGACCGCCCGCGACGATGCGGATCATCTTGATGTTCAGAATGATGAACCTGAAAAGCTGCCACGGCACGAACTTGCGCCAGAAAAGCGTCGCCTTGTCGGGCACCGGCGGATAGGCTTCGTCGTAATATGCCTTGAATTTATAGTTTCCCATTGGTCAATAACGTTAGGTTGCAATCAATGTTACAGGTTTACAGGCCGCGCCTCACTCCGGGATCAGGTACCAGAACGGGTAGCCCTTCGCCTTGTGGAAAAAGAGGTAGTGAAGAATGAACTTCAGCCAGTGACCGGCCAGACCGGCCTCGCCAACCGAGTAGGTCATGTCGCGACCCCACTCCGGGTACTTCTCCCAGTCAGGCACGATCGGGAACACGGTCATCGACGCGCCGAGGCCGTCGAAGGAGCCGAAGCCGCCCGAAACGATGCAGGCCGCGCCCATGCGGGCCATCGAGGCTTTATGGTGGTGCTCCTTGTGGCCGCCCTTGATCTGCTCGGAGATGTTGAGCGCGATGATCTTGCCGATAACGCCCGACGGCATCCCGGTGCGCGGCGGCGTCGGGAAAATCTGGCGGCCATTGGCGCTCGTCATCGGCTTGGAGATCGGGTGCGGCGGGGCGAAGGCAATGCCCGCAGCATAGATATTGCTGTACGTCGGCGTCTGGTAGATGGTCGGCCAGTCGCCAGCGCTCCACTCGTCGAATGGCTTTGCCTTGTAATCGGCATCGACCTTCATGAACTTGTTCGGCAGGAACATCTTGTCGGTGATGTCGTTGCCCGCCTTGTCTAAGGCGGTGAGGCCGACGCCGGAGAAGGAGGGAATGAGCATGGAGAAATCGAACTCCTGGGTCATCGTTTCACCGTCGATCGTTTCATAGTGCGCCACGCCCGGCTCCACCTTGAAGACGCCCGCCCGGCGAATCCACTTGATGCCGTATTCGGCAAGCAGCGATTCGGTGAAAATTTTCGTCGGAGTGATGTAACCGCCGCGCTTGATGAACGCGCCGCCCATGCCGAAGTCGCCAAGCTCGTACTCGTTCGAGATCCAGGTGATCTCCGCCATGTGGCTCAGGCCGCGGCGTGAAATTTCGTAGGCGACGTTCAGGATGTACTCGAAGGCCGCGCCCTGGCAGGTGGCCATCGCGTGGCCGGTGCCGATGAGGAAGCGCTGCTTCTGGCCATTCTGCATCTTTGCGATGCTCTTCTGCAGTTCCTCCCAGGCGTGCGCTGCGTGGCTGTAGGTGCAGACCGACAGCGAGTTCTTGTCGGGGCCAAGCCCCTCGGTAGCCTCGAAATTCAGCTTCGGGCCGGTGGCGTTGACGAGGTAGTCGTAATCGACCGTCTCGGTGTAACCGGCGTACTCTTCATCGGTGTATTCGATGGTGACGTACCCTTTCTTGATGGAAGCGTCCCCTTCGGGATGGATCGACAGCGCCTTGGCCTGCTTGTACTCGATGCCCCAGCGGTCATAGACCTTTTTGAGCTTGAAGCGCACATCGTCGATGGTCATCTGGCCCACGCCGACCCAGATGTTCGACGGAATCCACTGGTAATAACTGTTGGGCGAAACGACAACCACCTCGTGCTGTTTGCCGAGCTTTTTCTTGAGAAACGATGCGCAGGTATGCCCTGAAACGCCAGCTCCCAAAACAACGACCTTTGCCATAGAGAGTCAGATTTTCAATTGAGATAAACTGAATATACATCGCGGGCAATCCACTCTGCGCCGAAAAATTCCGTGCACGGTGGTTCCACGGGAAAGTTGCCCGGATGAATACGCCATGAGATACGTGAAGGCATGTCCGCGATCATGACACGATCATAATCCTCGAATATTCCGGCGATGGACGCCGTGTTTGCAGAAGCAAAACGGGTGAACTGGATACCGCGAGCCATGCGTCTCAACTATAATCATATGCTCATAATTAATCAAGCGCCTGCTCATTTTTTACTATAAATAAAAACGAGCCGCGCTTTGACAGGGACCACTCCTGATGGAGAAGCGACAATCCTGTTTTCGCATAAACGGCAAAGCTGTCTCAAAAGTGCCGGAAAGCACCGCCCTTAAGAACCTTCCTGTCAGGATCGTCATCAAATACGGGGGCTTCGCGAAGCGCCCCCACAATCTCTCATAACAACCTGTCTGTAGAGGCAGTACCGACAGGTCAGGGAACCCCCTACAACGCCAGATGTCCATCCTGCTATCTGAAATTATCAGCCCGGCGAATCAGTTCTCTTCATTACGGCAGTTCACTGGCGAAAAAACCAATCCTCCAGAGGAGGCGTCATGCGAAACATCGTATTCACCGGCAAGGGGGGCGTCGGCAAAACCTCCATCGCGGCGGCAACTGCCGTGCGTTCGGCCGCGCTCGGCTACAAGACGCTGGTCATCTCGACCGACCCGGCCCACAGCCTCGGCGACTCCTTCGACATCGAACTCGGCCCGTCGCCGGTGAAGGTTGCCGAAAACCTCTGGGGCCAGGAGGTGAGCGTTTACGGCGACCTCTCGCTCAACTGGGAGGTGGTGCGCGAACACTTCGCCCACCTCATGCAGGTGCAGGGCATCGAGGGAATTTACGTCGAGGAGATGGGCGTATTACCGGGCATGGAGGAGCTGTTCTCGCTCTCCTACATCAAGCGCTACAACGAATCGAACGAGTACGACCTGCTGGTGGTGGATTGCGCCCCGACCGGCGAAACGCTGCGCCTGCTCTCCATCCCCGAGACCTTCGGCTGGATGCTCAAGCTCATGCGCAACATGGAGAAGTACGTCGTCAAACCGATGATCCG
>JAAXWU010000119.1 GCA_013334855.1 Chlorobaculum sp. | reverse complement strand
AAATGGGGTGCAAGGGGCCGACCACCTACAACTCCTGCTCGAAGATTCAGTGGAACGAAGGCACGAGCTTCCCGATAGGCTCCGGCCACCCCTGCATCGGCTGTTCAGAGCCGGGATTCTGGGACAACGGTCCATTCTACACGCGCCTGGCCGATGTGTCGTTCCTCGGCACGGACACGACTGCCGACAAGATCGGCATGGTGGCGGTTGGCGCGGCGGCAGCCGGAGCGGCGGCTCATGCAGCCGTTACCGCGGTGAAAAAGAAGCAGCACGATCAAGAGTAAGAATAGTAATCCAAGGGAGTTCAAGGCATGGCTAAAAAAATAGTTGTCGATCCGATTCCCCGTATCGAGGGGCATCTGAGAATAGAGGCGAAAATGAACGACGCCAACGTCATCGAAGAGGCGTACAGCACCGGCACGATGTGGCGCGGCATCGAGGTGATTCTCAAAGGGCGCGATCCGCGTGACGCTTGGGCCTTCGCCGAGCGCATCTGCGGCGTCTGCACGACTGTGCATGCGCTCGCCTCAGTGCGTTGCGTCGAGGATGCGCTCGGCATCGAGATTCCGGCGAACGCCAGGATCATCCGCAACCTGATGGCGGCGACGCAGCAGACGCAGGATCACCTCGTGCACTTCTACCACCTGCACGCGCTCGACTGGGTCGATGTTGTCAGCGCACTCAAGGCCGATCCCGCGCAGGCTTCAGCCATCGCGCAGAGCATCTCGCCCTGGCCGAAGTCGTCACCTGGCTATTTCAAGGATTTGCAAAAGCGCCTTGTCGCCTTCGTTGAGAGCGGCCAGCTCGGCATCTTCTCGAACGGCTACTGGGGCCATCCGGCCTACAAGCTGCCGCCCGAGGTGAACCTCATCGCCGTGGCGCACTATCTCGAAGCGCTCGATTTCCAGAAGGAGATCGTCAAGATTCAGACTGTCTTCGGCGGCAAGAATCCGCATCCGAACTATCTCGTCGGCGGTATGGCCTGCGCCATCGATCCGAACAGCGACACGGCGATCAACATCGAGCGGCTCAACATGATCAAAAAGATCATCGATGACACGCAGACCTTCATCGACCAGGTCTACATTCCCGATCTGATCGCCATCGCCGGATTCTACAAGGAGTGGCTCTACGGCGGCGGACTCGGCAACTTCATGAGCTACGGCGACTTCCCGGAAACCAATCTCAATGATTTCAAATCGCTGCTCTGGCCGCGAGGCATCATCCTGAACAAAGATTTGTCCACGGTGATCGATGTTGACCCGCGTGACGCGACGCAGATCAAGGAGGAGATCGGCCACAGTTGGTACTCCTACTCGCAGGGTTCCGAGAAGGGGCTGCACCCCTGGGAAGGCGAAACGAAACCGAACTACACCGGCCCCAAGCCCCCATTCGAGTTCCTCGATACTGACAAGCAGTACAGTTGGCTCAAGACGCCGCGCTGGAAGGAGCATCCGGTCGAGGTCGGCCCGCTTGCCCGCGTGCTGGTGGCTTACGCGAAAGGCGATCCGATGATCAAGGAGACCGTCGGCGCGGTGCTCGCCAAGCTCCAGGTCGGCCCTGAAGCGCTCTTCTCGACCCTTGGCCGCACGGCGGCTCGTGGCATCGAGTGCAAGCAGACCGCCGGATTCATGGGCCACTTCTACGACCAGCTCGTGGCCAACGTCAAGGCGGGCGACTACAAGACCTTCAACAGCGAGCGCTGGGAGCCGTCGAGCTGGCCGAAAGAGTGCAAAGGCTTCGGCTATACCGAAGCGCCGCGCGGATCGCTCGGCCACTGGATCAGAATCAAGGATGAGAAGATCGACGAGTACCAGATCGTGGTGCCCTCCACCTGGAACGCCTCGCCGAGGGACAATCGCGGCAACTCTGGCGCTTACGAAGCGGCGCTGAAAGGCACGCCGATGGTCGATCCCTCGAAGCCGCTCGAAATCCTGCGGACGGTGCACTCGTTCGATCCCTGCCTTGCGTGCGCGTCGCATCTGTACGACATGAACGGCAATGAAATCACCAGGGTAACCATCGTCTAAACGGAGAATGACATGGGAAGGATAATCGAGGAAATCTATGTGTGGCGTCTGCCGGTCCGCCTCTACCACTGGGTGAATGCGTTCAGCATCGTCGCGCTGCTGGTCACCGGCCTCTATATCGCCGCTCCGGTGATCAACCCGCCGCTCGGCGAAGCGGTCTGGCAGCACAACTTCGTGATGTGGCGCTACGTGCACTACTGCGTGGCTTTCGTGTTCATCGGCAACTTCCTCTACCGGATGTACTACGCCCTGCTTTCGGACGACCATTACGCGAAGTTCGGCGGTTTCAGGCCCTGGTCGCCTGCGTGGTGGGGGACGCCGTTCAAAGAGCAGGTGGCCTCCTACCTCTTTCTGAGGAAGGACGAGCCGAACTACGTCGGTCACAACCCTGTCGCGGCGCTGGCGAACTTCATTTTCATCTTCTGCGGCTCGACCTTCATGATTCTGACCGGCCTGGCCATGTACGCCGAAAACCGTCCCGGCAGCTTTCTCGATGCCGCATTCGGCTGGATTCTGCCGCTCTTCGGCAGCAGCTACAACCTGCACTACGCGCACCATCTGGCGGCCTGGCTCTTTCCGCTCTACGTGATCATGCATCTTTACGCAGTTTTCCGTCACGACATCGTAGACCGCACCAGCGTAACCTCTTCGATCATCACCGGCTTCAAGCACAAGGTGGAGGACGAAGCGACGGTGTAATGAATAATTGATAATGGATAGTTGATAATTGAAAATGTAGGGGCGGTCCCGATTGTTCGGGAGCGCCCTTGGTATTTTCTTATCAGTCCTATACGACCTATTCGTCCTATCAGACCCATAATCTTTAGCATCTCCCTTTCGTGAAAACAATCAACGTAGTCGGTCTCGGCAATATTCTCTTTGGCGATGAAGGGTTCGGCGTGGAAGTTGTGCGGGCACTCGAAGCCAGCGCATCGTGGCCTGAACATGTGCAGTTCGTCGATGGCGGCACCCAGGGACTTTACCTTCTCGACTGGTTCGAGTCGTGCGATGCACTGATGGTTTTCGACTCGATCATCCCGGTCGAGTTCGAGCCGAAGGTCTATCTCTATTGTAAAGAAGAACTTCCAGCGTTCATCCATCGCAAAATGTCAGCCCATCAGATGGGGCTGAGCGAACTGCTTGCCGTGGCGAAGCTGCATGGCCGGGAACCGGCGGAGATCGTGCTCATCGGCGCGCCGCCGCACGACCTCGGGCTTGGCAACGGCCTGAGCGAACCGATGCGCGAGCATCTGGAGCGAGCTGTCGCGATGGGTCGTCAGATGCTGGAAGAGTGGCTGGCTGAGTGAGTCTGCATCTCCGGTGCTCCCGGACGAATCCCGGAGCACCGGATTGCAATGCTGTCGAGGAGAATTGTTGGCTTCAGCGTGAACGAATCAGGCGCAGGAACTCGCTTCTGGTGGACTGGTTGGTCATGAACTCGCCGGACATGGCCGAAGTTGTCGTGATCGAGTTCTGCTTCTCCACGCCGCGCATCACCATGCACATGTGCGTTGCCTCGATCACCACGGCGACGCCGCGCGGATTGAGTACGTTCTGGATGGCGTCGCGAATCTGCTGCGTCAAGCGCTCCTGAACCTGCAAGCGCCGGGCAAACACCTCCACGACTCTCGGAATTTTCGACAAACCCACGATCTTGCCGTCGGGAATGTAGGCCACATGCGCCTTGCCGAAGAAGGGGAGCATGTGGTGCTCGCACATCGAGTAGAGGTCTATATCCTTCACCAGCACCATCTCGTCGTACGACTCGGTGAAGACCGCCTGTTTGAGCAACTGCTCCGGATCCTGCCGGTATCCTTTGGTCAGAAAACGCAGGGATTTGGCGACCCGCTCGGGGGTCAGGAGCAATCCCTCGCGTTCCGGATCCTCGCCAACCCCTTTCAAAAGCGTGTATACGGCGTCGGCCATCGATCCGAGCGCCTCCTCTTCACGCTCCTGCGCTTCGTCGAAGCAGTCGTCGAGATCGCATGAGGCCAGAGACTGCTGGATACGGTTATTCTCCAAGGTAGGTGACACTGTTTTTTCCTGTTTCATGTATTTTTACTTCGTGGAGGCTGACCTCCTGGTTGGTAATGGTTTCCAGTCGGGATTCGAGAATCTCCCAGATAATGACGGCGAGAATCTCCGTTGTCGGCACGTGGCCCGTGAGTTCGCCGACCTCATGGTTGAGATGCCGGTGGTCGAATCGGGCGACAATCTCCTCTTCAAGAATCTGCTTCAGCGCTTTGAGATCGAACAGATAGCCGGTTTTCCGGTCGATGAAGCCCGAAAGAGTGATTTCAAGCAGATAGTTGTGGCCGTGTCCGTACTCTCCCGAACATTTGCCGTAGAGTTGCCTGTTCTCCTCGTCCGAGAGTTCCGGATTGAAGAGACGGTGGGCGGCATTGAACTCGATTTTGCGTGTAACGTATATTTTTCTGGGCTTTTCGAGGATGTCGTTCATCGACAGTAATGCTGAAGTTTCGTTGACCGCCCGCCAGCGGTAGCCGGACAGCGGAGTATATGGCGTGATTTTTCAGATAAACCCGAACGAAAGTTTATAAGTTTCAGCCCGCTGCCTCATTGAACATAGAGCACTTTCGCGACTGGTGACAACGATACAACATCTGGAGGGGAAATGAAACGGTAAACCGGTGACGCCTGTTTTTATGACAGCACAAGCCGGAGGTGTGTATCCCGCTTCCGGCACTGCAACGCACCGTCAGCCATGATGGTGGCGTTTCACAAACAAACAATCGGTACCTCCATGCCCAAATCACTTGACGATCTCATCAGAACCAGCCAACTTCCCGTCTTCATCGATTTCTGGGCTGACTGGTGCGGTCCCTGCAAAATGGTGGCCCCAGCGGTCAAACAGCTCGCCAGCGAATTCAAGGGACGCCTGACCGTGGTGAAGGTCAACGTCGATCAGCAGCCTGAAGCAGCAGCCAAATTTCAGGTTCAGGGCATACCGGCGCTCATGCTGTTTGTCGGGGGCCAGCTCAAATGGCGCACCGCCGGAGCCATTCCATACCAGCAGATGCGTCAAGAGGTGCTGAAAGCTATTGGGTGAGTTTGGTGGCGGTTGGCAGCTTGCCAGATCAGCTGGATCAGCACGATCTGACTGATACGACCGATCAAAAAAATTGGAGAAAAGGGAAAAAACAGGGTGGCCCAATTCAGTCGCTTTTGATTTTCAGTCGTCTCGCCGGTTCAACAGCGTGACATAGCAGAGCCGCGGCATGATCTCTTGCGAGGCGTCGTGAAGTGACGGCTTTGACTTCCACTATTTCGCGTTGCAAGAGAATGCCCTGCGATACAAGCAACTCCCTGGCGCGGCGGCTGGCGTAGAACTTTACGAGCAATGTCACCAGGGCGAACAGCACAGTCGGTTTGCTTTGTTGCTGGAAGACCAAAAGCAGCACGAAAGGCAAGTGGTTCGTGCAATCCTTGAAAACGGATGAGCGCTGGCGCGTCGTAAATATGCCGCCCAGCAGATGATCGCGCTGGCGATGGAAGCCGGGTGGACTCTATTTCCCGACTTCATACACTTGCTGACCCAACCCACCCGGAAGGCCAATAAAATCAGTGGTTCATTTGTTTTTTGCTGGTGCCATGTTCGTCCGTGTCAAGTCCACACCGAATTCACCGAGGCAATCGGTGCAGATTGTTGCCAGCGAGCGCATTGGTGACAAAGTAAAGCAGCGCTTCGTTCGCTATGTCGGCGTCGACATGAATGACGAGGAACTCGTCAAAATGAAAGAGCTTGCCGAGTTTGTCAAGGCTGGCCTCGAAGCTGAGTCAACGCCGAGGCAGTTCCGTCCCGACGAGTCGGCTCGCATGGCCATTGATGGGCGAAATAAAGCGGAATTGTCCTCTGATCAGCCGTTGAACGTTGACCTCAAGCAGCTTCGCGAGGAGAGTCGCGTGGTGGTCGGGATCCATGAAATTTTCGGTAAGTTGTTTGATGAACTTGGTTTCGACCGGGTGCTTGGCAATCCGGCAAGCAAACGCAAGAGCGTCATCGATCTTGAAAGAGACTTTGGCGTGAAGCTCGATCTGAACGCCGTCTATTGAATGCCTAATTACGTCGATGACGTAATTAGGGGGCTGATCAAGAAGACGACGTGGGCGGCGGCAACCGGCTTGTTTGCCGAGAAAATCGATGTAGTATTTTACGACTGCACAACGCTGTATTTTGAATCGTTTACTGTAGAGGAGCTTCGCGACCACGGT
>JAAXWU010000015.1:4120-30676 GCA_013334855.1 Chlorobaculum sp. | reverse complement strand
AATGGCGAGAGGAGTACCAAACGCTCAGGCCTCACAGTGGATTAGGAGGCCTGACGCCGGAAGAATTTCGGATTCAAGAAACACAATATTTCCAAGAGCCAGTGGTCTTGTAAACGGGGGCAGGTCAGTGGTGGGAGATGAAGATCGGGTGTGAATTCCCGGCGATTAGGCGCGAAGCTGGCGTGAGTGTTGACAAGAACGATCAAAACAGCAAAAAAAAGGCAAGCCCTCGTACTGACGGACCTGCCCAATTGGTATGTAACTTGTGGAGATGGCGGGACTTGAACCCGCGTCCAAAACATTGCTCGATGCAGTCACCACACTCATCTCTGGTGGTTGATTTTTCGTGGTCCGTTTACACCGCCAGCAGCGTTCGTACCCTTAACCTGAGTGTTTACCCACACATCCCCTCAGATATGAATGTATGGAGCTTACTTGCGCGAACCCGAAGGCTCAAGCGCGGGTTATGCCATCCAGCGCTTTCAGAGTAAGCGCATTCACCGCTGGACGATGGCGTCTAAATTAACTTGTGCTAATCAGGCAGCCATTGCATACGAATAATCGTCTGCATCTATTGGTACATAGACTTGTTTAACGAGTCCGTCCATGCTGAAACTCGGAGTGCAACGACATCTCACACCTGTCCTGTCGATAGCCTGTCATCCCCAATAAAGTCAAAGAACCATTGTGTTCAGGAGATAGATACCATTTTCTCCTGACATTCACAACAACCGGAAGCAGCAGAGAGTTCCGGCCAGCGTCGCGAGCATCAGTTCATGCCCGGCAGTTCCGGTGAGTTGGCAACATAGCAGTACTCGCCGCCCTTGGAACGGACGGAGCGGCTCCACATTCGCTCGTACTCGTCCGTGAATACCTGCTCGTTCGTCGCCTCTGCGATGTACCACGAGCCTTCCTCGAACTCGTCTTCGAGCTGTCCCGCGCCCCATCCGGCATAGCCGAGAAAAAAGCGCACCTCGGAGGGCTTGATCACGCCGGTGTTGATGAGGTAGCTGAGCTGCTCCTTGTCGCCGCCCCAGAAGAGACCCGGAATCAGTTCGACGGAGCCGTCGACCACGTCGCCTCTGGTGTGCATGAAGTGCACCGTATCGACCTGCACCGGCCCGCCCATATGCAACGGCTCGTCGATATCGTCGAAGCCGCTGATCGCCTCGCACACCTTGAACTCCATCGGGCGGTTCAGGATGAAGCCGATCGACCCTTCGTCGTTATGCTCGCACATGAGAAGCACCGTCCGCTTGAAATTGGATTCAAGCAGGTTTGCCGAGGCCAGCAGGAGCTTGCCGGGCTTGAGCTTTTCAAATTCGTTTGTCATGTGGCGTTACGTTTGTTTCTGTAACCATTCGAGCACCTCGGCAGCGTGCGTTTCGGGTTTGACCTTGGGCCACACCTTCTCGATAACTCCCTGTTCATCGATCAGATAGGTGACCCGGTTCGTGCCCATGTACTCCTTGCCCATGAATTTTTTCAATCCCCACACGCCGTAAGCCTCGACGATTTTTTTCTCGTCATCGACCAGAAGCGTGAAGGGCAGTTCAAACTTGTCGGCGAATTTGCGGTGAGCTTTCTGCCCATCGACGCTCACGCCAAGCACTACTGCATCTATCTTTTTAAAGTTAGGAAAATTGTCGCGAAAAGCGCAAGCCTCCTTGGTGCAACCCGGCGTATCGTCCTTGGGATAAAAGTAGAGAACGACCTTGCGTCCGATAAAGTCCCGTAAGGATAACTCATTGCCATCCTGATCTTTAGCGGTAAACTCTGGGGCTTTCTGACCTTCTTTCAGTATGGTCGTCATATAGATATTTACTGTTATTATTACATGAGTATGCAAGGATAAAATCCTCCTTTACAGCAAAAAGTTTCACGAGAAGCTTCAAGGTTTCTGTAATTATCTATAGCAATAGTAAAGCATCAAGTGTTTGCTGGCTGATGTCGTGAGGGGTACCGGTAAACCCAGTCATGCCAACCACGCCAGATATCACGCGTGTTGTCCAGCAGTTTTCATCACTGTCGAATGAGCAAGAATCGGGGACATTGTTCTGATCTTGTTTAGAAGTTATGCCGAGTGCGGAGGTTCCTACTTCATACAAAAAACCTGTAAACGCAACAAAGACGCGAGTCTGTCATTGAAAATGGGCACTACAATGCGGAAGCAGCTCCGCCGATGCAGACTTCGACGAGCTGCTCGGGGTCGCCCGGAAACGTCGCGAAGAGGAAGAGCGTCACCTTCGCCTGGGGTTGACCGAGGAGAGAAATTGCCAAAAGTTGTGTTTGAAGGCATAGCCGACAGAACGGCGGCAAATGTTTACTTCGATCAAAAACTCAAGGAGTACAGCAGATGAATATCGAATCACCATCCATACTCGAACTTCTCGGCAAAGGGGCAAGCCTTGAAGAGTTTGCCCGCTATGCCGCCCAGCGGATAATCGCGCTGGCCATGGTGTTCAATCTGGCCAAACGGGCGTCGCTGAAATGACGAAAACTGAACGGACACCAACTGATCGAGAAGGTCTTGAAAAGCGTCAAATTTATCAACGGAATTGAGGAAGCACTTGCCGCTTAAGCAGGATTAAAACACAACTGTTGGCAATTTCTCCTTCTACACAAATTGTGTGGAATTGTAGTTATGTTTGAATGGGACGAAAAACCTTGAAAAGCACAAGCTCGATTTTGTCGATGCGAAACTGCTTTTTGATGGACGGCCAGCGATCATGGCAGTCTTCGATAATCCCTGTGAGACGAGAGACGTAACGACGGCCATGATCGACAGCAAGTTTTACACCGTAATCTGGGCATAGCGGATTAATGTCCGCCTGATTATATCATTCAGGAGGGCGAGAGATGTCAAAGAATGATCGTATCGTCAGATTCACAGATATGGAATTGGAGCAGATGCAACTGCTTGGCGAAAGCAAAAGTGAATGGAAAGCAGCGGCGGCATTGTCAGACGAGGAAATCGAAGCGGCCATTGCCAGTGATGATGATGATGATGATGATGATGAAGCGGGAATGAACGTCGATTGTTCAACCGTTTCTGTAGAACTGCCTCGCCCAAAGGCAGTGCTCAATATGCGCGTCGATTATGAAGTGCTCGAATACTTCCGCAGCCAGGGCAAAGGCTACCAGAAAATAATCAACGCCGTGTTGCGCTCATACGTAGAGCAAAAGCAACGGCAATGAGGTATGCTGGTGCGAATCCACTTCTACACCTTCAACCTCTCCGAAGCCACGCTGAAGATTTTCAGGAATCTGAAGTTGTGGTGAAAAGGCCTGTTCTTTTCCTTTAAACTTGTTTCTATCAGAAAATGATGTAGTTTACAAGTTAATAAATTAAATAACTAAATCATCCCAAAAAACTATGAACAACACAACCAATCTCTTTAATGCCGTCATAAACAGTGACTTAAAATCAATTAGTGAGCTGATTTCTTTATATAAAGTTGATATAAACACAAAGCATCCTCCTGGGCACACTCCACTGCATTATGCGGTAAATAGCCAAAACATAGAAACAGTTAGACTCCTTCTTGCATTGAATGCTAATGTGAATATTGAAACCTGTAACGGCACGACGCCACTTCACATGGCGATAACCTCAAGGAATACAGGTATTGTTAAATTATTACTCAGTCATAATGCCAATAGAAATGCAAAAGATAAAAATGGCCTAACACCGATACAGTTGGCAGAAAACCTAATAGATTGTCCAAATGATTTATTGGAGTTACTTCGAAATGAAAACGACAATAATTGAGTCTTAATGAAAAAGAGAGGGCTGACAGCAAAATAATTGTAGTGCCTCATAAGATTCATACAAACAACAATTATTTCATTTACGAACTTCGCTTTGATAAACAGTAATCACCAAAACCCGATCACCACATATCCCACCCCAATGCCTCGAAGTAGCGATCGCCGCCGGGCCAATTACCAGATCAGTCAAAGCAGGCATCAACGATACACCTCTCTGCGATGCGCGATAGAATATATCTCAAGCAGATTATTTTCATCATCAATATCATAAAGAATCCTGTAATCGCCGACGCGAATCCTGTAACCGTTTTCGCAACGCAATTTCTTTACGCCTTGAGGTCTCGGATTGTTTCGCAGCAATAACAGCCGATTGATAACTTTGTCATAAATTTTATCCGGCAGACTCTCGAACTCCTTTTCTGCTGATCTTTTGATATTTATTTTATATCCGGTCATCGGTATCAGTCTTTTTGCCTATCGGCAAGATAATCATCCAGCGAACGCGATGGCTCATTCTTTCTTTGCTTTATGATAGATATATCAATCAAATCTTCCATAAATTCGTTATCAGCAAGTAATTTATCTATTACAGCATTTCTCTCTTTTTTTGACATTGCCCTGAATGCTGTCAAAAAAACTTCGGCTGTTGCATTGGTGGTCGTCATCATAGTTTCAACTCCTGTCAATTTATTTTGAGAAATACTATCTCTCGTTCAAATATTTCAATCAACACCACAATAAGAATTTAGGGCATCTCGTACACTTTGTCAACAGTATTTTTTCGGGCACCTCACCGCCTGACCATCGTTAACGGATACTTCAGATGATCCATCATTCTCTCGAAACGTCAATTGAACAAGCGGCGGGTAAACGCCAGGTTGAGGTTGCGACGGCGGACTTCTCGGATCAAAGCAGGGCGATTCAGGTCAGGGATAACGACCTGTTTACAAAAAATAAAAATACGCAATGCAACAAAAAAAGCGCCAACGGCTGCATGATACCGTGATTACACGTCACCACTTCACTCCCCACACAGCTCGATCAACTTGGGATAAACTACTTCAACCTTTTGGTCGGGCTGGTTGGGGTCGATGATGTCGTGGCCGATCTTCAGGGATGCGTCGAAGGTGTAGGTTTCGACAGTTGCTCCGTGCGATTTCCAGAGATCGGCGATCTTTTGGGTGCTTTCGTTGTTGACGGCCTCGTCGTTGGCGTTGGAAACCATGACAATCTTCCGGGCCATCGGCGGGCGTTGCATGGCTGACTCTTCGACGACGAAGCCGAGGCGCAACATATCGGTAATAACGTGTTTCGAGCAGCGGGGATAGCCGTACGGCGGCTGCACGTTCTCTTTCAGCTCCTCATTCCACCATGCCCAGCTATCCGGCAGCGTCGAGAAGAGGTTCATCACCGCCGCAGTAAACGGCACGGACACCGGTTTGAAGCCCAGCGTCGGGGCGATGACGACGGCGCAATCGAGGTCGCGGCGATTCTGCGCGGCCCATGCGGTCGTGACGCCGCCCGCCGAAATGCCCATCATCACCACCCGCTCGCCCAGCCCCTGGCCAATATCGACCACCTCGTCGGCATAGGCGGCCATCGCACCCGCCGTGAGCTTCGCCTGCGCGGTGTTCATACGGTCGGCAAGGCCATGCCAGGGCAACGGCGCGATCAGCACGTTATCGCCACGCTCGAAAAAGCGACGGCCAAGCTCGCGAAACTGCTGCGGACAGTTCGTGTATCCATGCACGAGAACGACCGTGCGAGCCGTTTTCCGCCCGTGAGTCATGAACTGAAGCGTGCAAAGCGGGTTCATGGCTACGCCCGCCTCCTGTTCGCGAAGCGCGTCGATCCTGCGGAGAGCATCGTTGTAATCAGTTGCCGGATGTGGATGCGAGGAGAGGTTCGGAATATTCCAGGGAATCAGGATAACATATGCCAATGCGAGCGCCGCGCCCGACACGAGAAACAAAAACCTTGTTGAACGAAATGAGTTTTTCTTTTCTATCAGCATCGACTCTCCCGGAAATATGTGATTCAAATGTTGTTTGGCACCTTGCTCATTCCATTCTGAAACAAGCGTCTCGATTTGCAATATACGCTGAAAATCATCTGAATCCGATGGCGGGATAACCAACCCAATGTCGGGGCGTGGCAATTGCAGTCTGGCCCATGCCGAGATCATCCACTTTCAGATGCGGCTGGCTGATGCTTGTGGCATAGGCTATCGGCACTCCCGTGAGCGGAACGCTTTTTTCGAGTCGCTGAAGATAGAGCGCTGTCAATAAGCCGACAGGAATTGCATAGCGTCCGCACCAGCTCCATCTAGACTCATTGAAATTGTCGGGTTTGGTCGTATAGCTATAAAACCGGGCGATCTTTTCCGTTGTCAATTCAGCTTCAAAACAGGAGCTGATTATTTCCCTGTCATGCGATTCCGCCAACGCATTGCCTCTGCTGTCCGTACCAAAATATGCGAAATTGTGCCCGTCCCACGCTTCATCGCCGTAGTGTACCGCGTCGGATGAAATAAGAATGGCAATATCCTCTCCCCATCGCAAATTATTCCTTTTAATCGCAGCAAAGAGCGCCTTTGCAAGATGCTGGCTGATGGCTTGCATCCGTTCATAATTCATGGGCGGAACCAGAATGATGATGATTTCTACATCGCGGTTCTGGTATTGCAGAAACGGAATCATCGCCTCGACGGAATATTCCGTTGTTTGCGCAGCATCATGCACGACGGCCATGTCAGCGGGCAGACGGCGGATAGTTTCATTCCGCAACGGCGACACCGTGACCTTTCCGTACGGGCCGCGCCATGTGCTGAAGCTGTCGAACACCAGCCGGTTTTCGAGACCGTAGCGCCACGCCTTGTGCGCCACACCGAAAATGATGACCGTCCGCGCCTTGATATTCCGCAGCACCGCCGGATAGAGCCAGCCCGCATAGGCGTAATCGTCATGCGGGCAGATCGCCGCCCGCCACGCCGTTCCCACTGGCTGTTGCGTACGAAGCAGATCATCGCGATTGCGCGACCTGATTCGCGCCATGACTGAGTCCATCTGCCAGGACCGATGCGCAAACCCAACCGTGTCGGCCAGTCCGCGAGTCGATGTTTCAGGGTTGGCTCGGCCAAAGAGCGAACCGTTCGAGAGCATGAGCGTGAAAAACAGGCAGATTGAGACAGCGGTTCGCATGACAGGTTTCACTTTTTTTTAGCCTGTTGCAGCAATTGGGTGGACGAAGTGGACGTGGTGGATAATTTGGTTCCGCGTCCACTTCGTTCGGTTTTTTTACAGTTCGTTCTGCACGAGCTGTTCGTAGGTTTCGCGGCGGCGGGTCAGGGTTACTTCGTCGCCATCGACCATCACTTCGGCGGGGCGGAGGCGACCGTTGTAGTTGCTGCTCATCACCGCGCCGTATGCACCGGATGAGAGCACGGCGAGCAGCTCGCCTTCGGCGGCATCGTCGATGGCTCGCTGGCGGGTGAAGAAGTCGCTCGATTCGCAGATCGGGCCAACCACGTCGGCCACGATGCTCTTGTCGTGCCGGGTGACGGCGAGCACTTCATGGTGCGACTGGTAGAGCGCCGGGCGGATCAGCTCGGTCATGCCCGCATCGACGATGAAAAACTCCTTGCCGACATGGTTGCGCTTTCGGTAGAGAATTCTGGTCAGGATCACCGAGGCGTTGGCCGTCAAAAATCGGCCCGGCTCGAAAATCACCGTGACACCCTTGTCTTCGACCATCGGGATAAGCTTTTCGGCAAATTTCGTGATCGGCGTGGCGGGTTTTTGGGGATCGTAGGTGACAGGGAAACCGCCGCCGAGGTCGAACCACTTGATGTCGAAGCCGAGATGACGAGCCGATTCAAGCACGTCGAGCAGCTTTTGCGTGGCGGCGACGTAATATTCGGGATCGAAAATCTGGGAGCCGATGTGCATGTCGAGTCCCTGCAACGACAGGTTCGGCAGGGTTTTGAAGAGGTTGAACACCTCGCCGAGTTCAGCTTCGTCGATGCCGAACTTCTCCTTGCTGTCGCCGGTGGTGATGTAGGGATGGGTCTCGGCGGTGACGTTGGGGTTGATCCTGATCGCCACGCTCGCCACCTTGCCGAGGCGCGACGCCACGCGGTCGATGGCGCGAAGCTCGGAGACCGACTCGGCCTTGAGCAAGAGCACGCCTGAGGTGAGCGCGTACTTGATCTCCGCCTCGGATTTGCCGATGCCGGCCATGATGATCTTTTCGGCGGGCACTCCTGCCTTGAGGGCGCGATAGAGTTCGCCGCCCGAATTGACATCGCAACCGCTCCCCTCTTGGGCGAGAGCGCGGATCACCGAGAGGTTGAAGTTCGCCTTGACCGAGTAGCAGGTGAAGTGCGGCAGAGAGGCGAAGGCCTCTTCGAACGAGCGGTACTGACTGACCAGGCTCTGGCGGCTGGTCACGAAAAGCGGAGTTCCGAACTGCTGGGCCAGCTCGTCGAGCCTGACCGAGTCACAGCAGAGGGTTCCGTCGGAAAAAGAGAAAAAATGGGTGTCCAACACGATGCGCTCTTGGTTTGAGTAGTTGAAAATACCGGAAATTAACCTTTCCCGATACCGAAACAAAAATTCGCAACCTCTTGCATAAGTGCAGGGCTTGCTGTATATTGGCAGCTCTTAAATAACTAACTGACCGACGATACTGATGGCAAAAGGTAAAGAGAACAGAATCGTGATCACCCTCGAGTGCACCGAGGCCAAGAAGGAAGGCGTGCCCGTTTCGAGGTACACCACGACCAAAAACAAAAAGAACACGACGGAGCGGCTCATACTTAAAAAGTACAATCCGAACCTGAAAAGGCACACCGAGCACAAAGAGATCAAGTAATTAGCATAATTCGCAAAAAAGCTTATCTTGCCGATGAGCCTTTTTGCGAAGGATTGCCCGAATGGCGGAACTGGTAGACGCACTCGTTTCAGGGGCGAGCGCCGAGAGGTGTAGGAGTTCGAATCTCCTTTCGGGCACCAACTATATTGCAGGATTCTCATGTGCAAGAACATCAAAGTTGAAAATTTTTCCCCTTTATTGTTCTGAAGTGATTTTGATTACAAGGCAAGCACCTTCTAAAGAGGTGCTTTTTTTGCTTCTTTTTAATTTCTAAACCGGTGTGGTAGTGGATCATACAAAAATCAATCTCATCGTTCGCCTTCAGCACATCGACAACATGATCGAAAGCATCATGAGTCTGCAGAAAGGCCTGCCGGAAGAGATTTCCGCGCTCGACGAGGACCTCGCGTTCACCTCTCGCCAGATCGAGGCCCGGAAGAAGATCGCCGACGAGCGTCTGAAACTGCGTGAGCGTCTGAATGGCGTCATTACCGATTGCAGGGAAAAAATCCGCTCCTTCAAGGAGAAGCAGACCCTTGCCCGTAACAACAAGGAGTATGATGCTCTTTCCAAGCAGATCGAGTATGAGGAGAAGGAGATCGCGCAGGCCGAAATACAGCTTCAGGATATCGCGCATGCCGAGCACCACTCGCAGGAGTTGCAGAAAAAAGGACGCGACCTGATCTCCGAGAACCGTTACGACGAGATCTCCGAAGAGATGATGCCCGACGATGTCTTGCAGCAGCAGATGACCGACCTCAGCGAGCAGGTGCGTCAGAAAAAAGAGGAGCTGGATGGTATCGTCATCGAAACCGCCGGAGAGATTACCCTGCTCAGGGAGATTCTCTTGGAACAGCGAGCGGTGGTCGCCAAGGAGGCCAAGCGCCTGCTCGACAAATACGATCACCTCAAGAGCGGCTCGATGCAGAACGCCGTGGTCAAACTCCATCGCCAGGCCTGTTCCGGCTGCAATACGAGAGTGCCGACCAACCGCCACACCATGATCGTGCAGGGCGGCTTTTACGTCTGTGAATCGTGTGGCCGCATCGTGGTGCACGAGCGGCTCTTCGAAGAGGCTGCGACGAGCGCCCAGCAGTAATCACTGTTTAGAAACTGTAGCGAACTGCCGAAACGGATTGCTCCTTTCGGCAGTTTTTTTTATGGCCGCCTGAAAAGGCGAGCAAGTGTTCATCGACATTGCTGAAACCGCAAGCGTGCAGTCGCTGTATGGCATGGCCATGCAGAGGAAAGTCCGAACTTCACAGGGCAGGGCGCCGGTCGAGAACTTCGTTCAAGCCCGGGGGCGGCGGCGCAAGCCGCTTGTCACAGAGAGTGCAACAGAAAGCGAACCGCTCCGGCCCGCGCCGGAGTAAGGGTGAAAAGGGGGTGTAAGAGACCACCAGATACGCCAGCAATGACGTATGCTATGAAAACCTCCCCGAAGCAAGGCCAAATAAGGGTGCTTTTTCCGCAAGGGAAGCAGGGTTGCTCGTCCAACTGCGCAGGTCATCGGCCTGAGCAAAGTATCCGGGTAGGCCGCATCAGATAAATGGCTGCAACGTCGCCACTCGATGGCGATGGACAGAATTCGGCTTACAGCTTCGGTTTCGGCTTTATTATCCCTCGCGCCTCACCCTCCGTTTTGCAGCACCTCCCGCACCTTGTCGAGAAGCACCGGAACCGGGAACGGTTTCTGCAGAAACGTCAGCCCTTCGTCGAGCACGCCATGCCTCGATATGATGTCTTTGGTGTAGCCCGACATGTAAATCACTTTGATACCCGGAATGACGGCGCAGACCTTGTCATACAGCACCCGTCCGTTCATGCCGCGCATGACCAGATCGGTCAGCAGCAACATTGGCGTGAACTTCTCCTCTTCGAGCAGCGCCAGCGCCTGCTCTCCGCCTTCGGCCTCGCGAATGTCGAATCCCTCCTCGCTCAGCGCCTGCACGACGAATTTGCGCACCATCTCGTCATCTTCGACAACCAGCACTGTCGCGCCGTCGCTCTTCTGAACCGGCATGGCTGTGAGCGGCTCGACCGGCTCGGCTTCGCTCGCCCTGAGCGGGAAGCATATCCTGAACGAACTTCCCGCGCCCGGCTCGCTCTCCACCTGGATGATGCCGCCGTGCTGCCTCACGATGCCGTAGACCGTGGACAAGCCGAAGCCGGTGCCCTGCCCTTTGGGCTTGGTGGTGAAAAAGGGTTCAAAGATATGCCCGAGCGTCTCCCTGCCGATTCCTGTTCCGGTATCGCGGACGCTCAGCACGGCGTAGTCACCGGCGGCCAGCCCCTCGAAATAGCGCTCCTGCCCCGGCTCGATGACCATCGGCGAGGTTTCCAGAAGCAGTTCGCCGCCCGCGGGCATCGCATCCTCGGCATTGACCGCGAGATTCATCAGAATCTGTTCGAGCTGGCTCGCGTCACCCAGCATCACCAGCGCCTCGTCGTGCAGATGATACCGGATGTCGATATCGTCGCGGATGGTTCTGCGCAAGAGCTGCTCGAAATCTTTGATAACCCCGTTCAGGTCGATGAATCTGAATTCGAGCGCCTGTCGGCTGCTGAAGGCAAGGAGCTGGCGGACAAGGTCGCGCGCCCTGAGCGCCGCATGGTGAATGACCTCGATACGCTTCCGGCGCTTGTCCTCCTCCGCAAAAGCGCTGGAGAGCATCTCCGAATAACCGAGCACCGGCGTCAAAAGGTTGTTCAGGTCGTGGGCAATGCCGCCTGCGAGCCGCCCGATCGATTCGAGCTTCTGCGACTCGAAAAGCTGATGCTCCAGCTCGGCGCGTTCATGCTCAGCCTTTTTGCGGCGGCTGATGTCGCGCAGAAAGACCAGAGCGCCCTGCTTGCCGGAATACATGAACGGCACGGCGGAGACCTCCACGGGCACCTCACTCCCGTCCAGGCGGAGAAATCGCTCTTCAAGCGCCGGTGCCGATTGCTGAAATTCGTTGACCTGGCGTATCCTTTCGATAACCACAGCGCGGTAATCGGGATGAATCATCTCAACGACCGGACGCCCGAGAATCTCGTCCGCTTTCGAAGCGCCGAAGAGAGTGATAGCGGAGTGATTCAGGTAGGCGAAGCAACCATCTTTCTGAATGAAAATAGCATCCGGCGCAGACTCCACAACCGACCTGAAGCGAGCTTCGCTTTCTCGCAAGGCGGACTGTGAGGCGAGGCGGTCGGTAATATCCTGTGCGGTGGCGATTCTGTAAATGAGCCTGCCTGCTTCATCTTTAATGCCAACCACATCCATCTGAACAGGAAAGGTGCTGCCATCCGCATGAATCATTCTGGCCTGGTAACTGGTAAATCCTTCGATCTCGGTTTTCCTTATATTGCTTCTGACCTTCTCGGCATCCTCAGGGGCGTACAGGCTGATGATTGGAATGCCCTCGATCTCTTTGACAGACTGGCCACGCATCTGCGCGAACGCTTCATTGCAGGTCAGCACGGTATTGGTCGCCGGGATACCTATAGCGATGCCGTGGGCGCACAGCCTGAAGGCATCCGCCCAGAGCCGGGTCTGCTTCTCCTGCTCGATGCGTTCGGTGATATCCCTTGCGACCGCGTAGAAAACACCCTCTTCGAGAGGCGTGCTGTTCCATTCGAGCCAGTGATACGCACCATCTTTGGCGCGGTACCGGTTGACGAAATTGAACGAGCCCTCGTGGCCGGAGACTCTTTTTTCAAATTCGGCTTGTGTAGGCGCAAGATCGTCTGGATGGAGCCACTCGGTAAACGGCACGGCAAGCAGCTCCTCTGCAGTATAACCGAGCGTCTTCTGCCATGAGGGATTGACTTTGATGAAATAACCGTTCTCGGATGCAATACACACAAGTTCGGGAATGAGATCGAAAAAGCGTTCGAACTCCATCTCCGTTTTTTTGCGCCGGGTGATATCCTGCACCATGCCGAGGATACCGCTTACCTGGCCGGATGCGTCGAACAGCGGTGTTTTTACCACCTTGAACCAGAATCGGCCTTGAGGCAAGGTGGCGCTCCAGTCACCCGACAGAGGCTTCCGGCTGCGAATAATTTCAGCATCGCGCTGGACATGCAGTTGCGCATCTTCAGGAGAAAACAGGTCGTAGTCGGTCTTGCCGATGAGCTGCTCGCTCTTCATTCCGAGAAAACGGGAGCAAGCCGGATTGATATAACGGTAGACGGAAGAGGTGTCTTTGAGGAAAAAAAAATCGGGCGTGGTTTCAAACAGCGCATTCAAAAAACTGCTCTTTTCAGTAAGCTCAGCCCGAAGCCCATCGATGCACCGACGGGCCTCTTCAAGCTCCTGCTTCAGTTGGATGATTTCATTGGCCGATTGATCGGCCGAGGCCTTTTCAGACATCCTCGCCCCGGGTTTGAACGCTGACGACACCATCTTCGGCGACATCGATGACAAGCGTTACCGGCCGGCAACACACCTCGCAATCTTCGATATACTCCTGATGCCCGATCGAGCAATCGACCAGCACCTCGAAAGTCTCCGCGCAGTAGGGGCACTGCACCATCACTGTCTGTTCAATTTCCATGATCTGCCTCCGGTTTGGATCTGGTTATGGAATGCTCTCCGGGAATTTCATGCCGCCGGATTGAAACGGGTAACGCTTTGATCTCCTTAACCATCGGAACGTTACCGTTGGTTTCTTTGCGCAAAGCAGATAACGGCAACGGGCATCCGCTTCAGTCAAAAAAATACGGAGACTCGATCCTTAAACTCGAATTTCAGACCGCTGTTTTTTCCCGACCGGCGAGAAAATTCTTTGTCGGACATGCTATCAAACTTGCCGGTCAGAAGATCGGGACGCGCCAGAAGTTTATCGAAGTCAAGCGAATAGAGCGTAATCCGGTTGCCGAGCCGGTAGCTCGCGTCGCTCCTGATAACGCGCCCATCGACCACCACCGTGACCGACATTTTCAGCCCCCTCAGAAAAGCGCTCATCATGGCAAGCATTTGCTCCTGCTCTTTTTTACCAACCTTGGCCTTGGAGCCTGGTGATGAGATATTGCTGGATGAAGCGTGCAGCTCCGCTTGCTTTGAGATGACGAGTTCCGGATGCGTTCCCCGTTTCATGGCGAAGGTGAACCAGGTTTCCGGCTTTTGGGTGGAGGTGCTGTCGGACTTGACCGCCGTGCTGTCGGCTGAGTGGTTCATCGACATCTGCTGCGCATTGCCAATGCGCACCTTCTCGATATCATCGAAGGCATAGGTCACGACGAATCCCTGCTCCTTTTTGTTGTCGATCCGCTTGGCGTCAATGGCTCTCACCTCCGGCCCGAATTCGGCGGCCATCTCCGTGAGCTGTTTTTCACTCGGGGGCGCGGGCTTCTCGCTTGACTCGCCACTCTCGCCCGGAGAGTTCATAACCTCCGACAACATGCCGGTAAAAAGCATTTTCTGTTCGATGGTGCCGCTGCCATCCTTTTTGACATGAACCGTCGTGTGCATCTGGATGCAGCCGGAGAGCGCGAGCAACAGCATGAAGGCGGCCAGCCTCGACAACAACGAAACACGCGAGATGGATTGTAGGATCATAACCAGTACTCCTTTTGGTTGATGAATTTATCGTGCCAGTATAGTTTACCTGAGTTTCAGCAGCCGCTCGCACGCCTCGGCAAGGATATGCTCCTCCTTGGCGAAGCAGAAGCGGACGAGATGCTCGCCGCCGCCGTCGTGATAGAAGGCCGAACCGGGCACCGAGGCGACGCCGGTCTCGCGCAGGATGTGCATCGCCCGCTCCCGCGCCGTCGCGCCGGGCAGGCGCTCGGTGCTCGCGAGCACGTAGTACGCGCCCTGCGGGATGTGCGGTTCGAGTCCGACCTCCACGAGCGCTTTGCAGAACATATCCCGTTTGGCTTCGTACTCCGCCGACAGTCCAAGATAATAGTCGTCGCCAAGCTCGCGAAGCCCCGCCGTGACGCCCGCCTGGAGCGGCGAGGGGGCGCAGACGTAAAAAAGGTCGTTGAAGTAGCCGATAGCCGAAGCCCAGCGCTCATCGCACATAGCGTAGCCAATGCGCCAGCCGGTGATGCTGAAGGTCTTGGAGAGGCCGGAGATGGTGATCGTCCGCTCCCTCATGCCGGGCAGCGCGGCCATTGACAGATGCGAAAGTCCGTCGAAAACAAAGTGCTCGTACATTTCGTCGGTGAAGACGAAAAGGTCGTGCCGGATGGCGAACTCCGCCAGAAGCGAAAGTTCGTAGCGAGAAAAAACCTTGCCGGAGGGATTGGCGGGCGTGTTGACGAGAATCGCCCTGGTCTTCGGCGTCACCGCCGCTTCGAGGTCATCGATCCTGAACGACCAGCCGCGAGGATCGAGCGGCACGAAGAGCGGCGCGGCCTCGACCGCCCGGAGCGTCGAGACGTGATAGCCGTAAAACGGCTCGAAGACGATCACCTCGTCGCCCCGGTTCAGGAGCGCCTGAAAGGCGCAGTACATCGCGCCGGTCGCCCCGGCGGAGACGACGATCTCACGGTCGGCGTCGAACTCAATGCCGCTGAAGCGCCGCTGCTTGTCCGCGATGGCTTGGCGCAGCTCGCGGATGCCGGTGTGGTGGGTATAGGTGTTGCCGCCCTGCACGAGCGCCGCCGCCGCCCCCCGCAACACCACCGGCGGCACGGGCGTATCGCAAACCCCCTGCGACAGATTGATGCCGCCCATCCGGGCGCACTCCATCGACATGGCGCGAATATCGGACTGCATGACAAGATCGGAACGCCGTGCAAGATTGAGACTCATGAGATGGACAAGATGGATAATTATGGACAGTTACAGCCGTCAAAGCTCAATAATAGGCAAACCGCGGAAACAATCCCATGTCGCGCATAAAAACAAACTCCCCCGGTTGATGAGCCGAGGGAGAGAAGAAAAAAAGGAGCTGTCAGCCTTGCAAAGCCGGAATCACTCTTTAACCGGAGGCTGCACGGTGATCGTCACCTTTTCGAGCGTAACCGGAGCTTCGGCCTGCTGCGGCAGAAACGGGAGCGAGAACGGCAACTGCGGGAGCGAGAATGGAAGCTGCGGCAGTGAGATCGACGGTAACGATATGTTCGGCAAAGTAATCTGCGGCAACGAGAACGTTGGCAGTGAAATCTGAGGCAGCGGAAGTTTGGAGATCACGTCCGCGATCTGCTCCTTGAAGGGAATCGGCAGCGCCATCGGCCCCTGCTGCACCGCCTCAAGGACGAGACCGGCAGCGCCCTGGATGGACTCCATCATGTCGCCAAGAGCCTCCTTGCCGCCCATCTCGCCACGCTGGATGCGGCTGATGAGGTTCTGCTCGCCCGGCACGATCTGCTGCGCGGTGTCCTTGCCCATGTCGGCGGCGTAAGCGATGAGGCCAAACGGATTGCTGAAAACGATGCGGCGCACCTCTTCGGGACGCGAGAGAACCTTGACCGTGCCCTCTGTGGCGATGGTCGCCTGGCAGGCCATGCGTCCGCCCGCAGCGATCTGGCGCGGAGAGAGGAACGCTTTCTCGACATCGGTAAGCGGAGCGAGGCACTCCGCGCCTTCCTGAACGGTGACGTAGCAAGCCTGGCAGAGGCCGTGGCCGCCGCAGACGTAGCCGACGTGGCTGTGATTGAGCCTGGCGGCCTTGCCGACCGTCTGCCCGACGCTGGACTGGGTCGTTTTGTCGTTGATAATGAGATTCATGGAAGTAAATGGTTTTTCGTTTGCACTCCCCCATGCATCGCCGTCAACGGACGCTGAACGGCGCAGGGAACTACGATGCAGGGATTAATGGGGATAATTTAGTAAAAAATTTCAATCACTTATACATAACAAGATGAAGCGTCTCGAACTACTGGTATGTCAAAAGAAAAATAACGGAGATTCGTCATCGCGAGTCCCGACCTGTCGGCACTCGCGATGACGGGGATGTACAAGACTGTTTGGTATTGACTTGACACTACTTTTTCTCGAAATCGTTCGAGGGATGGGATTTTTCGCAGATTATAGTGGGTAATGGGTCAATGAAGTGGATCCCGGATTTTAGTCACAGCATCTCCTCGAGAATATCCGCCGCCGTTGCGACGGCATCGACGCAGATGGTTTCGAAGAGCTTCATCTCGCGGGCTTTTTGCAGATTTTCCGGCTCGCCGATGCACAGGCCGAGGATCGATTCGCAGCGGCATGAACCCATGCGCTTCTCGAACTCCGCCATGAACTGCCGCCCGAACTCGTACGTCCTCTTCTTGTTCTCCAGCTCCTCGATGCCGCCCATGCCGTGGCGCATTGACAGCGCCAGGAGCGCCCCGGAAACCGCGCCGCACAGCCCGCCGCCCAAACCGGCCACGCCGCCGCCGAACATCGTCGCCAGCCGCAACGCGCTTGCTTCGTCAAGCACCTCCGCCTGCCGAAAAGCCGCAAACACCGCCTGGCTGCAATTGCAACGGTTGCTGAACAACTTGAGCGCTTTTTCTTTTCTCTGCATGGGACTACGTGTTATTATTTTTCTCACCTTTTTCCAACTCATGAAGAACTCCTTTAAACTCCTGAACCCATAAATCGGTTTCTTTTCTCACTAAATCATGCACAGAATTAAGAAATTTCTCCAGAATAACAATAGACCCCTTTAAAGCATTACGATATTCCTCAGCATTAGAGAGGGAAATAAGCTCTTGTTCCCACTTCAGCTTGAAATTCGATTGTAACTGACTGAGTTGCTGGGCCGTGTTGACATAACGTATCCAACCGCTTGTCCATCCACCAAACTTGTCCAAAGAGATGAAAAGAGCCACAAAAGCCAGAGAGACCGTTGATATTCCCGGTGAAAGAATATACTTACAACCAGTTGACTTCTGAATTTCAATAATTATCGGCACAAGACCTGCAATAGCCGCCCCAAAAATAGCTAATACACGCGATAGAACACCACATCTTTTTTTCCATTTTTTCTTGTCGTAATACCAGGCAATGGCATCATCGCATTCGCGGTTTACGAAATCATATAGCTTTCCAAGTGATATAAAAACATTATCCCTATCCCATTGCAATTTCTCCGGGAATAAACTGGGAATCAAATTTTTTTGTTTATCATGTTTCATTTCACTCTCCGTTATTTTTGCAATGAATAAGGCATTCCGTTAGCATTTTGAGTTTTCTGTTCAAGTTATGGACTCAATAATAGGCTCATTTTCTATTGATAAAATAAAGCTCCATGAGCAACTCTAAATTCACGACGAAAACCACTCACCGCGCCACACAACCCGCCGCCCGTGCTCCCCACGCCGCCCCCAAACACCGTCGCAAGCCTCAACGCGCTTGCCTCATCGAGCACCTCCGCCACCCGAAAAGCCGCAAACACCGCCTGGCTGCAATTGCAACGGTTGCTGAACAACTGTAAAGCTTTTTCTTTTCTCTGCATGGGATTACGGTAAAGGGATTATTATATCTCGCAATAATACGTCAAATCATCATTCATAGCATTCTTGATCTCAAGCAGAGTCTGCTGAGCGTCTTGCAAATAGTCTTGTTGACGCAATCGTGTAAAAATCTCGGCGGCAGGACGAGCAAGAGTTATAGCCTCTTCAAGATTTTTGTTTTGTTTAAACAGAGCTTTAGCTACGCAGTGACTATCTCTAGCGATCAAATCCTGACGCTGCAATTGTTCAGATAACGCAAGGGCTTCTCTTGCGAGGGATTCAGCTTCAAGCCAATGCTTGCGGTCGAGAGCAAGAACTGCCAAATTACCTGTTATTGAGGCAATATCTTCTTTAAAATAGACTTTTATTGCAATTCGTAGAGCTTCGCGGTAATCTCGTTCAGCGGCCACATAATCTTTGTTTGCGTGTTCAACGGCAGCCAAGTCATTAAGCGCGATAGCGACGTCATCACTTTCAGAGGAGATGGAGCACCAGATATCCAATGCTTTTCTAAAAAAAATTATAGCATTGAGATACTCTTTGTTTAATTTGAAACCTAATCCGCGTAGACGAATAGCAAATGCTTTGTTCCGAGGGATACTGTCCCGCCAGTGCTCACTTGCTCTAGCAGCACACTCCCAAACCTCTCCAAGTTGATTCCGAAGGTAATAAATCTTCCCTGCCATATATGCCCGCCAACCCGCATACTCTGTATCATTAGCAGTAAGCGCACGCATTTCAGCCCTTCCAGCTAACCAAATTTCTTCATCCCATCTTCCTGTATACTCAAGGAAAACATGAAGTCTACTACATATCTTCTGCAATCGACTATTATCGCCCATCAATAATCTCGGTAACGCAGCGTAAAGAAAGCCCCATTCAGCATCGAGTTTGAAGAAACCTTCGCAATTATACCAACCGTCTGATCGAGTGTATTGCATCACAAG
This sequence comes from Chlorobaculum sp., assembly GCA_013334855.1. Classification (GTDB taxonomy): domain Bacteria; phylum Bacteroidota; class Chlorobiia; order Chlorobiales; family Chlorobiaceae; genus Chlorobaculum. The sequence goes on along the minus strand of JAAXWU010000015.1, from coordinate 11,708 downwards.
AGCGTAAACACGGTTTACCATTTCATCGCCGGTCTGACTAACAGCTTCCGAGCGGCGAGTTTTAATAAATTGTGCGGCAAGAGGCGGAAGATAATATGTCTGAGATTCGAGATCGGAGATAAGAATGGCGCGGTCTGTCAGATCTTCCAGCGCTGTTTCGGCTGCACGTTCAGGTAGTCCAGTCATTTGCGCCAGCCATTGCAGTTTGGCGGGCTTAGTGAAATATGTCAGCGCAGCAAGCACGAGCGTCTCATTTTCGGTAAAGGTCTCAAGTAAGTCGCCAAAGATGTATTCGAGCGGATCGTTGCCTTTTGGCGCTTTTTCGATGAATGCGCAGGCGTCGGCAATGGTACGGCACTGCGAGCCTTCGCGGCCCAACTGCCCCGCAATCCAGCGGATAAGCAGCGGATTGCCGTGCGTCATGCCGTACAGATCGTCGCGCTCTTTCTCCGAGGCGCGGTCGAGGCGCGGATATTTTTTCGCAAGCTCGACGATCAGCTCCATCGCTTCGTCGTGCGAAAGCCTGTCGAGGCGCACGATGCGGGCGTCCACGTCCGTGCGGCGGCGCGAGGTGACGATGGCTTTGTTGCCGTCGGGCAGGCGCGAGAGAAACTGGAACAGGCGCGTGCGCTCCGATTCGGGAAGGGTTTCCAGATTGTCGAATACAATCAGCGCCCTCTTGCCCGCCAATGCGAGACGCAACACGTTCGGTCGTTCGTCGGGCACAAGACGTTCCAGATTCTCTTCGCCAAGCTCCTTGCCCAATTCGTCGAGCATCGCAAGGTAAGTCGGACGGGTAAAGTCGGTAAGCGGCTTTTCGCCATCCGTTGTCAGTTCGCGCACTTTGGCGCTGATGAAAATCTTGCGCTCGAACAACCCCTCTGGCGCTTCGTGCGCGGCCTTGATCGCCAGCGCCGTCTTGCCGATGCCGCCCGGCCCGTCGATCAACGCCCCCCATGTCCGAGACTCCGGCGACAGCGCTTCAGCAATGATATTGCGCTCCGCGTCTCGACCGACGAAAAATCCTTCACGCGGAAGCGAATTGCCAGTCGGTTTGGGCAGTGGACAGTGTGGCCCGGAAACCGATGAACCGTTGTGGTTGGCGACGAAATGGCTGAGCGCGTTGGCTACTTTCGCTCTCAAATTATCCGGCGTCGTGAAATATTCGCAAACATGCGCTTTCTGAACTCGTTGCTTTAAATCCCTGAGTTTTGATTTTCCCGGATCTTCATCAATCCATTTCGTGAGCCAGCCCTGTTTTTCCTCATCCAGCAAAAAGCAATAAATCGTCTTACCCGTTTCTTTGGCGTGAAGATATTCCATCTCGGTAATGGAAATGTCCGAACCGAGAGGAACGTACCCGTAACGAAGGGCATAGATGCCGATAAACAAGTCGCACTCCTCAACCTCGTTCATGCACGCCTCGATCGGTTCTTCAGAACGAGCGCCGAACACCTCCATTTTGCCCGCCTGATAATTCGTCCCCTCAACGGCGCGAATCGCGGCTGCGCGGTAGTCAATCAAATCCTTGTAAGTCGAACTGATGAAGACTTTCATACTTACTCCTTGCAGAGAAAACAGTCAATGGAAGAATCGGGGGCACTGACGGGAAGAATCTACTTCGACAAGATACGTTTTTATCCCCATATTCACTCAAAATGCAACTCCGGCAAAGACCGCGACGCAAAGTATTGGCAGAAAAAAAGCTGCCCCACGGGGAGGCAGCTTGATGGAATCAACTTGTAATTGCAGGACGACCCGGCGGATCAATCCATCAACACCTGGCAGAGCGTCTGGCCCTGGTCGGTGCCGCGAACGGTGGCGACGCAGAAAATGTACATGCCGGCTTTCCAGGTTTGGGTGTTGATCGGCACGACCTGGATCAGGTAGAAGCCGGGAAGCCGACCAGCGGTAAGGCTCGTGATGTTGACCAGAGCGCCGCCCGGGCCGACGATCATCGGATCGACCCTGAAATTGGCTGCAGCAAGTCCGGTGACCGGTACGCCGTTGGCATCGGTGACCGATACCGTGATGTAGTTGGGATTGCGGTTTCCGGGAGCGGCGATGGTGTCCTCGGAGAGTGCGGATACGATCAGTCTGGCCATGATACGGTACTCCTTTACTTCAAGTTATTGGATAAAACTGCCCTGCAAAGACAGAGCAAAATAAGTTCACGTTGTATGAGGCGTTCTCAAAACCGAGTCATGCGCTATCGCGAATCATTGTATCAATCCAATCCCCTTCAACTTCGGCTGCCATTCAAAACATCGCACAACAGAGAAACGCTATTTTCAAGCACCTGAAAAACCATCAGATGCAAGGTTTACGATAAAAATACAAAAATATTTTTTATTTCAAAATTACGCCATCCCACAATCACACAAAACGCCATTATCACGTCATCTCACCATATTGTGGCCTGAATGAACAATGCCATGGAGAGAGCGCGCAGGTTGAGGAAGTTGGTTACCGAATCGACATCACCACTTCCCTACCCCATTTTGTCATTTCAGGCTTGAACTGACCTAAAAAATGCGGAGGAACGAATCAAAATCCTTTCGACGTAAGGCCGTTCAAAGTGATGAATTCTTTTTTTATTTACAGACCTTTTGCTAACTTAATTGAAATAATGGTTTACACCACCTCGAGGTGCCCAGTCAGCCAATCAAACCGAGCAGAACCATGCAGCCTCAGCTAAGCCGTCCTCAAACCGCCACCAATCAGGTACGTAAATCTGTATCCGGCCCTTGGTCAGGAAATGCGGTGCACAAAGCAGAGAAGTATTTCATCACATCAGCAAAGCGCGATCGAAACGACAGGCTCGAAGTCGAGCTCATGCCTGCATCGGGTCGCCGGAAGCTGTCGCCGACCAAGGAGATGATCCGCAGGCTCATCGACGGCGAAATTGAAATCTATATCCTCACCACCCAGCCAGATATTGGTATTAATATTGGCAAACAGGTGGTCGATATGGAAAACCGCTATGTCATCGATTTCGACAAACGCGGCGTCAAGTGGACGATGAGGGATATTCCTGTTTTCTACCGCGAAGGCAAGGGCCTGTGTGTAGAGCTTGACAACAAGATTTACACCCTCGACCAGTTCTTCAAATAACAGGCTTGTTTCAGCACCTCTCTCAAAAGCAAATCTGTTCAGAAAGAGCCATGCGCAAGCAAGGCTCTTTTTTTTGTCTATAAGCGCAAAATAAAAAAGCCTGGCGTTGAGCCAGGCTTTTGAGAGTACCGGAAGTTACAGTTATTTCTTGTCGAGACTCTTTTTGGCGAGCTTCGCTTCCGGTGAATTTGGATAGAGCGTCACCACATCCTTGTAACACGTTCTGGCATTCGCCTTGTCCCCCAACTTCTCGAAAGAAAGCCCCTGCTTGTATCGTGCGGCGGGGCGCTTTGCGTTTTTGGTGTATTTTCTGAATACTTCATCATAGATGATAATGGCCTTCTCGTACCATTTTTCGCTGAAATAGCTCTCGGCTATATAGAACTGGGCATCGGCCACTTTCGGCGATTTGGGATTGGCTGTAATGAATGCCTTGAAACTGTCACGAGCGCCCGAGAAATCCTGTTTTTTCATCCTGAGCAATCCCTCGTTCAGCAATGCGTTATCTGCTGTCTGAGGAACGGGGGTTTTGAGTGGAGGCTGTCCTGTGGGCTGATCGGCCCCCACATCCAAACCGGCGCCCTCCGCTGTCGGAGCAGGCTTTGGCATCTGGGAATCATTGACAGCGGCAGTGATAACTGCGAGAGACTGCTCGACTTTTGCAAGACGACTTTCGAGAGTGTCGGTTTTCCTGACCAGCAGGGAATCCTCCATGTCGATCTGCCTCATCGATAAATCATAATTATGCCGTAACTCGTCGATCTTTCCACGAAGCGCGGCGATCTCTTCACGATACTGGGTTATCTCGGAATAGGAGCCGGCAGACTGCTCCTTTATGACCCGTGACTCCTGCTTGAGCTCTGAAACCTGTCCCTGAACGTAGTTCAGATCGTTTTTCGATGCACATGCCGAAAGCAGAACCACGGGAATCAGCAATAAACGTCCGGTTTTCATTATGGAGTCGGATAATTGTTGCTTTAACGGCCAAAACCGGAGACCAGCCGTAATCTGGACTCCGGCATGATGCCCAAAGAATCGAAAGATTTATTTCGTGACGAAGTGATCTCTTCTGTTCTTTGCCCACGCCTCTTCGTTGTGACCGGGGTCGAACGGTTTCTCTTCGCCAAAGCTGACTGCGGTCAGACGATTGCTTTTGACTCCAAGAGTCACCAGATAATTGCGGGCCGCTTCAGCGCGGCGCTCTCCAAGCGCGATGTTGTACTCGTCGGTGCCCCGCTCGTCGCAATGCCCCTCGACCGTCACGGCTGGAAACGGATGACTCTGCATCCACGCGGCGTTTTGTTTGAGCTGTTCCTGCGCTTCGTCGCTCAGCGCGGAACTGTCGAAATCGAAGAAAATATCACCGATGATTGTACCGGTAGAAAGCTTCTGGTCAACGTTTTGCGTTTCGACCGCAGCTCCGGCTCCCTGACCAGAACTCGTACCGGCTCCCGTTCCCGAACCAACACCCGATCCCGTTCCAACTCCTGTTCCCGAAGTACCATTTGTCGATACTGCGCTTTTCGATGAACAGCCAGCCAAAATAATCATGGCAGCAGCGATAACTCCTGTAAAAGTATGTCTCATGGGATTTCTCTCTCGTTTCGTTGGTGTAATCAAAATTGCCCGGAGGGCCAGACGGCCCTCCGAATCATCGTGTCAGATTTATTTCGCTATGAAGTGATCTCTTCTGTTTTTTGCCCAGGCCTCTTCGTTATGACCGGGATCGAACGGTTTCTCCTCGCCGAAACTGACCGTGCTCACGCGGGCCGGATCTACGCCGAGGCTCTTCATGCCGCTCTTGGCAGATTCGGCTCTGCGCTCGCCGAGAGCCATGTTGTATTCAGCCGTGCCTCTTTCGTCGCAATGACCTTCGATGATAACGCTCTTTGTCTTGTTGACAGCCATCCAGTCAGCATTCTGCTTGAGCTGAGCTTCGCTTTCCGGGGTAATATTGGCGCGATCGAAATCAAAGTAAATATCACCCAGGCTCACGGCGTTCATCGCTGCGGATGCGGCGGCTGCTGAAGCCGCTGACGCCGATGCTGACGCGGCTGCCGATGCGGCCTGAGACGATTGATTTGCGGACGCTGGCGAAACCTTCGAGACCGGTTTCGAAGCGCAACATGCACCAAGAAACAGCAACGCCGGAACATACAGCGCTCTCTTGGTGACCTTCTGAAGGTTTGTCATATATCTCCCCCGTTAAATTTTAAGTTGAAAAAAAATGAGCTATTTACTGACTGACCATGATGGCTGCTGCTGTTCTCCCTCCATGCGAAGTAACGGTCTCTGATTCGTACCATCCGCGTTCATGACATACAACTTTCTTTTGCCATCCCTGTTCGATGAAAACACGATCATGCTTCCATCAGGCGACCAGGAGGGGTATTCGTTGTTTTTTGCCCCGCTGGTCAGTTGAAGCAGACCAGAACCATCTATACTTACCGTGAATATATTGATTTCGCCACTCTTTTGCATCGACGAATACAAGATTTTATCACCTGCTGGAGACCATGAGGGCTGGGTATTGTAGCTGCCGCTGTAGGTGAGGCGTCGAGCCTGTCCGCTGCCCATATCCAGAACGAAAATCTGGGGGCCGCCCTGCCTGGTCGAAACGAAGGCCATTTTCGAGCCATCGGGAGAGAAGGTTGGCGAAACGTTGATTTCGCCGCCACTGGTCAACCGGCGCTCAACCGAGCCGTCTGCCCTGATGAGATAGATGTTCTGATTGCCTTCGAACGAGAGCGTGGTCGCGCAGGTGTTCGTGCCTGGCCGCCATGCCGGACTGATGCTCACTCCCTGCTTGCCGACCGAAGCATTCGCGCCGGTGGCAAGATTCCTGATGTGGAGATCGGGCTTCCCGCTCGTGTAATCCGTCCAGGCAAGGTACTTGCCGTCTGATGAAACGGAGGGGGTGAGAGAGATCGACCTCGAACTGGTGAGCTGCACGACATTCTCTCCATCGAAGTCGCACATATATATTTCCTTATATCCGGTGCGATTGGAGACGAACACGATTCTGGAGCCGAACACGGAGCGCTTGCCGGTGAGCAGTTCGACCAGATCGGCGCAGAAACGCAACCCCATATCCCTAAGCCGCGCTTCCTCGCCGCTATAGGTCCGGTCGAGCAGGGGCTTGCCGGAAACATCGCTGACATGCATTTCAAGTACCGGCTTGCCCATCTTGTTCGTCACCGAGCCTCCCGCATACATATCGCCGCCGACGGAGGCGATCGTGGTCAGATTGAGCGTGCCGTTCTGGCTATTTCTGATGTTGAGCGGAGCTGGCATCAGGTTGAACAGGCCGGTGAAATCGAGTCCTCGCTTGATGGTGTTGTCGAGGCTTTTTGCCCATTCCGACTGCTTGCCCCCCGAGGCGGCCAGATTGTCGAGGACGATGGCGATTCTGCTGGCCCCCTCTTTGCGGATCGCGATGTATTCACCGGCCTCTTCGGCTTTGAGCGTCAGCGGCATGACGAACATGACGAGCAGCAAGGTAAAGAGCGCAGTGAATGAAATTCTGGTGCTTCTCATATCGGGCGGAAATGATGTTAAAGTTATCGAAACCGGAAAACAATTTCGACGTCGCTCTTTCCGGCATCATTCATTCATACAGACAAAAACAGCGCCTCTGGCGCTATGAAAGGGAGAATCATCCCAATTATACAACTACTTTGCAAAACAAACCAAACGACGCATCAAAATCTTCATCGTCCGATTCCTTCCGGAGTGAAGACAAATCCCACCCAGATGCCTCTTGAACCATACTCTCTCGGCAGAGCCGGAAACGGCAGGGATTTGGAGAGCGCGTTCCTGACCGAAGTGTTCAGGTATTCGCTCGATGATTTTCGGTCGTATCGTATCTCGCTCACTGACCCGTCCGGCATGATCAGAATGGAGACATAGACCTCCATGCCCGTGGCGCTTCGAACCATCCGGCTTGAAAAGTCCCAGTTTCCCTGAATTCGTGTGGCGATTTTAGCCTTGTAGGGATCGAACGCCGCTCCGCCGGTGCCGTAACGGCCACCGCCCGCTCCTGAGCCAGAACCGGAGTATGCCGCGCCCGAGCCCTGAGTGGTCTCTGTCTTCTTGAGATTCGACGGCGTGTTGCCGGGTTTGGTCGTACCGGTAGCCGTATTGGCTGACGGTTGCTGCGCAGTCGTCTTTTTGCGAAGCTGATCCAGCGCGGTCTGAAGACGCTTCTGCTCTTCCGCCGTGCGCTCCTTTTTCCTGAGCTGCTCCAGCGTGGCCTGTAGACGCTTCTGCTCTTCCGCCGCGCTCTCTTTTTTCGGAACTGGCTCGGGAAGTTTGACTGGATTTTTTTCAGGAATTTTCCTGACCGCGACCGGTTCGGATATTTTTTTTACCGGTTGAGGTGGAGGTTCGGGCGTTTTCGTCGCTTTCGTCACTGCCGGGGCTTCGGCTTTTTCCGGCGGCATTGCAGCGGCAGGCGGCGTTTCGATGCTTTTCG
>JAAXWU010000015.1:0-4020 GCA_013334855.1 Chlorobaculum sp. | reverse complement strand
TTTCGTCACTGCCGGGGCTTCGGCTTTTTCCGGCGGCATTGCAGCGGCAGGCGGCGTTTCGATGCTTTTCGGCCCGCCCGCCGGTCCCGGCAGACCCGGCATCTCGACCAGCGAGACGTTGATGATCCTCATCGGCGGATGCATCCGCACGTACAGCAGTTGCAACACGACGACCGCCGCGATGAGCGCCACATGCGCCGCCCCGGCAAAACCGAGCCAAACGTAGAAGCGCCTCAGCTCCTGCTTCAAGTCATCCCTGCCCTGCATAGCGCGTCCGCCCCCGGCTCAGCGTTTCTGGCTCTCCGGCATCGCCGGTTCCGTTACCATGCCGATCTTCTCCACCCCGGCCTGCCGGATGGAGGCCATCACCGACATGACGAAACCGTAGGGCAGCGTCCGGTCAGCCTTGAGATAGACCTCGTCGGCCTTCATCGATTCGAGAATCTTCGGCAACCGTTCGGCCAGTTCCGAGGCGTCGAGCTGGTAGTCGTTGATCATCACCTTTCTCGACGAATCGACGCTCACCACGATCCCTTTGGGATCGATATCCATCCGCTCGTGCGTGGTCTGCGGCACCTCGATCTTCATACCGCTGGTCATCATGGGGGCGGTCACCATGAAAATCACGAGCAGCACCAGCATAACGTCCACGAAGGGGGTCACGTTGATTTCGCTCATGAGCCTGGTTTTCTGTCCGGTCATCATCGTCGCGCTCCTCGCTTACTGTTTGAGGAGTGAATCGACGAAGTCGGGCGCGAAATCCTCCATGTCACGCTCGATCAGTCCGATCTGATGGGTGAGGTAGTTGTACCCCATGACGGCGGGAATCGCCGCGACGAGGCCGGTCGCCGTGGCCACGAGCGCCTCGGAGATGCCGGGGGCGACCGCCGCGAGCGAGGCCGATTGCATCAGGCCGATATTCTGGAAGGAGGCCATGATGCCCCAGACCGTGCCGAACAGGCCGATAAACGGAGCGGTGTTGCCGACCGTGGCCAGGAACGGCACCATGCGGGAGAGGCGCTTGCTCTCGGCGTTGACCTCACGCTTGATGGCGAGCCTGATGCGCTCCTTCAGGCTCGATGACGAGGCGCGGTCGCGGCCCGCGCTGTACTCGATATAGCCGGCGCGAAACACCCTCGGCAGCGAACCGTTCCGGTAGTTTTCGCTTGCCGCGAAGAGCTTGTCGGCCGTCGGCAGATCGAAAAACGAGTCCAGAAAATCCTGCGACTCCTTCATCGACTTTCTGACAAAACCAAATTTCCAGGCGATGATCGCCCAGGAGATGATCGAAAAGAGAATCAACACCGTCAGCACCATCAACACAACCGGCCCCGCTCCAGCAATCATCGTAACAATACCAACACCACCTTGTTCGGACATACTCGCTTCTCTCGTATAGTTTCACGTTACAGGACAATCAGTTGGCGGACAACCACGTAGGCAACCGCTGAACCCGATATAGCACACAATGTATTGACCAGATCGTTGTTTACAAAATGGTATCCCTTGAGAAGTTCGTTGGCCACCAGGCTGCCGTCGGGGGCGACGCTGTGCGTGCGCTCCGTTACCTTCTGCCGGATGGGATCGTAGTACTGCGCCTGCACGGTCGCCCCGAAGAAACTGTCCACGAGGCTGGCGATGAGACCCGAAATACCGATGACCAGCAGCGACTGAACAATACCAAGCTCATGAACCCACGAAACGTTCATCAGGACGGCGCTCGAACAGATGAAAAGCGAACCGATGAACGACGCCGAGGTGCCGGGAATGGAGACGCCGCCGGAGGTTCCGACAGGCACATCCTTGAAGGTGGTGATGAGCCGGGCTTTCGCGTTGGGCCACATGGTGCCGATTTCGGTCGCCCAGGTGTCGGCCTGCACGGCGGCGAGAGTGCCGAGATAGGCAAAGAAAATATAGGGATCGTTGGTAAGCGAATAGATCACCATCATGATCCATGCCACGCCGCCATTGGCGTAAACCTGACCGGCGTCGCGCTGGGAGCCTTTCTCGAAAACCAGGTCGAACTTCGCCTTGCGCTTGTGTCCCAGCTTCGACAGAATCGATGAAAGGAGATAGAAGGTCAGCATCGGCACGGTCCAGTCAAGACCGCCGATACCGAAAATGGTCGTGCCGAGCAGGAAGGTCGCCGTCGCGCCGCTGTTGTTGAGAAATTTGACCTTGATCGAAAAGACCGCCATGAACAGCGCGAAGAGTCCGCCAAGCAGAAAGCCTTCGAGCGTCACCATGTGGTTGACATCGATCACGTAGAGCACATAGGCGATAGCGAGCGGAATGAAGAGGTTGTCGAGTCCCCAGGAGAGCAGCGCCTCGACCGCCGTAGCGAGCAATGCCAAGAGCAGCGCGAGCGCGAGCAGCATCCAGAAGGGCTGCGCGGCAAGTTCCGCCGTGAAGGCAGGCTTGAAAACGAAGAGCGAAACCGACAGAATCACGAAGCTCGAGATGAACATGGCCATCGTTCCCTCGACGCTCTTGCGGCTTTTGGTCAGGTTCTCGATATGGCGTCCGCCTGCCGCCGTGCCCACCAGCGCGGCCAGCGCATCGCCGATACCCTGCACCAGCATGGAGGTTTGCAGAATCCAGACATGCGAGCCCCACAGAAACAGCGCCTGCACGAAAAAGACCAGCGGAAAAAGCACCGGGCCATAACTGATGACCCTCTCGCCCTCGGGAGTTAAGACCGTCTCGCCGTGCAGCGACATCAGAACTCCCGACTTCAGGCTCAACAGACCGATGCCCGCGAAGAGCAGCGCCACGATGAGCGGATAAAAATTGGATGTGAAATAGGTGGGAATGAAAAACATCACCACCCCCATGCTCAGGTGGATCACTTTTCTGACTACAAGTGGATTGATGCTGAATTTCCTGGTAAGAAGCTCGCCAAGCACCAGAAAAAAGCCGATAAGAGTCAGAAGCAGAAAAAAAGAAGGCATATCCTGCGGGGAAGGAGGCTGGATATTCACCATGGTACTGACTTTTTGTTTGATTGGTGGAACATAAACAGAACCCTTTCCTCAAAGATACAATTTTTATTTTTTTACACCATTCCGAACAGGTGAAATATTTATCGATTTTTTCTTTGTCCCTCCAAGAAGACACTTGACTTAATATCCGGGAAAATGTAACTTGTTTGCAATTTTCCTCATGAATCAGGCGCGATAACCGAACCATTGCAATGCCGTTTACGACCAAACATCGTTCCATGACCGCAACCTCAGGGCAAACGGAGGCTTCACGCCCCGATGCTCCCGCGGCAATCAGCTTCACCGCGCAGCACACCTCCCTCATCTCCGGCACACTCCTTACCGTATCGGTACCGCTCGTGCAGGTACGAATTATCGTAGCCTGACCCGTCAGCCTTTTTCCGGTCAACCGTATTTTCCTCGACAATACATCAGACTTCAAGGCTTCGGAAAAGGCAGGCCTTGCGCGTTGTTTTTATTTGCTTTAACCAATGTCAAAAGCACCAATGAGATCAGATACCATAAAAAAAGGATTTGAAAAGGCCCCGCACCGCAGTCTGCTCAAAGCCACCGGTTGCGTTTCGTCAAGGGATGATTTCTCCAAGCCGTTCATCGGCATCTGCAACTCCTTCAACGAGCTGATTCCCGGCCACGCCCACCTGCAGGAGCTGGGCAGGATCGCCAAGGAGGCCGTGCGCGAGGCGGGCGGCGTGCCGTTCGAGTTCAACACCATCGGCGTCTGCGACGGCATCGCGATGGGTCACGTCGGCATGCGCTACTCGCTGGCGAGCCGCGAGCTGATCGCCGACTCCGTGGAGACGATGGTCGAAGCGCACCGGCTCGACGGCCTGGTCTGCATCCCGAACTGCGACAAAATCACCCCCGGTATGATGATGGGTGTGCTCCGCACCAACGTCCCCGCCATCTTCGTCTCGGGCGGGCCGATGCAGGCCGGTCACATGCCGTCGGGCAAGAAGGTCGATCTGATCTCGGTCTTCGAGGCGGTCGGCAAGTGCAGCACCGGCGAAATCACGGAGGA
>JAAXWU010000225.1 GCA_013334855.1 Chlorobaculum sp. | reverse complement strand
CCTTTGCCGATCGGGGTGAAAATATCCATGATGCGCCCCGAATACTCGCTCTGGCGGGTTTCGAGCTTGATGCGCGAATGGGGAAAGAGCGGCGTCAGGTTCTCGAAGAAGGGACGCTCGCGGGTCACTTCGGGATCCTTGCCGTTGATGGTGTTGATCTTCAGCAGGGCGAAAAAGCGCTCCCCCTCCTTCGGCGCACGTACCTGGCCGGAGACCGTGTCGCCGGTGCGCATGTTGAATCGCTTGATCTGGGAAGGAGAGACGTAGATGTCGTCAGGCGAGGAGAGATAGTTGTAGTTTGACGAGCGAAGGAATCCGTAGCCTTCGGGAATGACCTGCAGAACGCCGGTATTGACCATCACCTGGCCGCTTTCGGGATCGGGATTCTTCAGCGACTGCGCCTCGATGATCTTGTAGATCAGCTCCTCCTTCCGGAAACCAGCAGTAATCACGCCAAGCTCTTTGGCTATGGCATTGAGTTCATGAACCTTTTTCTTCTGGAGTACATTGATGTCCAGGCCTTTGGATACCGAATTGTTCGACATTGTTGATTGGTCAACGCTTAATGGTTAAGTATGCAGTAAAGAACTGCCTCATGGGAATCACTGCGGTGAAGCAACGGGATCATCGTCGATGGCCGCCGGATACGGTAAAGAATACCCTCGATGTTGTTGAGAGCGACATGAAAAAGAGAAACGAAGCCGTATGAGGTAAGATGGTATGTAATGAAACCGGAATTTACCAGGAGAACTGCCAGTGGAAGGCTGCGGCCCTGACTGGAGATTCTCAGAGGTTAAGATGAATATAAAATAATTTATGTAAAAACATATGGATCACTTCACTCCGGCGGTCGCCCGGCGTAATTGAAAGCGCTCCATCTCCAGGACTTCTCCGGCCAGATAAAACGAACCGGTGACGAGAATCATATCTTCGGGTTCGACGCGGCAGTCGAGCAGCGCCAAAGCCTCGGCGGCTGTCCGGCACGCGCTGACCTGCTGCGCTCCGGCCTCCAGGCACAACCGCGCAAGCTCCGCCGCAGGCAGGCTCCGCTCTGTCGGCAGCTCGACCGAGACGATCTCGTCGGCGAGCGGCGCGATGTGCCGGAGGATTCCAGCGGCATCCTTGTCGGCGGCGATACCGATGATCACGTACAGAAAACGGAAACAGTCGCGAATCTCGAGTAACGCCTGCACGCTCTTCTGCATTCCGTCGGGATTGTGGGAGACGTCGAGCATCACCGCCGGTTTATCCGCAATCCGTTCGAGCCGCGCCCGGTAGCCCGAAGAACCGAGCTGCGCAAGCCCCGCTTCGATATGCCCCCACGAGATGCCCGCCGAACGGGCGGCCATGATGGCGAGACTGACGTTGGAGGCGTGGAACGAGCCGGTCAGTGGCACCTCGATCTGCCGTGGCTCCTCCCCACCGAGGGCAATGCGCAGAGCAAGCGCTTCCGGACGAACCTCCTCCACTGTCCAGGCCGCCTCGCGCTCGACCTGGTGCAGCTCCGCGCCCGCCGCTTCGGCGGCCTCCCGGATCGGCCCGAACGACTCCGCCGCTTCGGGCACGGCGGTGAAAACCCGCGACCCCGGCTTGATGATCGCCGCCTTCTCGGCGGCTATCTCGCGAAGATTGTCGCCAAGCCACTCGGTGTGATCCAGGCCGATGCTCGGAATGATCACGATGTCCGGTTTCACGACGTTAGTTGCGTCGAGCCGACCACCCATGCCGGTTTCGATCACGACGGCATCGACCCCCTCGTCGGCAAAAAAGGCGAAAGCCATCGCGGTGGTCGCCTCGAAAAAGGTCGCGCCCGTCTCAATCACCGCCGGTTGCAGCTTCGCGCAATAGTCGGCGACCCGCTCCTGGCCGATCTGCTGGCCGTCGATGCGAATCCGCTCCGTGAAATCGACCAGATGCGGCGAAGTGAAGAG
>JAAXWU010000118.1 GCA_013334855.1 Chlorobaculum sp. | reverse complement strand
GCTCGTAAACAAAAAAGACTGGAAATGAGGTCGCCCCTTGCTTCCAGACAGATTTCGACAACAACAGACACCATCAACCAACTAACTCACCAAACCCGATTCTCCACTTCCAGCTGAGGCAAAACACCAGGCGCATTGCGGATACGGAGCGAATCGGTATTTACCTCGCCTTGGAACAGTACTTGTGGCGGCGCGGGGGGATTGACCGCTACGCCCATCACAGCAGCGATAAGCGGGAGAAAGCCGGTTTGGGCGGCAGCCACGCTGTTGCCACCAAAGAAGGCTGTACCAGGGCAGGACTTGGTGTTCCCGCTGCCATTGGTGCGCTGTCCGGTGGTAAGATCCCACCAGTGGTGATAGACCACATGATCGGTATTGCAGGGCAGGCCAAAACGCATAAGCAGCCGTGCATTAGCCGTCACGATCGCGTTGCGCTGCGCCTTGCTCATGGCGTCTCCGCCAAGATCAAAGTTGCCCAGATTCTCGATGCACAGACCATTTTGGTTAGCCCCCTTGATGCCAGCCGGGATCGTGTTGAAGCTTCGGCACAGAACAACGTCGCCATCCGGGAATATGGTGAGGTTCTGGGCGATTTCAGCAAATCCTCGCTCCAGATGGGAGCGCTCCATGTTTTCACACAGTGCGATGTGGTTATTGCCTTTGAAATGGGCATAACCCGGTATATAGGTGTGGTGGTTCTGTATGACACCGATTTGCCTGTCGAAATGATTGGCTTTGAGCCAGTCGGCAAATTCCACAAGCGTCATGTGGACGAACTTTCCTTTTTTTTCCATGGCGTTCCCCTGATTGTAAGAGATTCATCACTGGTTCAATAATTAAAAAATAATGGCCTACACCATAATGACTTCAGAGCTGGAGTATCCGTGTCATGATACCTAACGTTCAGCAGAACACGATCATTAGGCCCTGGGATTCGAAAAATGATACAGACGACACGTACCCATTTTGTCCAAGCAGTACCCATCATCGCTTGTGTGCGAGGCTTTCAGACTTTCGTCTGACTCCGGACACCGAGCATCGCCCTCAGTTCGGACACGAAATCCGTATCCACATCGATCTCCCAATATTTCGCGCAATGCGGTTCCGGGGTCAACCTCCGTGGGTTTGGACCATGAAGCACAAAGCGCTGCTGAGGCTCGCCACGAATCTGGCTACTAATACTGCCGTCGTATTCCCGCAGTGTCCAGTTCACGCCGCCCGTTCCGGGAGTTAGATATCGCGAGGTGTCGATGCCCAGCACGACCAAACTCTGCCGGTGACCCTCAGCCAAAAGCAGACCGACTTCCTCGTCTGTGAGGAGATCCTTTTCTGGAGCGATGGCGTCGCGACGGGCTGGCTGCGAAGCGCACAGGCCGTCGAACCAGACTCCCAGACCGGCACGTATGAGCCGATAAGCTAGCGCCTTCGGCTGCCAGGGTGGCCGCAAAGCCGGGGCGCCAGCTTTGAAGTCGTCGTGCTTGTAGCTGAGGAACACCGTATGAAAGGCGACGTGTCTCGCTGTATCCTCAAGCCGCTTGATCGAATTGGGATCCACCTGCATCACTGTCTGCGGATGGCCAGAGGCACGCTGTCCTTTCACGTTCAGATAGTCGAGGCTGGCGAGGCACTCCCGAATGTCGCAGGCCGGGTTGAAGCGGCTATTCTCTGGGTCGCCTTCAGCGATGAGCCGTTTGACCTTTGTATGCGAACTCCCAGTCTTCCACGGACGGTCGTACCGGCGCAGACGAAAAGGAAGGTACTGATCCGGCTTTGACTCGTAGAGCGCACGGACGTTCATCTTCGCAGCAAGCGAGAACACAGCTCGCTGCCCCCCAGCCCCATTGTGACGAGTCACAATCCAGAGAACGATAGACCGTCCCGCTTCCGTCGCCTGCTTCACGTAACTATGGAACACAGGACTGCTGGAGCTATAAGCTTCGGGACGGAGGATTCCCGCCACCTGCGAATTGCTGTCAACCGCGTACTCGCGCCAGCCCCTCAGGCGGTGTGGCTGGATTCTGCACACTAAGTGCATGGGAACCGTATCATCACGACCGTTCATTGGTGCTTCCCCGTATTCCGTGCCGGATTTCTACTTTTTGAGTTTTTCAAACGACTAAAAACGCGGTTCACTTTGTTATGACGGTTCAGACCAAAGTGACCAATTTGCCCCTTTGTGTAATGAAACCATCTTGTTGCCGAACAATGCTCAGACTGATCTGCCTGATTCTGGAAAAAGCAGAAAGATTCATCTGTATTAGACAGCCGAAAATGATAATCACAGAGCAGCCAATTGATTATCTATAAAACTCTTAATCGAATTGACAATCATTTAATCCTGCCGTTTTATACAGATCAGTCTACATTGGCACTACACACGGCATCACTCAAAGAACGCTTCACGCAAACTCAGCAATAACCATAGGATCAAAGCCGATTTCAGCGATTCCGCCGCTCGTGTTGCATCTGGTCTGTACTGCTCATTCGGAAGGCCGTCTCGGGCGAGGTACTGCATAAGCTCGACGACGATGTATACGCTTTATAATTACGATGAATCGCGGTAATTATCAAGTCCCGACGCTGAAAAAGCCGCCAGCAAATCTCCCCGTACGCTCAAGACCGGCCGACCTTCGCCGTGAACCGGAATCTGTCGATAGCTTTCTGCATTCCTGTATCTTGCGGCGGGCGCACCCATCAAGTTTCGGTGCGCCGCTGGATGAGAAAACAAGCCATCCGCCGAATTCCGTTATCTGATACCGCACGGCCTTGCTGGTTTCCGACAGCTCCCCGAACAACGCGAAGACGCTCTTCTCGCCCACACATGCGCCCGCGCTTGTCCCTCGATCTCCCCGACAACCCCCGTTATCTGGCCCTCCCATCGCTCATGGCTCGAAGGTTGCCGTTCCGGTCGATGAAATAGCTGAACCGAAGCCTCGCCGGAAAAACGGGACAAGCGACAGGAAAATGCCTGTCCCGATGCGCCCGACCTCGCCCCTCAGTTCGCCCGTAAAACCCTGAAACCGCGCCGAGCTTTTGGGTTTTCCTTTTTTCTGCGGATACAGAAAAAAGCAATCGCACGCCGACCTTGATCAGATGAATACTGTTTGTTCGTTGTGCTCGATAACTGGTTGATTTGGAAATGCTTGTTTGTAAGGTGGTAAGTGTTGCTTTCATCGTTATTCATGTTTTGTTGAAATAGCTTATTGCCTTCAACTGCATGATAACGACGATCTTTAGCAGCTCCAAGAATTGAAAATTGAATTCAATTCTTCAATTTTTTATGCAATTTTCGATATATATTCTTTGCTTTTGAAATACCTTCTTGAGGCTTCTTGTAAGGCGTATTACCTTTATCAACCCACTCCTTATTCCATGTATTCCGATAATCAAAAAAAGATGAATCACCCCTATTCACGGAAAGAAATCTTCCCCTTTCTTCTATTTGCATCGTCTCGATCTTTTCCAGACAGAACCCAACAAAGCCGCCAGGAATCTTGCCGGTTGCTGCCGGTTCATCGAACTGCTCGTCTGGCACACAATCGCCCGTCGTCGCCGATGCTTCAGGCTGTTTCGTTTCAGCGACAGTGGACATAAAAAGCCGGAACGCTTCGTATATCACATATTCCTGGCTTATCGCTAATCCCTCCGCTTTTCTCCACTGCTGTTCTTCAATAAAAGCTCGTGTCCATTTTGAGCCATCGCCACGTGCAACAAACTCAGCACGAACTGCCGGGTTTAATGCTCCCATCCCTTGCAAAATCGCCGTTTGCAAACGCCCTGAAGCCTTCAGAGTGCTCAGAACCTTTTCATCCGTCCAGCTCCAGCCATCACGAAGCGCCCGCCCATCAAACAGCGGAATAAGCCCGTCAGCTAACGTTTCAACCTCCAAAGCCCATTCTTCAACATTCTTATTACCGCTTTCGGAAACCTCTTCCCGCATTGCCTGAGCTATGAACCTGGCGGCATCGCGCCAAATCATGCGAATCGCATCATTCAACTTCACCGTTTCGCCCATTATTTCGCTCTTTTTATCCTGTTAACTGCTTTATACACATCCAGTTTAGCAAGCTAAAACCCAAGCTCCGTTTTTGACGCCTCGACCGGAACAACTCTTCCAATGCCCATAAACATATCAAAGCCGAACCCCAAGACTTTAGGTATCACAGACATCGTCAATGTAATATTATTATCTCTTGGCCAGACAATGTTTAACCCGTACCCACTCGCATTATTCGTATCATGAGCACCAAAATATGTTGTGGCCTTATTCAGCAGTTCACCCCAGCTTTCTGACCCGTCACAGGGAAATTCAATACTAACACCACTAAGTTTTCTTGTCGAATCAAAAACGAATGTAATTTTATTTTTATCAGTTCTTTTCATTTTTAGAACCTCTCTGCCATCACGTACTGTATACATCAGAACACCAGATTTATCGTCAACTTTTCCGCCCGGAATCTTGATTTTGACAGTTTCAATATCATCCGTCCACTTCACACCAAAGACTGAATCAGAAAAAGTATCGCTGATTGGCCCTGCATATGCAGTCATACTTATAGCCATAAGGCTAATTGCCAGCATTACTGAATACAGTACTCTCATAACAATCCCCCAATGTTCTGATTAAACTATTGATCCTCTCAATCACTCAGCAGCCGCCGATCACTGATAATACCTCACCTCTTCAATACGCCAGCTCCGCGCCAAAATCGCTGATCAGATAGCGCACTACCTCGTTGCTTTCCGACAGCTCTTTGAACATCGTGAAGACGCTTTTTTCGCGGGTGCAGGCGTCGCGTTCGGCGTCGTAGCGGACGGCGAGTTTGAGCGGCAAGCGGTAAAATTCGGCGAGTTCACTTTCGATCATGGCGGAGTCGTGCTGAAGCTCTTCGAACGAGAACTTCCGGCAGCAGCCGAGCTGCACCACGCCCGACGGGCTGCACGCCATCAGCTCGCTGGCGTGAAGATGCGACACCATCACCTGCAATCCTTTGGCCGAGAGGTGTTCGAGAAAGCGCCCCCACTCCATGCGCAACTGTTCGAGCACGGCGACCGGAGCGCCGCTGTCGGTGCCGCTCTCCTCAACTTGCGAGCGGTTTCGCGCCGGAAGGTGCTGGTCGGCGTTGCTGCCGAACTTCGAGAACGCCTGTTTCCAGGAGCCGAGATCGATGGCGGCGGCTGGTTGGGAACCGGACTGGCGCGAAGCGGCGCGTCCCGACGGCGGCGCGGGCGGCGGCTCCGGCACCGGCGGCAAGCCGGGCGGCGCGGCGGCGGATGCCGGAGCGGATGCGGCGTTCGAGCGCCGGGCGGGAGGCTCCGGCTTCGATGCGGTGGCGGATGGCTGGGCGGGCGCTAAAGGCTCAGGCTTTTTTTTTTCGTCCGCCGGAGCGGTTGGAGTATGCGACGTTCCACGGCCAAGCTCGATCAGCTTGAGCAGCGCCAGCTCGAAACGGAACTGGTGCTCGGCGTAGAACTTCAGCTCGCGCTGGGTCTGCATGAGGAAGTCGGTCATCGCCATGATCGCCTGTGGCGTCAGGCGTAGCGCGTCGCGCTGGTAGCGCTCCTTGACCGGCTCCGGACGCTCGATGAGCTTGCTAGACCGCAAGTTGTGGATGATGAGGAAGTTGCGGAAATGCTCGATTAGCTTTTCGATGAAATCCTGCTCGTCGTAGCCGTTGCGATTCACCATGCCCGCCAGGTCGAGCATCGCGGCGGCGTCGGCGGTGGCGATGGCATCAGTCACCATGAAAAAGTGCTCGTCGTCGATATAGCTCAACAGGTCAGCGACCTTTTCGTAGCGGATGGCCCGCTCCCCTTCGCTGTCGAGGGCGAAGGCAATCACCTGGTCGAGGATGCTCTGCGCGTCGCGCATCGATCCCTGCGCCTTGCGACCGACGAGTTGGAGCGCGTCAGCGTCCGCGGTGATCCCCTCGGCGTCGCAGATGAACTGCAACTGGCGCTGAATCTCCGAAATCGGGATGCGCTTGAAGTTGAAGCGCTGGCAGCGCGAGGCGATGGTGGCCGGAATCTTGTGCAGCTCGGTGGTGGCGAAGATGAAGATCGCGTGCGGCGGCGGCTCTTCGAGCGTCTTGAGGAAGGCGTTGAAGGCCGCCGTCGTGAGCATGTGCACCTCGTCGATGATATAGACGCGGTAGCGCCCCTTCTGCGGGCCGTAGCGCACGTTCTCGCGCAAGAGGCGGATGTCGTCCACGCCGTTGTTGGAGGCGGCGTCGAACTCCGAGATGTTCAGGCTCGCCCCGGCGTCGAAGTCGCGGCAGCTCTCGCACTCGCCGCACGGCTCGGTGATCTCCTTGAGGTACTTCGGATCGTCGATCATCCGCTCGCAGTTGACCGCCTTGGCGAAGACACGCGCCGCCGTGGTCTTGCCCA
>JAAXWU010000117.1 GCA_013334855.1 Chlorobaculum sp. | reverse complement strand
TCATCACGTCGCCCGCCTCGATCTTCGAGCCGTTGATGATGTGCTGCTGATCGACCATACCGACAATCGTACCGGCAAGGTCGAAATCCTCCACGTCGTAGACGCCCGGCATCTCGGCGGTCTCGCCTCCGATAAGCGCCGCGCCGTTTTCGCGGCACGCCTTCACCATGCCGGTCACGACCGAAGCGGCGATCTCCGGCTTCAGCTTGCCGCAGGCGTAGTAGTCAAGGAAAAAGAGGGGCCGTGCGCCGCAGACCAGAATGTCGTTAACGCAGTGGTTGACCAGGCAAGAGCCGACCGTGTCGTACTTGCCGAGCTCGATGGCGATCTTGAGCTTGGTGCCCACGCCGTCGATGCTGCTCACCAGCACCGGCTTTTCGTACTTCGCGAAATCAGGCTGGAAGAAGCCGCCGAACGCGCCAATGTCGGTCATCACCTGCGGGGTGAAGGTCTGGCGAACATGGGGCTTGATGAGGCGGACAAACTCTTCACCTGCTGAAATATCGACCCCGGCTTTCTTGTAATCCATAGTTCTTTTTCGTGATTATCCTGTTGTTGCTCCGGCCATTAAAACTCTTGACAATTGCCCCGGACTTCAGTCCGGGGTATGCGAATACAGTAAAATAAATCTGGGCTTCAGCCCAATTTCTGCTGCGGCGGAGGTCGCAATGGATTGTTGCCGGATGAACAACTCTATTCTCGACCTGACGCAGATGGTTCAGCTTCCCGCCGGTTTCTCGAAAATCGCGGCGCACTGCGATTCGGCGAAGAACTCGCAGTGCAGGGCTGAGACCGCCGCAGCAACTTCGTTCTCCTCGACGACAAATCCCACGTTGATTTCGGACGCGCCTTGCGAGATCATCCGCAGGTTGACGTTGCGCAGCGAGTTGAAAATCCGGCCCGAAACCCCCTTCGACAGGCGGAGATTATCGCCGACCACGCTCACCGTGGCTACCTTATGCTCGATCTCCACCTCGCCGAGCGCTTGCAGCGCCAGGATGAACGGCTCTTCAAGCACGGTATCGTCCACCGTCAGCGAGACCGAAACCTCGCTCGACGAGATCATCTCGACCGACACGCTGAAACGCTTGAACACATCGAACAGCTCGCTCATGAAGCCGTGGCGTCCGAACATCCGGTTGGAGCGGATGTTGAGAATCGCCTGACCTTTTCTGACGGCAATCGACTTGACGAGGCCGCTTTGACTCTTGCCCGCGAGCAGCGACGGATCGTCGGTGATCAGCGTCCCTTTGGAGTCCGGATGCCAGGTGTTGAGCACATAGACCGGAATATTCTTCTTCACCGCCGGAGCGATGGTGTCGGGATGGAGCACCTTCGCGCCAAGATAGGCCAGCTCGGCGGCCTCGGAGAAGGTCATCACCCGGATGCTCCTGGCCTCGGGAACCATGCGGGGATCGCAGGTCATCACGCCATCCACGTCCGTCCAGATTTCGATGGAGTCGGTGTGCAGCCACGCGCCGAAGAGCGCCGCCGACAGGTCGGAGCCGCCACGGCCAAGGGTGGTGGTCTTGCCCGCCCCGGTCGCGCCGATGTACCCCTGCGTCACGACGACCACGCCCGCTTCGAGCTTCGGACGGATAATCTCGTCCGTCTTTGCCTGGCAGATCGCCTCGATGGGACGGGCGAAGCCGAAGCACTCGTCGGTAATCATCACCTGGCGGATGTCGAGCCACTCGCAGCCAACGCCCGCTTCGTTCAGCGCGGCGGCGAAGACGGTCGTCGAGAGCAGCTCGCCGAAGGAGCAGATGCGGTCTCGCGAGCGCTCGCTCAGTTCGCCGACGATCTCGATCCCCTCGGTCAGCCGTTCGAGCCGGGTGACATAGGCGTCGATCTTCGCGGCAAGCTCCTCGCGAAGCGCTTCGTTGCCGACAAGCTCCCCGACGAGATCAAGGTGAAACTGCCTGACCTCGCCAGCCAGACGCAGCGCCTCTTCGAGACCTCCCGCGCCAGCCGTATCGGCGATTTTTACCAGTTTGTTGGTGATTCCACTGCACGCGCTCAGGACGACCAGCGGCGTCTCGGATTTTCTCTTTTCAGCAATAATGGCGATCACCTGCCGCATGGCCGAGGCCTTGCCGACAGAGGTGCCGCCAAATTTCATGACTGCCATAACCTCAATCGAAAGAATTGGATAGTGATCGTTTCAGGATCGTTTTCCGGTTCGGATTTACTATACTTCCATGGTCGGTACTTTTCATGAACCAGTCTGGCCGACCCCATGAACGAGATCATCCGGATCGCTCCGAACGGCGCGAAAACAGGCGGCATCCTCAGAACGGCGGCGCTCGTGGCGCTCTCGTGCCTCATGCTCGCGCTTGGCGCATGTCAGAGTTCGCGGTCTCTGTCCGATCGCATGGAGAGCAAATATAGCTTAAAAAAGAGAAAATCTTCTATCTCGCGCCTCCGTCCGCAAGGCCCGGAGCGGTGCGACCTGCCGGTGCAGGTTTCCGAACGCGCCTTCAGGGCGATGCTCGAATCCATCGAAGAGAGCCGGGGGATCAGATACCGCTTCGGCGGAACCTCGACGGAAGGGTTCGACTGCTCCGGTTTCATACAATATCTGTATAGCGAGTCGTTCCAGATGCTGCTGCCCCGCACCTCGTCCGAACTGGCGCTGCTTGGCCCGATCATTCGCAAAGAGAGTCTGCAACCCGGCGATCTCGTTTTTTTCTCCTCGGGCGAACAGATCGACCACGTCGGCGTCTACCTCGGCAGCGAAAAATTCGCCCACGCCTCGACGACGGCAGGCATCAGCGTAAGCACGCTTTTCCAAAGCTACTACGCCGCCCGATTCGCCTTCGGGGCAAGGATTATCGTGGTGAGATAGTGGCAGCGGTGGACTTTTTGGACGAAGTGAACAACTGATCCCCGTCCGCGAGAGTGCTTGATCCTCCTGAAACGTCGACGGAGCGAGGTTAGTCAGCTTGGCTCGCGGGTTCGAGATGCTATCAACAGCTCAGCAAGAAGTCACCAACCGACAGGCTCGATGAGGCATTAATTCTGTTTTTTCCTATCCGCCTTACCTTACACCCACAAGAACAGACTCAAAATTGATGCCCCAACCCTCGACTCAGTTATACCCAATCAGCTCATTCTCTTTGTCAAATCGATTCCTATTACTTTGATCTCCTCAATATTTGGAAATCTTGGAGAAATCTTTGCCCAATGATTCTTAAGAGCAGCAATTAAATGATCAAAATTCAAACGATCATCTCTTTCCGGGACTTTCCAAGGTTGTTTCTCACCGCGATACACAAGCAGAAATATCCCTCTACCTGAACGGTTGTCTCTCAGATAGTCTCCACAAAGTTGGTTTTCAAGGCGTTCGAAAAGCTTTTGATCCTTCCAATTATCCGCGATTTTTAGTTCGACTGGAACTGGAGCATCAATACTATTGCCTTGAAATCTTATATCAGGTTTTTTCCCATCAGCCAGCTCATATTCTTGCTGAATGGAGTAGCGACCATGTGCTGTTTTATCCAACTCGTTAGCAATGTATTTTCGAACCTCTATTTCTTTAACTTGCATCAGAAGACTTGCATTACTGCTATCACCTTGCTCCAGATCGTCTTTGAGATCAAGCAGACGCAGGATGGCAAGCTCTGCCAATTCTTTATGATTTGAAGGTGTTCGCTCTTGCTCGTCGTTAAAATCTCTGACCTGCATTGGCGACCACGGTTCTAAATCTCCATCCTGTTCAGCAAGTGTTTTTGCATCGAGCATTATCCAGGGCCGAGCCGATTTGTCGTGATGCTTTTGCGCGATTTCAACCAAGGCCATATATGACTCCTTGCCTGGAATCATTTTGAGTGCATTTAATAGTGATTCTCTTGCATCTTGAGCATCGTCACGTAATTCAGGAGTATAGCAATCTGCTTCTGCAAAACGATTTATATCTTCTTCTCGTCGGATGTACTCATTCATTAGCAAGTAAAGCGTTTTCAGGTGAACTGGAGTTTTGAATTTATCTCGTTTGTATTGCTCCTCACCTCTTTGTTCAACAACACGCCCGACAAAAAGATGTGTGACAAAGATCATAGCAAATAACGTCTGCTCTTTTGGATCAACTATCATTTCTATTTGCGATGAGAAAGATGGTATCGCTTTTTCAGGCTCAACGCATGTCCATACCGCGAACCAACGGGCAAGATGGCGCAAATCATCCAGAGACTTGCATTTTTGACAAGCAAGTTCAGCAATCAATTCGCTTGAATAGTTTGAACCGTGAAGGATTTTGAGTAGCTTATCTAGGTTGGACAGGTTTCGTGGTTCAGAATTTATCAAAATATCATAGATGCGAGGCGCAAGCTGATTCCAAGCCCATTGCCCTGACCAAGACAGATCACTGATGATATAGTTCGTGTCTGATTCAATGGTTTCAATGGATAGCTCATAGCTGATTTCCTTCAAAAGAAAGTCCCCAACTATTTCAGAATAAGTCTCAAATAGCCCCTGAAACCAGACAGGAAAACCATTCAGTTCATAAGAGGCATATCGGCACGAAAGCTCGACTTCCGTATCATTAAGATGTTTAGGCCATTCAGCATTTTCGTGAGCCTCAATTTCAAGACCTGAGAGACCTATAACTACTGCCCATGACAATTCTGCATCGAATGGGATGCCTTCTGAATATAATTTTAGTATATTGTGCCGCCATATAGAGACCGCCCAGTCTCTATATAATTCGGCAATATCAATACCATATTGATTTATCAATATTTTCCAGTTGTAATCAGTCCAGCGACTCGTCTTATTCTCTTTTTGAGTTTTCCTGAAAAGATATACTAAAGAATTTGTGACTTTTCCAGGATTATCGCAAATCTCTGATTTAAGCTTTATAAGATTCTGGCTTAAGTACTCCTTCCATTTAGCGTGGTAACGTTCTTTCTTCTTTTCCTCAGCTTCACTTCGCTTTTTCCGCTTAGCTTCTTGCTGTTTCCATCGTAGCGACTCTTTACTTTGAGCTGGAGGCTTTAAATAATTTTTTAATTGCTCATCAAGCTCTTCATTGCCATCGCACAGTTTATGGAGCTTTGTACGCCATTCTCGCTGACGACCAGCATTTTTGTAAAGATCAAAAGCTAACGATAACGCTACAAGTTTATCATCTAAAAAAGGTTGTTTGGCAATCTCTCCTGCCACATACTCAAAATCAGACGCTTCAAATTTCCATAATGACAATCCCGGCAAAACGTTCCTGAATTCAGTGAGGCGTTGGTCATTTGTATTGTATTCTGCTCTTCTCTTTTGTTGCACTTCAAACCAAAATAACGTTCTATTCAAGTCTGGCCATAGAGGGACGAGATTTGAAAGATCGAGTTTAACTTCGGTAATGCCTTCAGCATCAAAGCCTGAGTGATGAAACTCAGAGTATTTGTATAAAATCGAAAACGCATCAGTATCTAATAACTCAAGGTTATGGTACAGGATCAATTTTTCAACAGCTTTACCTGCCGATCCTATTAGGAAATAAAATGTTTTCGAAACATTACAATAACCGTGATCAATTAATGGAGGTTGGTCAAGCAACTCGTTCAATCCGGTTATCATCTTTTTCAGCAACTCAGCATCAGCAGCGTCAATAAATTGTGTTATGGCATCCGGCAAATGATCGCCGTACGCATAAGGCTTTTTCGGTTCGCACTTTTTTATGCAAGCTAAAAGCCATTCCCAGGTCTCTTTTGTTGGTTTAATCCCTTTGAGCAGTTCAGCCAGATACTTCCTGTTGAGCTGTTCCGCTTCCGCCAGAAAACTCTGGCGTAGTCGCTCCTGATCTTCCTCGGAACCAATGGCCTGAACAGCTCTGAATGCTGATAGCCTTGCATACTTTTCTGCATTAGGCATCAAAGCGACATTCATCGCTTCAGGCAGTAGGCCATCAATATTTCCAAACCAGACCATGCGAAGCAGATATTCAGTCAGAACGTCATTGTCAACATATTTATGTATTAACTCTTGAATAACATCACACAATTCTGGAGTGGCAAAACGCTGAACTGCCTGATAGCTTTTCGCCGAACGGCCAGTCACTCCATCAGCCATCTGATCACAAACATCTCGAAGTATTTCACGACGAAAATCAGCAGGTAACTGAACAGGATCACCACCTTCAAAAAAAATCTCAGGCGCAACTTTGCGAACACGCTCTCTTATTTTATCATCCATCAAAATCAGCCAGGGAAGTATCGGGCGTAACGTAGGCACAACAATATCAACCCCGTACTGATTGCAAAAGAAAAGCGACTCTATTTTTCTGGTTCTTCGCGGAATTTCGTGGAGCGTGTTTTCTTGGATTACGTCATCGTTCGATAGCCATGTTGAGTTTGCCGCAGTAAAACAGAATGCGGGTACGGTAACTCTCGAACCGACGAAATCCTCTGGC
>JAAXWU010000014.1 GCA_013334855.1 Chlorobaculum sp. | reverse complement strand
GTTCGAGTTCGGCCAGCGCCGCGTCGGGATTGGTGTCATCGACAGAGCGAAGCAACTGCTTCTTGGCGAGTTCGAAGCCGCTGGTACGGTCGCCGCCGATGCCGACGCCGATGAAGCCGGGGCTGCACCCCTGCCCCTGCGCCTGGTAGACAGCGTGGAGGATGCACTTGCGGACACCTTCTATGTCACGCGCCGCACGTCCGAGGCCGGGAATCTCCGAAGGAAGCGAGTACTGGATGTTCTTGTTCTCGCAGCCGCCGCCCTTGAGGATGAGCTTCACCTCGATCTCGTCGCGATCCCACGGCTCGAAGTGAATCACCGGCACATGATCGCCGAGATTGTTGCCGGAGTTCTTGCCGGTCAGCGAATCGACCGCGTTGGGGCGCAGCTTGCCGGTGCGCGTCGCCTCGGCCACCGCCGCCTCGATGTCGCGCTTCATCGCGAGCAGGTCGGCGCCTTTCGGCGCGTGCACGAAAAAGGTGGGCATACCGGTATCCTGGCAGATCGGGGCGACGCCATCGACCGCCATGTCGATATTGAGCGTGATGGCGGACATTGCCAGCCCGGCCCGCGAATCGGGCGCTTCCTTGGCGGCGGCCTCGGCGATCGCCTTGCGCACGTCGCTCGGCAGATTCGCGGAAGTCTCGGTGATCAAGGCTATCATTGAATCCCTGAACTGTTTCATAATCGGCAAGCTTGTGGTGAACGAAAATTGAAACGACTCCTTTGCGACAGCCCTGTCGGATGGCCTCTGGCCGGACGCCCGATTTCGTGACGAAGCACGACATCGGCATCATAGCCGGACAAATGGCGTAATCCTGTCAGCAGGAGAGCGGTTCCCGTGAGTTTTATCAGCGATTACGCTAATGCTTTCAGTATGACAAGCGAAATACGAGGGCTGGCAGTAAAACGTGGAATTTACAACTTTTTTTGAGAAACCCTGAACAGCATCTGTTTCGATACAAAAGTGACGAAGGAGCGTCGAGTCAACGACAAATGATCGCGTAGCCGATGATCATTGCGATAACGTCGGGACGTGGCAATGACGGTAAATACCGCCCGGACCTGAGAGATAGCGCTTTTTCTTTGGACGCAGTATGTCTTCAACGACAAATTATCAGGCAACCTATTGTCATTGCGAGGAGCGCAGCGACGTGGCAATCCAGAAAAAATCGCTCAACCGCGCCACGAATGGATCGCCGCGTCCCGACCTGTCGGGACTCGCAATGACGGTAGCGTAAGAAGGCAATGCTCACCTTTTACCGCTTAGAAATCCTCGTCATTGCGAGGAGCGTAGCGACGTGGCAATCCGGGTAATATCCATAAAACGCGCCACGAATGGATCGCCGCGTCCCGACCTGTCGGGACTCGCGATGACGATAGCGTAAGAAGGCAATGCACATCTTTTA
Organism: Chlorobaculum sp.; assembly: GCA_013334855.1. Classification (GTDB taxonomy): domain Bacteria; phylum Bacteroidota; class Chlorobiia; order Chlorobiales; family Chlorobiaceae; genus Chlorobaculum. Next base: position 29,999 of record JAAXWU010000014.1, on the reverse strand, counting down.
CCGCGTCGAAATCCTCGTCATTGCGAGGAGCGCAGCGACGTGGCAATCCAAAAAATCGGTCAACCGCGCCACGAATGGATCGCCGCGTCCCGACCTGTCGGGACTCGCGATGACGGTTGAATGCGACAACACCGGACAGACAATGCCGTTGCGCCCCGTTCTGGTTATACCGGATTTTTGCCTTAGCTTTCAGCAGGAACGATGATCCACGTGACAAACCGCGATAAAGCATGACCAGCGTAGCCGAAGCCCTTCGTCATCCCGAAGCCTATCCTCATCCTGTCGAACAGGAGATCGGGGTGGTTGAAACCCATATCTCATGGATATTTCTCACCGGCAAGTTCGCCTACAAGCTCAAGAAGCCGGTCAACCTCGGTTTCCTCGACTTTTCGACGCTCGAACGGCGCAAGCATTTCTGCGAGGAGGAGCTTCGCCTGAACCGGCGGCTCTGCCCCGACCTGTACCTTGACGTACTGCCGGTTACGGCGTCGGTGGAGGAAATACGCATCGGCGGGGAAGGCGAGGCAGTGGATTACGTCGTCCGCATGGCGCAGTTCGACCGCTCGTTCGAGCTTGACCGTCTGCTTCGCAACGGCGAGCTGACCAAAAGCCAGATCGCCGAGGCCGCCGGAGTGATCGCCGCCTTCCACGCCGAGGCTCAGCGAGCCGATCCCGCCTCGATGTTCGGCTCGCCGGAGCTGATCCTGAAACCGATGCTCGCAAACCTCGACCTCACCGAGGAGGTCGCCCGCACCATCGAGGAGCGGAGCAGCATCGAGAAAATACGCCACTGGACGCTCGCCGAGCACCGGCGACTGAGCGGCGTCGTGCGGGAGCGCAAGGCGCTCGGCATGGTGCGCGAGTGCCACGGTGATCTGCACACGGGCAACATGGTGATCCGGGACGGAAAGATCGCGATTTTCGACTGCATCGAGTTCAGCCACGAACTGAGCATCATCGATGTGGTGAGCGACGTCGCGTTCCTCTTCATGGATCTGGAGCACTCCGGCAATCCCGAACTGGCGTGGCATCTCCTCAACGCCTGGCTTTCGAAAAGCGGCGATTATGGCGGCTTGCAGGTGCTGCGGCTCTACTCCGTCTACCGGGCGATGGTGCGGGCCAAAGTCACCTCGATCCGCCTCGCGCAGGAGACCGGCGAGACGGAGAAAACCAAAACTCTCGCCGAGCACCACTCCTACCTGCAACTCGCGCTCGGCTACATCCGGCCCCGGAAGCCGATGCTGCTCATCACGCACGGCGTCTCGGGCAGCGGCAAATCGGTGATCGCCTCGAAGCTCGCCGATCTGGGCGGCTTCATCCACATCCGCTCGGACGTCGAGCGCAAGCGCCTCTTCGGCATCGGCAGCCTCGAACGGAGCGCCGCGAAAGGGCTGAGCATCTACACGCCCGAAGCGACGCAGAAAACTTACGCTGCCATGCTCGACGCCGCATCGATAGCGCTCTCGGCAGGCTTTCCGGTGATCGTCGATGCCACCTTCCCCGACGCCCACCGCCGAGCGCCCTTCATCCGCCTGGCCAACGCGCTCGACTGCCGCTGCCACATCCTCTGCTTCCACGCCAGTCGTGAAGTGCTGCGCGAGCGGGTGCGCACGCGCCACGAAGCCGGAAGCGACGCCTCGGAGGCCGACCTCCGGGTGCTCGAAGCCCAGCTCCACGCCAACATACCGCCCGACGGTAACGAAAAAGCCCTCTGCATTAACGTCAACACAGAGGGCGAAGTAAATACAGAAGCTCTACTCGAAGCACTGAAAGTCTAACAGGAACCTGTCCACCAAGTCCACCTTTGCCAAGGGCAACCGCGAGGGTTGCCCTTACAGATTATTCACCAACACAACGTCCACTTCAACCTACACCTCGATGCCGAAGAAGTAGCGAATGACGAGTCCGGCGAGGAAACTGATCCCGGAAACCACCACGATCAGCCCGGCCATTTCGAGGAAGCGGTTTTTGAACGGCACCTCCTGCGCGACGGAGACGTAATAGTTGAACAGCGCGATCACCATGAGCGCGCCGCCAAACGCCAGCGCGAGGCTGAGATAGATATCGTTCAGCAACAGATACGGGATGATCAGCACCGCCACCGCGATGAGGTAGGCGACGCCGGTGTAGATCGAAGCCTTGACGGGGCTTTTCGCGCCCGCTTCGGTTTTGGTGGAGAGATACTCCGATGAAGCCATCGAGAGCGCGGCGGCAAAGCCGGTGATCATCGCCGTCAGCGCCACCAGCCGCGCATTCTGCAAGGCGAAGGTGAGGCCCGCCAGAGCGCCCGTCAGCTCGACCAGCGCGTCGTTCAGGCCGAGCACGATCGAACCGGTGTACTGCAACCGCTCCTCGTCGAGCACGGTGATCAACGCATGTTCATGCTCCTCCTCGTCCCTGATCAGCGCGCCAACATGACTGCCCATGTCCGACACGCGCTCGTAGGCCTTCTGCGCGGCCTTCTCCCCATTCTCCATCAATTTGACGGCGAAGGTGAAGCCCAGGAGCGAGGCAATCAGCGAAAAAATCCAGATCCTGACGCGATCCGGCTCAATATCCCGCCCGGTGAATTTTTTCCAGACCTGGTAATGGCGAAGCTCATCATCGGAAATCTGGGCGAAAATGCGGCGGTTCTTCACCCCCTCGACCCGCTCCGAGAGATACTTGTAGATATGGTGCTCGGTGATCTCGTTTTTCTGGAATCCGGCAATATGACGCAGATCGGTTTCAGAGAGTTGACTCACAAATAATTTTGGATTAATGGTTTACAGTTCAGCCGGTCTGCCAGGGCGAAAAGACGCTCAAGCAGACCGGCTGATGATGCAGAAATCGATAACGATGTCGTCAGGCCCTTGTGGCCGCCTCGACCAGCTCGTTCATGCGCGAGACATATTCGGCCACCGATTCGAGATCGCCTTCGAGCAGGAGGGCGCTTTCGAAAAGCTGTGTGACCGCCGCCCGCACGACCGGATCAGTGGAAAGACCAACGGCATATTTGCCCGCAAGGTTCCTGATGATCGGATGCGCGGTGTTGACTTCGAGAATCTTCTTCGATGTGGGCATGTCGGCATCCTTGCTCATCATCTTCATCATCTTCTCGAACTGGCTGTCCATCGCGTCCTTGCCGCTCACCAGCGTCACCGGCGAGCTGACGAGGCGTTTGGACTCGACCACGTCCGCGACGCGATCGCCAAGCACCTCCTTGAAGAGCGAAATCACGCCAACCGTCCCCTCCGCGCCAAGGCGCTCGCCCTCCGGCTCGACCGTGCTCGTGTCGATTTCAGCCTTCTCGATTGACTTGAGCGGCTTCTTGTCGTACTCGAAAATCGAGGGGATGACAAACACATCGACCGGATCGGAGAGCAGGAGCACCTCGATGTCGCGCTTCCTGAAATATTCGAGGTTCGGATTGGCCAGCATCTGCGTGCGGCTGCTGCCGGAGTGGTAGAAGATTTCGGTCTGACCTTCTGCCATGCGCTCCGAATACTCCTTAAGCGTGACGTATTCACCTTCGGCGGTTTTGGTAGTCTCGAAGCGCAGAAGGTCGATAATCTTGTCGCGATTGGTGTAGTCGGTGTTCAGACCGATCTTGACGATGGTGCCGAACGCCTTGTAGAAGGCGCGGAACTTCTCCGGCTGCTCCTTGGCAAGCGTGTCGAACCAGCCGAGCAGTTTGCCGGTGAGAATCTGCTTGATCTTGGCCATCACCGGGCTGGACTGTACCATCTCGCGCGAGACGTTCAGCGACAGATCCTCGGTATCGACCACGCCGCTCACAAAGCGCAGATACTCGGGCAACAGGTCGCGGCACTCGTGCTGGATGAGGACTTTTTTAACATAGAGCTGCGGCCCGCGCTTTTCGAGCGCTCCCTGGTTGTAGAGCAGCTCCGCCGGTGCTTCGGATGGAATGAAAAGCAGCGCCTTGAAACTCACCGCCCCCTCGACCGACACGTGCAGATAATCAAGCGGTTCCTGATAGTCGTTCGAGATGAACTTGTAGAACTCGTTGACCTCCTCCTCTTTCAGCTCGCTCTTCGAACGCTGCCAGAGCGCCGTGATGCTGTTGATCTGGCGGCTGCCGATGCAGATGGGATAATCGACGAAGTTGGAGTATTTCTTGATGACCTGCTCGACGCGATACTCCTCGGAGAACTCCTTGAACTCCTCCTTGAGGGTGAACGAAATCCGTGTGCCGCGAGCCTCGCGCTCGATGGGTTCGATGGTGTATGAACCCTGGCCGGAAGATTTCCAGCGCCACCCCTGCGAACCGCTTTCGGCGCTCCTGGTCTCGACGGTCACTTCGTCGGTCACCATGAAGACCGAGTAGAAGCCCACGCCAAACTGGCCGATGAGGTTGGCGTCGAGCGGTTGGCCCTCCTTCTGCTGCTGCCGTAGCGACTCCATGAAGCCGAGCGTGCCAGACCTGGCCACCGTGCCGAGATTCGAGATCAGCTCCTCCTCGCTCATGCCGATGCCGGTATCCTCGATCACGAAGTTGCCGGACTCCTTATCGACGGTGATGGTGATCTTCAGGTCGCCCGACCGGTCGATCCCCTCGTCGGAGGAGAGCATCCGGAAGCGCACCTTGCCGATGGCATCGGAGGCATTGGAGATCAGTTCGCGCAGAAAAATTTCGGGATGGGTGTAGAGCGAATGGACGATCAGGTCCAGAAGCTGCTTCATTTCAGCCTTGTATTCAAACTCCCGAACGGATGAAGAAACGTTGTTGCTCATAATGCACTGTGCTGGATAAAATTAACCGGGATTGACTCCCCTTTTCGAAAATGGCCATCGATGACTGCCAGACCGCGTGCTCCGCAGCCCGGCAATCAGGGGGTAAATTTAAGGGAGTCACTGAAATATAGCAACAACTGAATGGTGGGGCATCGCCCGGAAACAACACAGCCGCTTGCGCTGTCCCTTTGCGCAAGCGGCTGTGAACTCCAAATATTAAAAGACACTTTGAAAAGTTGATTATGCTTTCCGGTTGTCGCGTCAGTCCTTACGAGTCGAGATCATCATCATTATGCATCACGCGTCCGGAATCCCCCGTTTTTTTGCGCCATTCTCATTGAAGATCAGGCGCTCACGAAACTTTTTCAAAGTGCCTTTAAAAAAAATGCCTTTCAGACACTACTTCTCATCTTCCTGCTTGGTGGCTTCATACTTCTTTTTGTTGTTTCCATTGCCGTTGCCATCATGATCCGTCGTATTGTAGTTTACCGTCAAATCCACGACACGACTCTGCTCACTGTCAACAAGGACAAGAAAAGTACAACCGACAAGACCTGTCGTCGAAGTAACACCCCCGTTTGTCGCAAACCCTGTAGCCAAACCTCCCATAGCGCCTGTCGGCCCGCTGAGAAATCCTGAAATCAGCGGCGCGAGTGTAAAGCCTGATGCTTTTCCATCGACTCCAATTGAATAGCTCACCGTATTGGAAATGGTGAGAAGTGTGACATTATACCCTTTCAACTCCTCGATGCCTGCCACATACTGGCGCGCATCATAGAGCAACGTTGAAAAATCCACCTCATCGGCGCTGTTTTTTCGACTTTGAATAGTTATGGAACCTATCACTTCACCATTTCCTATACCAGTCAGATTCAGATAAACATTTCTATCCTTATTTCTTGGCTTCTCGGCAGGAAATGTACCATTGAAAATAATCTTTGTTCCTCCGCTACTCCCGATAGCGACATCATGATAAGAGGAATAGAACAAGTTATTCATTAACAAGCTGAGCCCTTTCACCTGAGCAGGGTAGCCTTGAAGGCTGAAAAGCGTGGGAGAACTTGCCGATACTCCTGGCGTCCCGGGAAGATTTTTTGATGCCTCGAAATTCTGGCTTACAGAACCCCCGGAACTATTGTAGAATGATCCACCAGATGTAGCATTCGATATGTTGCTGTTGTCAACTTTAATATCGCCGGCTGTCACTTCAGCAAAAACCTTATTTGCCGATAAGATTAGCAATAAGCATAACAATGGAATGCGCCTCATTCTCGGCCTCCTTTTTTTAACCTGTTTAGTATGATTTGCTGGCCGGAAAGAAACCCGGCCAGCAAATAAATACAAGTGACAACATTGAAAGAGTAATAATTACTGATTCGACGTCGACATATCAGCATTTGTGTAATTCGGCTGATACGTGTAGCTGCCACCCACGGCGACGGCGCTTGCCACATTGCTCAGATCAACAGTGACATCTCCGATAGAAACACCACCAGTGTGCGCAAAGTTCGCAGACGCGCCTGAAGGCATACCTTCATTTTCACCATGACCGCCTCTTCCACCATGACCCTGCTCTTGCTCGCAGCAACCACTTGCTACGTCAATGCTGCCAGTGTCCAGCCCGTTGAACAAGTCAGCCTTTCCGTTCTGGAAAGCACATGCAGAAGCAGAAACAATGTAAAAATCGCCGCCCACAGCCGGAGCGTCATAAGCAACCTGTCCGATGTCATTGCCAGCCGCCGGCGCATTGAAACCAGCGTTGACCGACTTGTCCACGTCAATCTTGGTGAGCTCAGTCTTTGTTGTGATGTCAGTCTTCGTTGTGATGTCGGTATCGATTTTGAGATCGAGCTTGTTGTCCTCTACATTGATACCTGGCTGATCATCGTGACGTGGATCTGCAAAAGATGTTCCGTTGAATCCGAAAGCCGCAACGGCTACCATCGCGGTGATGATTGTCTTTTTCATGATTGAGTCCCCCATGAATTTTGATGGTTGAGTGTTTTACCTTTACATCATGATCGAGCCCATCTTTTTGATGTGACAAGCAACGTTCATAACATAAGTACTTCTTATTACAAAGTACATTACGAAATACAACCCACGCACTATCAAAGTTCCCTGAATAATGGAGCATTCACCCTGTGAATATCACTAAGATGCTTGCTTTTAAACAGGTTATCGTCAATTATTTTTTTTGTCTCTCACAATAAATCTTCTCAACAGAGGGGAAAAAGGTTAACCTGTGATCCATAGAAGCTTCTGCTCGGCAGTATAATGGGCGTATCTATTGATTAAATTGACTTGTCGAGATGGTTATAGCTTTGGCTGCCACTGAGGCTGGCGACTGACGGGAGATCGTCAACGTCCAGCCGGACGCACCAATAAAAAAGCCGCGGAAGATTCAGCTCCTCCGCGGCTTCTGGCTTTGATACAGTAGGGTAACTCCCTGCTTGTTAGACCCTTCTGAGCTTCTTGCGTGCAGCGGCTTCGCCGTCGTACACCCGCTTGACGCCGTCGCCAAGCGCCTGCTCGATGTCCCGGATGTTGTTGACCAGCCTCGACATGCCGGAAATCTCCACCGACGCCGCCTGGTCGGATCCCCACATGGCGCGGTCGAGCGTTACGTGGCGCTCCACGAAGGTGGCGCCGAGAGCGACTGCCGCCCAGGTGGTGGCCAGCCCGACCTCGTGGCCCGAATAGCCGATGGGATTGCCGGGATAGCACTGTTGCAGGGTATTGATCATCCGGAGGTTCAGCTCATCGACCGGGCAGGGATAAGTCGAATTGGTGTGCGCGATGAGGAGATTGTCGCGGCCAAGCTCGTTGACGGCGGCATCGACCTCCTCCATCGTGGACATGCCGGTCGAGATGACAAGCGGACGGCCGGTCGCCTTGGTTTTCTTCAGCAAGGTCAGGTCGGTCAGCGACGCCGAAGCCGCCTTGTAGCAGGGCGGATTGAACTGCTCCATGAAATCGACCGCCTCCTCGTCCCAGCACGAGGCGAACCACGCGATCCCCATCTGGCGGCAGAACTTGTCGATCTCCGAATATTCGTCGAAGCCGAACTCAACCTTGTAGCGATAGTCCATATAGGTCATGCGTCCCCACGGCGTATCGCGTTCGATAAGGCGCTGATCCATCGGCACACACAGTTCGGGAGTTCGCTTCTGGAACTTGACCGCATCGCAGCCAGCCTGCGCCGCGCCTTCGATCAGCTTTTTGGCCACGTCGAGCGAGCCGTTATGGTTGATGCCGATCTCCGCGATCACATAGACGCGATGGCCGTCGCCGACCATGGAATTTCCGATTTTAACTTCAGCCATAGATAAATCCTGCAATTATTATATAAGCGTGCGCCGCGAGACGCTTGCTGCTAATACTGATATTGGAAAAAATTACGAGCACTCACGAAGCTCTCAACGCTATGAGCCATTCGGCATACTCCCTGAAGGCTCCCCTGCCACCGTGCGCCGTGCATTTATAGTGGACGCTGGGTTCGACCAGATGCATCGCGTCACCCGGACAGGCCACCAGACCAGCCGGAGAGATGGCGTTCATGATCTCGATATCGTTCACGTCGTCGCCGATATAGGCGATCTCGGCCACAGTGAGGCCGGTATCGGAAAGCACATCGGCCAGCCTCGCCAGCTTGTCCTTGACGCCGAGGTAGAGGCTTTCGATATGAAGCTTTTGCGCCCGTTTGACGATGCTTGGCGACACCTCGCCGGTGATAATGCCGGTTTCGACGCCGTGAGCGCGAAGACGCTCGACCCCCATGCCGTCGCGGATGGAGTATCTTTTGAACTCTTCCCCCCGTTCCGAGTAGTAAACGCCGTTGTCGGTAAACACGCCGTCATTGTCTGACAGAACGAGCCGGATGCGCGAAGCTCTCGATTGCTGCTCCTGCGGAGAAAGAAGAATCATGAAGTTATGGGGTTTTCTGTAAAAGCGTCTTACCGCAAAATATCGCCCAATATATCACTTTTCTGTAACATCAACGAAGCCGTACCGGACGGTGAAAAATTCAACATCCATCAACAAGTTATCCACATTTCCTCCACAAACGGGAGAAGCCAGAGCCGATGCGGTTTTACGGGCTTCTCACGGCAAATCCACACAAAAGCATTCCAGCCGACATTCGCCGTTAACGCACTGATTTACATAACGTTAGAAAAATTCAAAGGGGGGATTGTCTCCAAAGAGTTCAAAACGTTTCAGTCACCAGATTCACATAGATCAGAGAGTATATATCAACTTTTCCACATTATAGTGGATACTGGAGAAAGTAATTTTGAAGAACAGAAAAAGTAACAAAAACCGGGCGTCATGGTGATTGTTCCATGACGCCCCGTCAGTTTCACCGATTCACAAAAAGTGCGGATACCGGGATCAGGCGTAGGTTTCGTTGTAGCGGGTGATCGAATCGAGCAGAATCTGTTTGGCTGTGGCCGCATCCATGAAGTCTTCGACGAGCACGGTCTTCTGTTCGAGCGCCTTATACTCTTCGAAAAAGTGCTGTAGTTCCATCTTGAAGTGCTTGCCGAGATCGTGAATGTCCTGGATGCCGCTGACGCTCATGTCGTCTTCGGCCACGGCGATGATCTTGTCGTCGCCCTCGCCGTGGTCGATCATGCGCATGACGCCGATCACGCGAGCCTGCACCACGCACATCGGTACGATAGAACACTGCGAAATCACGACGATGTCGAGCGGGTCATGGTCTTCGCCGAGGGTCTTGGGGATAAAGCCGTAGTTTTCGGGATAGAGAAGAGAAGAGAAAAGTACGCGGTCGAGCTTGAGCATTCCGGTCTTCTTGTCCAGCTCGTACTTGGTCTTGCTGTCTTTGGAAATCTCGATGATCGCATTCACGACATTCGGGCAGTCATCCCCGATCTCGGCATGATGCCACGGATTGAAATTCATAGTCGCCTTTCTTGTTTAGCAGTAAGAGTTAATGGAAAAGGTGAGCCAAAATAGAATTTTTTTTCAAACCTCCCAGCAAAATACCTGATAACAATTGTTAAAATGAAGATAATAAATCTTGCGCGATGACCAAAGAAGAGCAGGGACGAAGAAAAAATCCTCTTCCAATCTTCGTCCCTTTTGTCCTTTCAGTCTCTGCCATCCTTTTCTTCTACTACTTCTCTGAAAAATAGCGCTTCGTCTCGCTGGCGATGACCGGACTCAGTACAAGCAGCGCCACGAGGTTCGGCAGCGCCATCAGGGCGTTGGCGATGTCGGCGAAGGTCCAGACCACCTGCAGCGACGCGACCGAACCGACCATCACCGCCACTACCCACGCCCAGCGGTAAGGCATGATCGCACCCTTGCCGAACAGGTACTCCATCGCCTTTTCGCCGTAGTATGACCAGCCGAGGATCGTCGAAAAAACGAAGGTGAGCAGACCGAAAGTCAGCACGGAAGGCCCGATCACCGGCACTGCGGCGAATGCGGCGCTGGTCAGTTCCGCCCCTTTCAGGCCTGTTGTCCACTCGCCAGAGTTGACGACGACGATGCCGGTCGCGGCGCAGACGACCACCGTGTCCCAGAAGGTGCCGGTCGAGGAGATCAGCGCCTGCCGCACCGGTTCGTCAGTCTGCGCCGCCGCCGCCACGATGGGCGCGCTGCCGAGGCCCGACTCGTTCGAGAAGAGGCCGCGGGCGATGCCGAACCGGACGGCCTCCTTCATGCCCGCGCCCGCGAAGCCACCAAGCGCTGCCTGGCCGGTAAAGGCCGATGAAATAATGAGCTGGATCGTCTCGCCGAGGGTTTCGCGCCCGATGAAGAGCAGCACGGCGCAGCCGATCAGGTAGAACACCGCCATGAAGGGCACGAGGTACTCGCACACCCGCGCAATCGACTTGATGCCGCCGATGATGACCACCGCCGTGAACACGGTCATCAACCCGCCGCTGATCCACGGTGACACATTGAGGTTGCTCTGCAACATCGTGGCTATCGAATTGGCCTGCACCATGTTGCCGATGCCGAACGCCGCAACGGAGGTGAAGACGGCGAACAGCACGGCGAGCCACTTCTGGCCAAGCGCCTTTTCGATCACGTACATCGGCCCGCCCGACACGGTGCCATCGTCGTTCACCGTCCGGTACTTGACCGACAGCAGCGCCTCGCCGTACTTGGTAGCGATACCGAACACACCGGTCAGCCACATCCACAGCACCGCGCCCGGCCCGCCCGCCGCCACCGCCGTGGCCACGCCGACGATATTGCCCGTGCCGATAGTCGCCGCCAGCGCCGTCACCAGCGCCCCGAAATGGCTGATCTCGCCCGTCCCCTCATGCGAGCGCGTGAACGAAATGCGGATGGCGTGAGGCAAGTGCTTCTGGATAACGCCAAGCCTGAACGTCAGAAACAAATGCGTCCCGAACAGCGCCACCAGAAGCGGAATACCCCAGACGACATCGGCGATTTGCGAGAGAAGGCTTTCAAGTGATTGCATGAGCGTGAGTTAGGATGAATGTGCGAAAAAACCCGGGAGCGCGGAGCCCCAGCTCCGCATCTTTATTTTCCTGAATCGTCAGCAAAAAATACGGAAATTCCCGAAGGTACGGAACCGAGTAAACCGAAAGCTGGAAACTTCGTGCTCGAATTCATCATCCAAATCATCCATGTGTTTCGACCGCCTTGATCATTTGCTCACTCGTGTGGAGTGAGCCGGAGCAGGCGCCCCCCTTTTTCATCCTCCAGAACCCAAATCGCACCGTCTGGCCCCTGCTCAACCTCTCGTATTCGTTTCCCCATGGCAAAACGTTCAACCTCTTTTGCGTGGTCACCGTCAATCCTGATGCGTATCAGAGATTTTGATCTGAGTCCTCCGATGAAGGCATTACCCTGCCACGCAGGGAACATGGCACCATTATAGATGATCAGACCCGAGGGCGCAACGGTTGGCACCCAATAGAGCTCTGGAGCATGGAATTCCGGACGTGTGTCATGATCGGGAATCGGAATACCGGAGTAGTGGTCGCCCCATGATACGACAGGCCATCCATAATTATCTCCGCCTATGGTCAGGTTGAATTCATCTCCGTGCCTGGGCCCCATTTCGTGTGTCCAGAGTCGCCCCTGTTTGTCGAATGCGATACCAAGCAGATTCCGATGCCCAAGTGACCAGAAGGTTTTTGCAAGTTCTCCTTTATCCTGAAACGGATTGTCCGGCGGTACCGACCCGTCCGCGTTCAACCTGATCACCTTGCCAAGATTTTGTCTCCAGCTCTGTGCTGGCGTCATTTTTTGCCGATCACCGGAAGTGATGAACAGATGCCCATCCGGACTGAATGCCAGGCGATGTGAGTAATGTCCGCTGCCTGACACTTTGGGTTCCTGCCGCCAGATGATTTCAAGATTTTCCAGTTTGGGCCTGGCCGATGCTGAACGAAATCGTGCACGGGCGACGACGGCTCCCCTTTTTCCCGAGGCATCCTGCTCGGCATAAGAGAGGTATATCCAGCCGTTTTCTTTATATCGAGGATGGAGAATGACATCACCCAGGCCACCCTGACCACCGTACGCCACCTTGGGCACTCCCTGAACCGGAATTCTGGAACGGTCAGCCAGTTTGACCAGAAGCAACGTTCCGGCTTTTTCAGTTACCAGAAGATCGCCATCGGGCAGAAAGGTCATGGCCCAGGGTTCATCGAATGTCCCAAAACTCTCGAACCTGAGCCTTGAACCCGCACTCCCCTCTATTGCGCTACTCACAGGCGGGGCGTAATAATTGCAGGCAAACAGGACAAAAAACAGAATCAGGTAACCTTTTAAAGATAGTAGTCGCATCGTTCTCTCCTCTTTATACCGGCATCAGAATCATACACAAGGTCGGCAATTTGCGAAAAAAGGCTGACAAGTGATTACATGAGCGTGGGTTGGGATGAATGTGGGAAAAACCCCGGGAGCGCGGAGCCCCAGCTCCGCACCTTCATCTTCTTGAATCGTCAGGAAGAGTATGAAAATTCCCGAAGCTCTGGAACTGTCGGGCGATTACAAAAGACTCCGGTATGGCAAGAACGTCGCCATTGTGCATATTTTTTGGATTGAAGCAAAAGATGAATTGCATCAATGAAAAAGCAAATATTCCGTATTTGCCTGAAACCATTAACCGTCATATTGGTGTTTTTCGAAGCGAACTTCCGGTAAAATAATCTTCACTTCCTTTTCATCGCCTTCTCTTTGCCAATAAACGACAAAGTTCACTTTAACGCTTTTCATTGCATAATTCTTTCTTTCCAGACTTTCTATTTGCCTGACAAACTGCCGAGAATATTTCAATACCACCTTTCCTTTTGAATTTACGCACTCATTTTCTTTTACAATCAATTGATCGCCACTTATGAACTGTGATACGATATTCTGTCTATAGATAAAATCGTCCAGCCATACATCTTTATGTGTTAACTGCATGACCATCTCGTTTGGCGGAAGATATTCTGCCCGATCTTCGATTCGCTCCAGATTGTTTGCTGAAAGGTTATCAAGATAATTTGAATTCATATGAATTGTCAAATTCTGCTTTGCCCTGGTCATGGCGACATACAAAAGCCGTTTTGACTCATCTGTCGCCTGACTGAAATGATCAAGCATCAATATAACATTATCAAACTCCCTTCCCTTTGCTTTATGAATGGTTGATACAAATACTGTCTCTCCATTCTCGGTAATAAAATCCTCCAACCTTGACTCACGAATAAAATCTACCAAATCAGATTTGTATTTCTTTTTTTGATTTGTCTCTTGAAAATCTATTATGATTTTTTTGCATATATCAAATTTTGAGCTATTAAAATACTTTTTATACAGCTCTCGTTTTGCATATGCCCATATATCATCACTGATAATATATACATCATCTTCAAGACTCAATTGACTCAAAAAAAATCTTACTTCTGAAAGATTATACAAGCTGAAGCTCTCATTGCTCTGAATCAGCTTTGCTTGGATATTATTTTTTAAAAGAAGTCCCGTAATTTGAAGTGCCTCATCATTTTTCTTAGTGAGCACGCATGTGGTTCCTTTCGATGCTGTATTGAGCATGTCCTGCACAAGCGGAGCAATAAGATCGCCAGATGCATAGCGAATCAGCTTTATTTTTCCATTGTCACGCTGCATTGAAAATATTGGTGTCTCTTTCAATCGATGTGAAATACGTTTCACAAACTGGTTTGTGTAATCCACCAGATTGCTTTTGCTTCTGTAGTTCTCAACCAATTCATATATTTTTGCATTGTTAATCCGAATAAAATTATCAAGATACTTTGAACTCGATCCTCTGAACTCATAAATATTCTGATCATCATCGCCGACAGCAATCACTCGAATCTCTTCGTTCTGTTCCATCAGTGTCATTATAAGACTGTACTCATGTTCATTCATATCCTGCGCCTCATCGATCACCAAGACAGTTTTTGTGATTCGGCTTGCCTCAACCTCTCCTTTTTTTATTTTTTCTACGGTCTTTCTTATAATCTCGTCAGACTTTTCCAGATTGCCAACCTTGCCGAGTAGATCGAAACAATAAGAATGAAATGTTTTAATTTCAACGTAATTGGCTGCATTTCCAATAAGCATGAGCAATCGCTTCTTGAATTCAGTCGCTGCTGCTCTTGAAAAAGTAATCATAAGCAACTGTTCATGCTTCACATCTTCCATCAGCAGCAGCGAAGCAAGCTTATGCACCAGTACTCTTGTTTTTCCACTTCCTGGTCCAGCCGCAACGACAATGCACTTAGACTCATTATCGTTAATGATTCTCAATTGTGTTGCCGACAATGAGCCGAACAACTGCCTGAATTTAACCGGAGTCATTTTAAGTTTTAGATCATTTGCCTTGCTACCTGGAAAATATTTTTTCAGAAAAAATGTGTAATTTAATTGAAAGTAATCCTCCACAAATTGCAAAGCATCCTTGTAGTCACTGATCATCTTCTTTGCATACTCACCGACAATATGAATTTGCTGAACCTTGCTTTCGTAAAACTGATTCAGCTTCTGATAATCCTCTTTTGTATAACGTTTTTTATTGTCTTGTTCGATTCGTTCGATAGTCAATCGGTTATACAAAACAAGAAAACCCCCTTCAATTTTGATAGCATCGATTCGTGAAAGATAAAAAAGTGCATCTTCTATATCATCGATGCCTGTTCCTGACTTAAAAAGACCTGCATTTTCTTCATAAGCTGTTTTCAATTCATGAACCGAAAAATCGACCAACACTTCACTCTTTGCTGCATCATCTTCGGAACAACTCGAATTACTTTTCTTGTAGAGATACTCAACGATAAAGTAAGCCAATTCATGCCTTTTTTCCAATTTATCCTTCAGCGCCTCTTTGGGAAACAAGCAATGAATTACGAGATGATTTTTAGAATACGCTGAGTATTGCCGCTTGACCAGATTTTTTATCGCCCAAAAATTTAAAACTATTTTTATCTTGCTGATAGCAACATCTCCACAACCATTCGCCTCTGCCTTTTCATTCAACTCCTTGATATGATATATTTTCACCTGCTCTTCAATTTCTGAAAACAAAAAGCTTTCAATCTTTCTGAATCCCTCAACAATGTTCAGCGATCTATTGACATTCTCTCCTTTTTTAATGAATGCGCTCAAATCTCTTGTATCAGCTAAGATGTTTTCCTCACGCAGAAGATTTACAATGCTTATGACCTCTCCCTTTTCAATTCCTAAATGATCGCTGATGTAATCGATTCTTGACTCAGCCGTCTCTTCATTTGCCTGTTTTTTACTTTTGCTGGACAACAGTTTTTTTATGATCCTGACGGCATTCACTTTTTGATTCTCTTCAAATCTTTCAGAATCATTGATTTTATCTTCAGCTTCTTTTACATTTTTGGAAAGAATACTGTCTGCAAATACTCTTGGAATATTTTGACCTCTTTTCAAATATCCAGCATCTTCCAATGCGGCAATAGCTGTCGTCACTCTTGTCTCAATCTCTGAAACGCTATCATCCCAACCAGCCTTCCGTGCAATCTCCAAAGCAGAGTTTGAAACTGTTGATCGAAACTTTGTAATCTCCTTGATCGTTTTCCAAATCTGCTGAACCTCTTTTATAGAAATTTTGGTTTGATTGAGCAAAATAAAATGCTTTCCGAGGTCTTCCTCGTTGAACAAAACGAAACAATCCGCAACAATCTTTTCATCCCTTCCTGCACGCCCTGCCTCCTGAATGTAATTTTCCAAAGAATCAGAAATTTCATAATGAATGACCATGCCTACATCTTTTTTGTCAACTCCCATACCGAAAGCAGAGGTCGCCACCATGATTGCAGCTTCACCACGAATAAATGCATCCTGATTTTCAGATTTCTCTTTCTTGTCCATCTTGCCGTGGTATGGCCTTGCATTAAAACCATCTTTAGTCAATCGTTCTGCGAGCAGATACGCCGCTCTTGTTCTCGATACATATATTATCGTGGGGCAATTTTTCTCCTCGATCAAATCTCTCGTAGCCTGATATTTTTCTTCATCGTCTCTTTTTTCAAAAACCCTATACTGAAGATTTGTTCTGGTTGCCTTGGACGTGTATAGCTCAAGATCAAGCGAGAGTTTATCTTTGAAATAGTCGCGAATATCCTCTATGACTTTTTGTTTTGCTGTTGCGGTAAAACATGATACAGGAATCGAATAATCAAGATTTTTCTTTTCCTGTATCGACTTGATGAAATCACCAATATATAAATAATCGACTCTGAAATCCTGTCCCCATGAAGAAAAACAGTGTGCCTCATCAATAACAAATCGAATGATCTTTCTACCCAAAACCAATCGTTCTATTGTTTGTGATCGCAATGATTCCGGCGAAATATAAAGAATCGATGCCGAGCCGTCCTCAACTCTTTCAAAAGATTTCGCTCTCTCGATAGGATCGAGTAAGCCATTGATGGTAACAGCATCAGTAATACTGATTTTTTCAAGATTATCGACCTGATCTTTCATTAACGACTGCAAGGGAGAAATAACAACTGTCAAGCCGCTCACACTTTCGCCACTCATCAATGCGGGAAGCTGAAAAGTGATTGATTTTCCGCCTCCGGTCGGAAAAACAGCAAGTAATGATTTACCGTCAACCGCGGCTTTAACCGCTTTCTCCTGCAACGGTTCATCGCCATACTTTCTGAATGCTTCAAAGCCGAAAAACCTTTTCAATCCTTTATGAATATCCAATGCCTGATTGCAATACACACAACCAGTCACGCAAGGCTTGTTTCGCAAAAGAAACATTATGCGTTCGACATCTGGATAATTTTTCAGAACCCAGGGCGGTGTGATCGAGCGAATTGTTTTATACTGTATGAGAGAATTAATGAGAGATAAGCAATACGCAAGTGCAATCGGAGACTCTGAAACAATTTTAGCCAAGTCAACATGTTGACAAATTTCATTTTCAAACCTTTGCCTGATCAATTTCTCAACATCGCTGCTTTCAGCCGTATATCCAATGAAACGGAAAAAAGCAGAGAACTCTTTTTTGTCACTCAGTAATGAATAGAATATTTGTTTCAGTGTTTCGTTAACTTCCTTGAAAGCGACTATTTCATCATAGAACAAATCTTTCGCCTTGATTGAATCATTCAAAGGATTGTTCATCTCTTCCGTTTGCAGCTTGTCATCTTTCAATAAAGCATGATAAGGTTTGGTCGGAAAAAGCAACGGAGAAAGAAACAATGTATCGATGATATTTGCCGTGCTTACGCCAGCATTAGCCAGCGCATTACCGATGTAATGTATATCATGCTTGAAAATGTTGTGTCCACAAATATATTGCGTACCCTTGAGAAACTGGATAAACTCAGCAACAGAACCCTTATGAAATGTACTCCCGTCCCCCTTGACGCCTCCAATATCAAGAATTCTGAGGCTCTTCGGCTCGATCTCGGTATCGATGAATGCAATTGAGTTCATGTTCTGCTACTTGAGTTTTTTATTCGTAGTCAACCGTTCAGATCGAGAATGAACGCCACCACCTCCGGATTTGTAAACACAGCTCCCCGATTTTCCGCGCTGCCATTTGCAGCAATCCGCTCGACAGCCCGCCGAACCTCGCTCATCACCGGCTCTGTGGTGAGATCGAACAGATTTCCGGTTGATGGTAGGGGCATGGACTATAGAGCTTTGAGAAGGTTAGGATGCGTCAGGAAAAAGTACGAAAATTCCCGAACTCTTGGAACTCTCAGGCGACACGCTATGTTCTCGGCTTATCAGAAGTCTCATCATTATAGAGATTGCTTCATATGAAGCAAGTAGAACATAATAATCTCAACAAGAAACCCTGCCTTTTATTGGTAAATCTCTCACAATGAAACAACAATAAAATATATAAACAGGGGCTAAAAACGTTCTTGCATGAGCATTATTTATTCTGCAAACTATGCGAAAATGATTTATATGTTGTAATTAATTTTATTGAATCTGTCAGTCTCATTTTTTATATCACTCCAGTTAAATTCATATAGCTCTGATTCATTCCAATCATTTGGAAATTCGATATGAAAGAAGCCGCCAATAGCAGGCTGAGTATCATAATAACTATAATCTGAGCCATCCAATCCAATATGCTGCGCTGAAGGCGAAAAAGATTCCAGCCCAAACTGTGAAGAGAGTAAAACTAACAATCCCGATATAGAATATAACAGATTTTCAAAATTAGCTTTTTTAAATTCATTATGACGATCATGTTTGCTTTGATTATAGGCCTGATACCAGCTTAGTTCATCTTGAGAACCCCATTCTTTAAACGGCTCAAATACTGACTTTTCGCCATCCCATATCGGAAGATGTACTTTATAGGATGACAAGTGATGAGTTTTATTGATTTTTCTATAGTCATGAATATTCCATTTTCTGTCAGGACGCGGATTGCTATTTCTATCCAGTGGATTAAAGATATTCTCTTTAAGAATAGCTTTAAAATTTGCTTCACACTCAATACTTGAACGTATAAATAGCTCGTGTGTTCGATATGAATAAGTATCTAAGTTTATATCAGATGGTTCTATTTATTCGAAAAGTTTAATTAAGTCAGCCTGAATTATACCGAATGCTCGCGTGTAATGCTCAGGATTCTTCGCATAATCTCGATCATTCACATAAGCCCAGCTACTATACCCAGAATTATAACCCTCTTTAATACCTCTAAAATTTCGATGAAATGGTTTTGTTTCACTCATATTCCCCTCGCTTTTTAACTATTTATTATTGCCGATAAAACTTTACTTTTTCTTAGCGTTCCCGGTCATAAAAAATTCCCAACAAGACATCAATAGAAATATCCTCATCGACCAGCGGCCAATGGATGCCGTACCCTGATGGTGAAACTTCAAAATCAGCCAGTTCGGCATTGGTTGCCGTAGCCAAAACCGATGATATATCTTTCAACTCCTTGCTAACAGAAATCCCATCAACAACCATACTTAATGTTCCATTCTTAACCTCAATTCGCTGCACTTCATGATACTTTTTCATCTCTTCAGTCTTTTAGCTCAAACTCAGAATCACAGCCCCAAGTCGGAAATAACGCTATCTAAAGAAACACTGGGCTGATTTTTCGACTTTTCTTTCTCTTCCCTGAGGTCTTTTAAAACCTCATAGTCGCTCATGGCTTCTTCCAAAAGCATAAACTCTTCATAAGGCAAAACGACAAACTCTTTTTTACCCTCTTTTTCTATAATGTGCGGATGAAGTTCCATAGGCGCATCGACACTTTCAAATTCGTGATTTTTGCCTTTCCTCCTGAAAAGTACACTCTCCGCCCGGATAAAACAAGGACGCCCAGCATTACCATCACGCCGCCCCATGCCCGATATTCCCGATTTTTTGATATTTTCCCGCTCGTTCCGGGAGGCCGGAGTCGAAGCATAGCAATCATGACCGAAACAGACGACCAGAGAAGAAACCCATGGAGTTAGCACAGGAGATCGCACGGCGGCGGACGTTCGCCATTATCAGCCACCCGGATGCGGGTAAGACCACGCTTACCGAGAAATTGCTGCTGTTCGGCGGCGCTATCCATACGGCGGGGGCGGTCAAAAGCAACAAAATCCGCAAGACGGCGACCAGCGACTTCATGGAGATCGAGAAGCAGCGCGGTATTTCGGTGGCGACTTCGGTGATGGGCTTCGAGTACAAGGGCAAGCGCATCAACATTCTCGACACGCCGGGCCACAAGGATTTCGCGGAGGATACCTACCGCACGCTGACCGCCGTGGACAGCGTCATCCTCGTCGTGGACAGCATGAAGGGCGTCGAGGAGCAGACCGAGCGGCTCATGGAGGTGTGCCGGATGCGCCATACGCCGGTGATCATCTTCATCAACAAGCTCGACCGCGAGGGGCGCAACCCCTTCGAGCTGCTCGACGAGCTGGAAGAGAAGCTTGACATCCAGGTCTGCCCGATGACCTGGCCAATCAGCCAGGGGCAGACTTTCAAAGGTGTCTACAACCTCTTCGACCGCTCGCTGAACCTCTTCGAAGCCAACTCGTCGAAGATCGGCGAGAAGCTGACCGACATCGAGGGGATCGACGATCCGAAGCTCGAACACTGGGTCGGCACGGCCTACACCGCGAAATTGCGCGAGGATGTTGCGCTGATCGAGGGGGTCTATGAGCCGTACGAGCTGGAAATGTACCGCGAAGGGTTGCAAGCGCCGGTCTTCTTTGGCAGCGCGATCAACAACTTCGGCGTCGGCGAACTGCTCGACACCTTCATCGACATCGCCCCCTGCCCGCACGACCGCGAGGCGGCGGAGCGCATGGTGAACGCATCGGAGGCGGCGCTCAGCGGCTTCGTCTTCAAGATTCACGCCAACCTCGACCCGAACCACCGCGACCGCACGGCTTTCTTCAAGATCTGCTCGGGCCGCTTCGAGCGCAACAAGTTCTACCAGCACACGCGCCTCGGCAAGAAGCTGCGCTTCTCCAACCCGACGCAGTTCATGGCGCAGGAGAAGAGCGTGATCGACGAAGCGTGGCCGGGCGACGTGATCGGCCTGTACGACAACGGCTCGCTCAAGATCGGCGACACGCTCACCGAGGGCGAGAACCTGCACTTCCGGGGCATCCCGAGCTTTTCGCCGGAGATTTTCAAGGTGCTCGAAAACCGCGACCCGCTCAAGACCAAGCAGCTCGACAAAGGCATCCACCAGCTCACCGATGAGGGCGTGGCGCAGCTCTTCACCCAGTACGGCTCGAAGAAAATCGTCGGCACGGTGGGTGAACTCCAGTTCGACGTCATCCAGTTCCGGCTCGAACACGAGTACGGCGCGCAGTGCGCCTTCACGCCGCTGCGCTTCCACAAGGCGTTCTGGATCACGAGCGACAACCGCGAGCAGCTCGACGAATTCATGCGCCGCCGCTCGAACGTCATCGCCCTCGACAAGGAGGAGCACCCGGTCTTCATGGCTGAAACCGAGTGGATGCTCAAGATCGCCAGGGAGGATTTCCCGGAGATCGAGTTCCACGCGACTTCGGAGTTTAAGACGGAGAATAGTTGATAATGGATAATTGACAATTGACAATTGATAATGATGGGAGGGGTGAATTGTGCCGGGTGATATATATCCTGTTTTCACCCTGTTGTCCTTGCAGTCCCTGAAGTCCCTGCTTTGATTGGGAACCATTGGGGGTGAGCGCTGGTAGTTGTAACGATAGTTAAACAAGCCCAGCTCACGATGTCTACCAGAACCTACGCCGTCAAAGGCATGCACTGCGCCTCGTGCGAGGCGATCATTGAAAAGAGGATAAAGGCGCTCGACGGCGTCAGCGATGCAAAAGCCTCGATGGCAACTGGCAAGCTGACAATCTCTTGCGAAGGAGAAGCGCATCCGGCGGAAACGCTGCAAAAGCTTTTTCCTGAAGGGCTTTACTCGTTTTCCGGCACTGCGGTTACAGAACGTCCGCTGATTGAACTGATCCGCGTCGTCGGCTTTGCCACCGTGGTGCTCGTGCTCTTTTTCGGACTCTCGGCATCCGGCCTGCTTCCGGCGCTCACGATTGACCGCGACAGCTCGTCCGGTTCGTTCTTCCTCTTCGGCCTCATCGCCGGCATGTCAACCTGCGCGGCGCTGGTCGGCAGTCTCGTGCTGGCACTCTCGACGCAGTGGCTCACACGCGGCGACAAGCCCTCTTTCAGCGAAAAACTTCGTCCGCAGATGCTCTTCAACGCCGGACGCATCGCGGCTTATGCGTTGACCGGAGCGATGCTCGGACTGCTTGGCGAGTCGATCCGCCTCTCCCCCGACTTCACCGCCGCCGTCGTCATCGCCGTTTCGGCGCTGATGATCGTCCTCGCCTTTCAGATGCTCGGCTTCACGCCGTTGCAGAGGCTGCGCATCGCCCTGCCGAAATGGCTGATCGACAAGGCTGGAAACGGCGTAACGAGAAACGGGCTGATCCGCCCTTTCCCCACGGGCTTCATGACCATCCTGCTCCCCTGCGGCTTCACGATGGCCGCTGAAGGCGCGGCGATCCTGTCGGGAAGCCTCCCGGAAGGGATGGCGATCATGAGCTTTTTCGTGCTTGGCACGCTTCCGCCGCTGCTCATCATCGGCCTTTCGAGTTCGGAGTTTTCGAGCAGACCGGCAACATCGAGAATCTTTATGAAAACCGCCGGTTTACTCGTGATCTTCTTCACGATCTACAACCTCAACAGCCAGTTCGGCATCGCGGCCAGGCTTGCGGGCAGCGGCAATCCTCCTCCCACGGCGACCTCCGGCGCGACGCGGATCATCAGAACAGCTTCGAGCGGCGGCACCCTCGCGACCTCCCGGTTCGACATCCGGCGTGGCGAGAACGTGCGCTTCATCATCGATGCGAAGGATAACGGCGCGGGGTGCATGAACGCCATCATGGTTCCCGGCCTCTGGAACCGCGCCGAATATCTCGTCAAGGGCAAGCCGGTCGTGCTCGAGTTCACGCCCTCCAAACCGGGCGCGTATCAGATCACCTGCGCCATGGGGATGCCCTGGGGCGTCATCAACGTCAAGTAACCGATCAGTACCATCATGCAGAAAATCAGCCTCTCGCTCGCCATCGCCCTCATGATCGTCTCGGCGGTAGCGGGCATCGGCGTCGGCTACTGGCTCACGCCGCAATACTCCCTTTCGATGTATGACAAAAATTCGATGGATCTCGGCCAGCCCGACAAGTGGGTCGATCTGCGCTACATCGACGCCATGATCGCCCATCACCGTGGAGCCATGATGCTGGCCGAAGAGGCCCGGCAGAGTCCACGCCCGGAGATCCGTGACCTCGCCACCTCGATCCTGAAGGATGAGCCGAAGAACATCGACGAACTCTACCGCTGGAAAAAGGGGTGGTACAAAGACACGCGCTCCGTGCGCGATCCGCAGGTGGCCAAGCTTGGCATAGTTGACAAGACGTTCGACTTGCGATTCCTGAACGCGCTGATCGCCCACCACCGCAATGGAATCGTGATGACGCGGGAGATTCGGCTGAAATCGAGCCGCTCGGAGATTCTCGACAACGCGGACGCCGTCGAGCAGTTCCTGAGCGGCGGCATCGCGATGCTCCGCTCGTGGCGCACCAAGTGGTACAACGTCACCGAACCTCAGCCGCTGCCGCTGCCATGACGACGAAAACCTACGCAGTCAAGGGGATGCACTGCGCGAGCTGCGCGGCGATCATCACCAAAAAGCTCTCGAAGGTCGAAGGGATCGGGAAGGCTGACGTGAACCTCGCCACCGAAAAGGCGAAGCTCGAATTCACGGGCGAGGCGGTCACGGACGAAGCGCTGAACGAGCTGCTCGGCAAGTACGGCTATGGCCTCGTCGCCGAAGAGCCGCCGCCCGCCGCCGAAGCCGCCGCGCCGGCGATCGACCGCAAAGCGGCTGCCGAAAAGGCGCGGCAGGAGAAGGAGGAGGAGCTGCTCGCGCAGAAAGCGAAGGTGGAGTTCGCCCTGCCGATTGCGCTGATGGTCTTCGTGCTGATGATGTGGGACATCGCCGCTCGCTCCTTTTCGTCGGTGCCGAACCTGCCGATTCCGATGGAGCTGTTCAACCTCATCTCGATGGCGCTGGCGACCTGGATGGTGTTCCGCATCGGCGCGCCATTCCTGCACGGCATCGTCATGTTCGTGCGCAGCGGCGCGGCCAGCATGGATACCCTCATCGGCATCGGCACGCTGACGGCCTGGCTCTACAGCACCATCATCACGCTCATGCCGGAGGTGCGGGCGCTCTTGCGCGTGCCGGACTACACCTACTTCGACACCACCATCGTCGTGATCGGCTTCGTCCTGCTCGGCAAATACCTCGAAGCCCGCTCGAAGATGAAAACCGGCGAGGCGATCGAGAAGTTGATCGGCCTCCAGGCCAAATCGGCCATCGTCCGGCGCGGCTCGATGGAGATCGAGGTGCCGCTGGAGCAGGTGCGCAAAGGCGATCTCGTCGTGGTCAGGCCCGGTGAGAGGATTCCGGTGGACGGCGCTATCTTCGAGGGCAATTCGTCGATTGACGAATCGATGGTCACGGGCGAACCGGTGCCGGTGGACAAGAAGAGCGGCGACCCGGTCATCGGCGGCACGATCAACCGCCAGGGGGCATTCACCTTCACCGCCTCGCGTGTGGGCGAAGAGACCGTCTTGGCCCGCATCATCGCGATGGTCGAGGAGGCGCAAGGCTCCAAAGCGCCGATCCAGAACATCGCCGACCGCATCGCGGCCATCTTCGTGCCCGCCGTGCTCGTGCTGGCTGCGCTGACCTTCATCGTCTGGCTCACCGTCGGAGCCGCCTTGATGGACTTTTCAACCGCGCTCTCCTTCGGCATCATGGGCATGGTGGGCATCCTCGTCATCGCCTGCCCCTGCGCGCTCGGCCTCGCCACGCCGACGGCGATCATCGTCGGCATCGGCAAAGGGGCGGAGAACGGCATCCTCATCCGCAACGCCCAGAGCCTCGAAACCCTCAGCACGGTGGACACGGTCGTCTTCGACAAAACCGGTACCATCACGGCAGGCACGCCATCGCTCACGGACATCGCGCCGCTTGACAATTCGACCGACGACGACACGCTCCTGCAACTGGCCGCCAGCGTCGAGAGCCGCTCGGAGCATCCGCTCGCCCAGGCCATCGTCGCCGCCGCAAAAGCGAAAAAGATCGACCTGCTCGAAGTGACCGGATTCGAAGCGAAAGAGGGCGTCGGCGTGCAGGGTGCGATTGAGGGGAAGAGCATCAAGGTGAGGAAGCCGGGACCGGAGGAGAACTCGCGAACCAAGATTGGCGAACTTCAGCAGCAGGGCAAGACCGTGGTCGTCCTCGAATCGGAGGGCGCAGCGCTTGGACTCATCGCCCTGTCGGACACGATCAAGCCCGAGGCCACTGATGCCGTCAGGTCGCTGCACGCGAAAGGGGTGAAGGTGATCATGCTCACCGGCGACAACCGCGCCGCCGCCGCTTATATGGCAAAGCAGGCGGGAATCGACGAGGTAATCCCCGAAGTGATGCCGCAGGAGAAGGCGGCGCGGATCAAAGAGCTTCAAGCGCAGGGGCGCAAGGTGGCCATGGCGGGCGACGGCATCAACGACGCCCCGGCGCTCGCGCTCGCCGACGTAGGCATCGCGATGGCCACCGGCACCGACATCGCCATCGAATCGGCGGGCGTCACGCTGCTTGGCGGCGACATCCGCAAGGTCGCCCAGTCGATCACCCTCGCAAAAGCCACCATGCGCGTCATCCGCCAGAACCTCTTCTGGGCCTTCATCTACAACGTGATCGGCATCCCGCTCGCCGCCGGAGCGCTCTACCCGTTCTTCGGCATCTTCCTCAACCCGGTCTTCTCCGGCATCGCCATGGCCAGCAGCAGCGTCTCAGTCGTCACCAATTCGCTGCGGCTGAAAACGACAAGGCTGGGAGGATAATGGAGAATGGATAACGAATAAATAAGGGGGCTCTACTCTTTGAGCAGATTTTGCCGTCAGGAAAGCATCAGCGTCTTGGAAATAAAAAAGCATACCCCGTAATCATATCCTGCTTTTTTCTCTTCTACCTATACGACCGTTCAGACCTATCATCCAATAGAGCTGAGAAAAATAAAACAACAGCTATGAACCACGAACTCAACCGGTACCGCGAATTCCTCAAAGACAACATCCGCCAGCAGGTGGATTTTTCGCAGACCGACCAGCGCCGACAAGTTCTGCCACCGCCGGTTGAAACGCCATTTCCGCCCGATGCGCGGCGCGTCCGGCTGAAAAGCATCCGCGAACTCGGCGACATCGGCGCACTCGACCTCAAGAGCGCCATCGCCCGCCGTGAGAGCTGCCGCGACTATCTCGACGAGCCGATTACGCTCGACGAACTCTCCTTCCTGCTCTGGGCGACGCAGGGAGTCCGGCTGAAGCTCGACGCCGGTCACGCCTTGAGGACGGTGCCCTCGGCGGGATGCCGCCACGCCTTCGAGACCCGCCTCTGCGTGCTGAATGTCGAGGGGCTTGAATGGGGCATCTACCGCTACCTGCCGCTCGAACACGAACTGCTCTTCGAACAGGCTCCCGAAAATCTTGAAATGAATCTCGTCAGGGGAACACTCGGCCAGCGCTTTACCGGCGAAGCGGCGGTGGTGTTCGCGTGGACGGCGATTCCGTACCGGATGGAGTGGCGCTACGGCCTCGCCGCGCACAAGGTGATCGCCCTCGACGCGGGCCACGTCTGCCAGAACCTCTACCTCGCCTGCGAGGCCATCGGCGCGGGCACCTGCGCCATCGCCGCCTACGATCAGACCGGCATGGATCGCCTGCTCGGCGTGGACGGCGAGGAGGAGTTCACCATCTACCTCGCGCCAGTTGGCAGAAAAGGGTAAGTATAATTTATAGTTTAAGAGTCCACACGCCACCTGACATGTGAAACGCAGCATTAAAGGAATAGAAAAAAAGAAGCAAACCAGACAAGGAAAATACGCGACGCTAATCAACACTCAGCGACTAATTCCTGCTTGCCAGAAAAATATAAAAATCCTGTTTATCAGAGGTATTTTCTGCATCTTTAACTTTGCTAAAACCATAGCTTGTCAATATTTTTTTTCCGGCAACCGAATATCCTAATGCACAAATCGTCAAAGGACGATCGGCGACTAAATTTTTCTTAATTGAAATAAAAAATTTTCCCAGTAGCAGGTCAGTATAATGCCTGCCCCTGAACTCTGGTTCTATTGCAATATCCGAGATATAGATATACTCTGGAAGCTCAGCATTAAAATTCCGCGCTTCAATATCTCGTTCTTTAAGTCTGCCATCTCTCAAAGCAATAAAAGTCTCTTGATCAATGGGCCAGTAGCTTATGCCCCCGATCAGTCGTTCGTTCAGAAACAGACCGATAATCCCCTCAGGATAATGAAACCACCACTCTTTTTGGGTTATAGTCGGCACGCTCGATATCCCAAAAGAACGCTGATACAGGTCATCCAGAACAAAAAACTCATCCTCCGAGCGCAGCCCTCTCGTCAGCAAAACCACATCACTGCTCATGTAACGAATCCATTAAAAGTCTCACTAACTTATCTGAATATTGGTCCTGATTGATTTCAATAAATTCACGAAAAGCGCTACTTTTCTTATATATTTTTTTCATATAATTTTCCCATGGAATCCATATTTCGGGTGCGATCAGTTTTTTATCGATCAATATGTACTCAAAAGAATCGGCAATCAATTCAGCGACAGAAAAGACCATATCTCTGTTTTCATCATCTGACGACATAGGTTTGCCATCATAAAAATATGGTCGCAAATGACTTTTTTCAGCAATCATTTTCCATATCTCAGTGCTATTGGTATAGATTGCGATATGATTAGACTGCCTCATAGTTTTGGTATTTATCATAATTTGCCTGATTACGACGACGAAACCAAAAAACGAGATTACCGCACTGCCAACAGACCCGACTGCCTGCGCCATTTGAGTCCAATCACCTGCCATATTGTCGAAGTTTCTTTTTCGGGAGATTGCGAATAATTCACTTTATAAACCGCTACAAAAAATGCTTCGTTTCTGCCCGACATCATAGACCGCGACCATTGATATAGAACAAAAGTTAAGATATGAAAACCAGCCAGCAACTCCTCATTTTCACCCGAAAAGAAAATTCCAGACTTTTACGTTCGCCTATCGCAGGCCGTACGCCTTGAGAGGAGTCAATACCGCAGCACAAGTATAAATAACGAAAATAAGCGTTCTAACACTCCAAAATGGAAGCCTGTATGGCCAGCAGCTGAAAATCGGGGCGCCTCCAGCATCTTCTTTTTTGCCAATATATCCAACTCCATCCCCCCTTTCAATTCCGTCTGATCTTTCCGAGCGCTTCGTGGCAGAACATGAGGGTATCTACCTCAGTGGCGGCTTGCTCGTCGCCGAGAAGTTTTCTTGTCAGAAGCAGGGCCAAACGCTCGTAGAAGCTGACCGTCTGGGCAAAATGTTTCGCCATTTCGGGATGGCCCACCCTGTCGCCAATGACGATACGCAGGCAGGTTTGGAGCACATCGATAGCGGTCGAAGCTTCGACCGAAAGCAGCTCCCCGGATTTTTCACGCTCCTCGACGACGACATTCAGCACCCTGTAGGCCATCAGGAAACTCTCCGATTCCAGATAACCGAGAATGCTCTCCAACTGATGTTTCATTTGTTCTTTCTCCATTACTTCAGCGAACTCTCAGAAATCAAATCATAGAGACCGGATTACAAGTTCCCCCGTACTCGCATCATCACCACTCAATGCGCCGCCGTTTTTCGCACCGGCAGATACGATTTCCCCACCAGCGCGATGAGCACAATCGTCGAAACGATAGCTATGATGCCGCTCTCTTCGTGGCTTGTGTGGGCGATCCAGTGGCGGATGTCGAGGCCGAGCCAGGCGTAGAGCGCGTTGACGGCGATTCCGGCGGCGAAGGATATGATGACGATCGCCGCGAGGTAGACCGCCGTGGCGCGTTTGCCGAGCATTCTCGAAATCACGGTCAGCGAGGCGGCGTTGGTCGCGGGCCCGGCGAGCAGAAAGATCAAGGCCGCGCCGGGCGAGATGCCTTTGAGCGCGAAGGCTGCCGCGATGGGCGTCGAGGCGGTCGCGCAGACGTAGAGCGGCACCGACACGGCGAGCATGAGGAGCATCGAGAGATACTCGTTCGAGAAATAGCGCTCCATCGTTTCGGCGGGAACCATCACCGAAATCGTCCCGGCCAGCAGCACGCCGAAGAGCAGCCACGCGCCGACATCCTTGAGCAGGTCGCCAAACGCAAAGGCGAGTCCGCTCTTCATCCTCTCCACGACGCCCTGCGTTTCCGGCTTCTTGTAGCCGCAGCTGCACGAGGAGGTGCAGTTCGAAGCGGCTTGCGGAGCGGGGGACGGCGCTGGAGCGAGCGGCGGCTTCTCGAATTTCTCCGAGAATGCCACGGCGACTCCAGCGGCCACAGCGGTCAGAAAACCGGCGACGGGCCGGACGACGGTCATCACCGGATCGAGCAGCGCCCAGGAGATCGCGATGGAATCGACGCCGGTTTCGGGGGTCGAGATGAGGAACGAAGCGACAGGCCCCTTGCCCGCGCCCTGCTTGCGAAGCCCCGCCGCGGCGGGCAGGACGCCGCAACTGCGGGGGTATGAGAAAAGGATAGCTGTAAAACATCATCTTTCGAGAACTCGGCGATACTCTCGACAGAGATCGCCGGGTATCGGAAATCCCATCGTAGCGGAAGCAAAGAGACAATGAGGGCTGATCGATTGTCACAGATCAAACTCTTCGGAACGCAGTACCCGGTGCCATTCAAAAACAGTGAGAATGACAACCTGCGTCGGGTTAACTCTGTACACTATCCGGTAATTCCCGACAAGTATCTCCCGGATGTCAGCCCGCGAAAACTCGGGAACCACTCTTCCCATTTCAGGAAACGACGCAATCGAGTCGCCTTTTTCCAGAAGCAATTCAGTAAAAAAACAGAAGCACGCTTCCATCCAGCTTTCCGAAAGCTTCAGATGACCAGACGACGTTCATGGCTTTCTGGCCGCTCTTTTTTCCACAAGCTTCGCTCGAACCTCCCCGGTACTGTACACCTCCCCGGCCTCTTCCGCCTTGAGCCCTTGCTCGACGGATTCTGTAAGTTGTTTTCTGTAAACAAGATTGTCATACTCCTCGGGCGACAGCAAAACGCCAGCAGGTCTGCCGTTCTGGGTAATAATCATCGGATGCCCCGTTGCCTGAACTTTTTTCAGACACGTTGAAATGCCC
>JAAXWU010000116.1 GCA_013334855.1 Chlorobaculum sp. | reverse complement strand
GTGCCGACGAAGTGACCGCCGAATCGAAACGGTGCATGAGCTGCGGCTTCTGCTTCGACTGCAAGCAGTGCGTCTCGTTCTGCCCGCAGGAGGCGATCACCCGCTACCGCGACAACCCGGCGGGCGAGAAAGTGTACACCAACTACGCAAAATGTGTCGGCTGCCACCTCTGCTCCCTGGTCTGCCCCTGCGGCTACATCCAGATGGGCATGGGCGACGGACTGTGAGTATCATCGAAACCTGAAAAAGAGCGAAACACTATGATGGACGATATGATCCCGATGGTCGAGAAGGCCATCGAAACCTCCTCTCGCTGGCCGGAAGCCGGATGGCCCGCTGCCTTCGGCAACAGGCAGGTCGAGGTGAACAACCTCAAGGCTGCCGAATCGCTGCCGAAAAACGCTGTCTACCGTGAAGAGGCAATCAATTACTGGCGTCAGGCCCGCCTGACGGGACAGGATACTGCCGAGTCCGGCAAGAAAGCGCTTGCCGCGCTGAAAGAGGGACGTTTTGGCGATGTCCATGACGCGCTGTATCTTTGCCAGTACCTTGAACTTCCTTTCGAGACCGCAGCCAAGACCTGGCGTCCGGTTTACGAGGCCTTCATGGCCAAATGCGCCTGACCCCGTATTCGGGAAGCGCATCAAGTTCGCCGGTCTTTCACAGGTCGGCGCTCTGCTTTGAATGAAACAACCTCTTATTCTGCAATCTTATGACGAGAGCGTGGGAACAGATAGTTAAAGAGAACCGGAAATCCCTGCTCGAGCGGTGGACCTCGTCCGTGATTGCGATGTTGCCCGGCGGCGGGAGCCACGGCTCACTGGTCGCCGCGGCGATTGCAGAGGAGCTTGGCGCTCTCTTCGATGCCGTCGCGGATCGTTCCGCGCAGGCCAACGAGCCGATCATGCGCATCACCCGGATTCTTGCCGTTCAGGAGATTCCACCATCAAAATCCCTCTCAATCCTTTTCATGCTCAGGGGACTGATCGAAGAGCTGCCCGCCGAGTGCGATCATCCGTGCCGCGACAGGCTCGAAGAGCTGACCCTTCAATCGTTCGACAGCTATATGAAACACAGGGAGACCATCTACCAGATCAAATTTGACGAGGGCCGCCGGAAGATGCACATGGCGCTCAGGAGGGCTGAATCATGATGAAAGTGCT
Source organism: Chlorobaculum sp. (assembly GCA_013334855.1). GTDB lineage: Bacteria > Bacteroidota > Chlorobiia > Chlorobiales > Chlorobiaceae > Chlorobaculum. The sequence goes on along the minus strand of JAAXWU010000116.1, from coordinate 5,240 downwards.
CAAGCCGCTCATCGCGGTGATTGTGCTGGCGCTGATTCCCTACGTTGGAATCACCTACGGCAAGCTCGACTTCGTGTTCGCCATCGTCATCCCTTACGCCTCAGCGGCGATTCTCGTGCTCGGGATGCTCTTCCGTCTCATCGACTGGATCCGGCGGCCCGTGCCGTTCCGCATTCCGACCACCTGCGGCCAGGAGAAGTCGCTCGACTGGGTCAAGACCAATCCGCTCGAAAGTCCGTCGAATCCCTTCATGGCGGCGGTGCGGGTGCTCTCCGAAGTGTTCCTCTTTCGTTCGCTTTTCCGCAATACCAAGGCGGAGCTGCACGGAGGCCCGAAGCTTGTCTACGGCTCCTACAAGTGGCTCTGGCTCGGCGGTCTGGCGTTTCACTGGTCGATGCTCGTCATCGTCATCCGCCACGCCCGCTTCTTCTTCGAGACCTTGCCACTTCCGGTCGAACTGATCGAAATGGGGGATCGCTTCCTCGATGTGACCGTACCGGCATTTTACCTCACCGACGCCCTTGCGCTGGCCGCCATCACCTTTCTGGTGTTGCGCCGCCTGTCGGACGAAAAGATGCGGCTGCTCTCGCTCTCGACCGATTACTTCCCGCTGTTTCTGTTCGGCGCTATCGCCGCCATCGGCATCAGCATGCGCTACGTGACCAAGGTCAACGTCATGCCGGTCAAGGCGCTGGCCCTGACTCTCGCCAAGTTCGGCTTCGATGCGCCGGAACCGATCGGTGTCCTGTTCTATGTTCACCTCTTCCTGGTCTGCGTGCTGCTCGCCTACATTCCGTTCAGCAAGCTGGTGCATATGGGCGGCATCTTCCTCAGTCCGACGCGCAACCTGCCGAACGACAGCCGCGCCAAACTGCACAAGAATCCGTGGAACCCCGATATCAAGTTCCGCACTTACGCCGAATATGAAGACGAGTTCCGCGAAAAAATGAAAAAGGCGGGTCTTCCGGTCGAAAAGCAATAATCAATTATGTCCAATAAATACGCCCTCAAACCAGACGAGCTCAAAAAAGAGTTCGAACAGAAGAAGCCGAGGATTCCCAAGGGGGAGTTCGCCGGCAAGGATTGGTGGGATTTGCCGGTGGAGTTCCGCGACGGCAACTGGTGTTTTCCCGCCAAGCCGGAAGTGCTCGATGAGCTGCACTTCGCCAACCCGAGGAAATGGGCCGCGACCGACAAGGACTGGCAGCTTCCCGCCGGATGGGAGAAGACCATCCACGACGGCATGAAGGATCGCCTGAAGCGGTTCCGCTCCTTCAAGGTCTTCATGGACAGTTGCGTGCGCTGCGGGGCCTGCGCCGACAAGTGCCACTTTTTCCTCGGCACCGGCGACCCGAAGAACATGCCGGTGCTTCGCGCCGAGCTTGTCCGTTCGGTCTACCGCAACGACTTCACCACCTTCGCCAAAATCCTGAAAAATTTCTCGGGATCGAGAACCCTCACTGCGGATGTGATCAAGGAGTGGCACATGTACTTCCATCAGTGCACCGAGTGCCGCCGCTGTTCGGTTTTCTGCCCGATGGGCATCGACACCGCCGAGATCACCATGATGGTGCGCGAGCTGCTCAACCTCATCGGCGTGAACAACAACTGGATTCTCGCTCCGGTGGCCAACTGCAACCGCACGGGCAACCACCTCGGCATCGAGCCGCACACCTTCGAGCAGAACATCATGTCGATGGTGGATGACATCGAAGAGTTGACTGGCGTCACGGTGAATCCCACTTTCAACCGCAAGGGGGCGGAGATTCTCTTCATCACGCCGTCGGGCGACGTTTTCGGCGATCCCGGCGTCTACACGATGATGGGCTACTTGCTGCTCTTCCATCACATCGGTCTCGACTACACCATCAGCACCTACGCTTCGGAGGGTGGCAACTTCGGCATGTTCACCTCGAACGAGATGATGAAGAAGATCAACGCCAAGATGTATCACGAGGCGAAGCGTCTCGGCGTCAAATGGATTCTTGGCGGCGAGTGCGGCCACATGTGGCGCGTCGTGCATCAGTATATGAACACCATGAACGGCCCGGCGGACTTCCTGAAGGAGCCGGTTTCGCCCATCACCGGTACGAAGTTCACCAACGCGAAAGCGACCAAGATGGTGCATATCGCCGAGTTCACGGCTGACCTGATCAAGCATGGCAAGCTGAAGCTCGATCCCAAGCGCAACGACCACCTGCGCACCACCTTCCACGACTCCTGCAACGTCGCCCGAGGCATGGGTATGTTCGAGGAGCCGCGCTACGTGCTCAACAACGTCTGCAACGTCTTCCACGAGATGCCCGAGAACACCATAAAGGAGCAGACCTTCTGCTGCGGTTCGGGCAGCGGCCTGAACGCCGAGGAGTTCATGGACATCCGCATGAGAGGCGGCTTTCCGAGAGCGAGCGCCGTGGCGCACGTGCGCGAGAAGCACAAGGTCGATTCGCTGGTCACGATCTGCGCCATTGACCGCGCCAGCCTTCCGCCGCTGATGCGCTACTGGAATCCGGGCGTGACGGTCTACGGACTGCACGAACTGGTTGGCAACGCCCTGGTTATGAAGGGAGAAAAGAAAAGAACCGAAGACCTGAGAGAGAATCCGATGGCCGGATTCGGGGAGGATGACGACGATGAATAAGTTCAGTCAATTTCTGGTCGCCCTTGCAGCAGGTCTGACCGTTTTCGTGGCCGCATGGTTCTTCATGCAGGCCGGTCACCGCGGCTCGGCTCCGGCCATCGCCGCCGATGCCGTCGCGCCCGCCGCAGCGTCGCCCGCCAAAGCCGCGCCGGTGGACAGCGCGAAGTGCATCATGCCGACCGAGTACATGCGGGCGCACCATATGCAGGTGCTCGACAAGTGGCGCAAGGATTCGGTGCGCAAGGGAAACCGCACCTTCGTCAATCCCGAAGGCGCGCACTTCGACAAGAGCCTGAACACCTGCATGGGTTGCCACGGCTCGAACCCGATGTTCTGTTTTATGTGTCACGAGTATGCCAATGTCAAGCCGACATGCTGGAATTGTCATCTGTCGCCGATGGAGGTGCCGCAATGAGTCAAAATCGCAGAGAATTTCTGAAAAAGGCGGGGCTGGGCGCTCTTGCCGGCCTGGGCGCCGCAGCGGGTCTGATCCCGGCGTTCGCGCTCGAAAATACCGATCTGTCCAAATTTCCCGACGCTCCCGTGCCCGGCAAGGTGCGCTGGGGGATGCTCATCGATACCCGCAAGTGCCTCGGCAACTGCACCGAGTGCATCGTCCGCTGCCACCACGATCACAACGTGCCGGACTTCGGCCACACGAAGAGCGAGGTGAAGTGGATATGGAAGAGCGGCTACGAGAATGCCTTCCCGACCGCCAGCACGCAGTTCCAGAGTCCCGAAGTGCTCGAACGCCAGGTACTGACGCTCTGCAACCACTGCACCGAGCCGCCCTGCACCAAGGCCTGCCCGACCGAAGCGACTTTCAAGCGCTGGGACGGCATCGTCTCCATCGACTACCACCGCTGCATCGGCTGCCGCTTCTGCATGGCCGCCTGCCCCTACGGCTCACGCAGCTTCAACTGGGAAGACCCGCGCCCGAAAGTCAAGGAGCTGAGCACCGCCTATCCGACGAGGATGCGCGGCGTTGTCGAGAAGTGCAACTTCTGCTCGGAGCGTATCGTCAAGGGCGAGCTTCCGGCCTGCGTCGTCTCATGCCCCGAAAAAGCGCTCAGCTTTGGCGATCTGAACGATCCGAATTCGGAGATCCGCAAGATGCTCGCCTCGAACGAAACCATGCAGCGCAAGCCGGAACTCGGCACGCTGCCGTCAGTCTTTTACATCATCTAACCATAAGCCATGATCGAGAAAGCGCTCAAAGGAGGCCGCGGCTACTGGACCTGGGTAGCCTTCCTGCTCGTCGTCATCGGGCTTGGAGTGACGGCGTACGCCCGCCAGATGACCATCGGTCTCGGCGTCACCGGCATGGGCCGTGACATAAGCTGGGGCGTCTATATCGCCCAGTTCACCTTTCTGGTCGGGGTCGCCGCCTCGGCTGTAATGCTGGTGCTTCCCTACTATCTGCACAACCAGAAGGCATTCTCGAAGATTGTCATCGTCGGCGAGTTCCTCGCCGTTTCGGCGGCGCTAATGTGCATGCTCTTCATTCTGGCCGACATGGGCCGCCCCGACCGCGTGCTCAACGTGCTGCTCTATCCCTCGCCGCACTCGATGGTCTTCTGGGATGTCATGGTGCTGAACGGCTACCTGCTGCTGAATCTTGTCAGCGGCTGGGCCGTGCTCGGCGCAGAACGCAAAGGCGTGGCTCCCGCGCCGTGGGTGAAGGCGCTGATCTACATTTCGATTCCGTGGGCCTTCAGCATCCACACGGTGACGGCGTTCCTCTTCGCCGGTCTGCCGGGCCGCCACCTCTGGCTCACCGCCGTGCTCGCCCCGCGCTTCCTCGCCTCGGCCTTCGCCGCCGGTACGGCCATTCTGATCCTGATCACCTTCATTTTGAAGAAGGTCGCCAAATTCGACGCCGGTCAGGAGCCGCGCCTCAAGCTCGCCGTCCTCAGCTCCTACGCCGGGCTGGCCAACCTCTTCTTCCTCGGCACGGAGTTTTTCACGGCCTTCTACAGCAACATTCCGGCGCACAAGCACAGCTTTCAGTACCTCTTTTTCGGCCTTGAAGGCCATGCGCCTCTCGTGCCCTTTATGTGGTTCTCGCTGATCACCGGCATCATCTCGGTGGGCGTGCTGCTCTCCCCGCCGCTTCGCCGCAAGAACGGCGCGCTGATTGCCGCCTGTATCGGCCTGGTGGTCTCGATCTGGATCGACAAGGGGGTCGGCCTGATCTTCGGTGGTTTCGTGCCGACGCCGCTCGAAGCGATTGTCGATTACATGCCGACGGCTACAGAAATTTCGGTCACGCTCGGCATCTGGGCCATCGGCCTGCTGGTGCTGACCATGCTGCTCAAGACCGCCATCGCCGTCAAGACGCAGGAGTGAGAAGGCTGGAGTGACGGATTTTCCAGAAGATTCAAAGGCCGCGGATGGTATGCCGCGGCCTTTTGCGTGAAGGATGATTTTTCCGGGTATCGGACGAACATTTCCGTCAATCGATGATGCGTATTGATCCTCGCAAAGTGTCGGATTTGAAGGAAGCACGCACCTTATTCACCTGGAATACACTTCTACGCTTCGTCATTGCGATCCCGACTTGTCGGGAGAAGCAATCCATGTGTGAATTCAGTAAGAT
>JAAXWU010000115.1:3305-6435 GCA_013334855.1 Chlorobaculum sp. | reverse complement strand
GACATCTCCGGGATGTACTCCGCCTGCCGCCAGTACTCGCAGTGGCGGCACTTGCAGTTGCACCGCTCGTTGACGAGCGCGTGGAAGGTGACGGGGCGGGTGAAATCGATGCCGTGGTTGATATAGAGCGACTCGGCAACCGCGTTGCGCGTGTGGTTCAAGCCCATGCGGGCCAGTTCGGTAACTTTCATCCTGGTATGGTGTTAAGGTCGTTCTCCCGCCTGCCCTTCGTTCAGAAAGAGGGGCACAGCTCCTGAAGGCGGGCAATATCGTCGGTCAACGCGGCGGGAAGCGGCAGGTTCATCAGCTTGCAGAAGCGCTCGATCCTGTAGCGCCAGTCGTGGTGCTGGATCGTTTGCGTGATGTTGACGCGCCTCTGCTCTTCGAGATCGTCGTTTCGCAGGAGCAGCGCCACCAGATCGTCCGCGGCGGTCGCGGGATCGTCGGAAAGCTCGGCCGTCGCGCCGGGCCAGCAGAGCATCTCGTCGGCCATTCTCGACACCGGCCGTTTTCCGGCGACGATGCAGCCCGAAAGCAGCGATTCGAGCCACCGGCTCGTCACCATCATCGAGCGGGGCCGGTTGCCCTCCGGTTCGACATAGAGATGAAAGGCGAGCGAGATGCGGGTGCGGTGCAGCAGTTTGAACAGCATCCCCCGTTCGAGGCGAATATTCGGGCCGGTCAGATTGCCGAGCGGCGAGTGCAGGTAGAGGTACGGTGAATTCATCGGGTGAAAGCGCTCGACGAAACTGGCATGGTAGCTCGACGGCATCCGCCCGAAACCGGTAATGTCGATCTCTCGCGCCATCGGCTTGCGCGACGCCCACTTCAAGGCATCCGTGCCCTGATAGAGCTGATGCACCGCTATGCCGAACTGCTCTTTCGGATAGTTCACATCCTCGTGCGCCGTGACGGTGATGGCGTCGAACTGCGCCGTCTCTTTCACGTATCCCGCATGAAAATAGGAGTCGGTAACGAAACCGTAGATTTTGCTGAATTTTTTACGACAGTCGGCGATGGCGTCGATCATGCCGAGATCGCCCGGATTTCTGGCGATGACGATCAGCGCGTCGCCGCCGCTTGTCTGCAACGGCTCATAGCTCGTGCTGTCGGGGCGAATCAGGCGTTTCGGCCACTCGGCGGCGCGGGTTTTCGGCGAAAGGATTTCAGCCTGAAAGTAGTGCGCGCAAAGCTCGGCGAGTTCATCGATAGCAAGCCATCCGACATGCGGCGAAGAGAGACCGGCGTAAAGTATAGAGGTTTTCATGGCTGTCAATGCACTATCGTTATGAAATGAGCGGTTTGTCGCGGCGATGGCCGTCCGGATTCGTCGTTGGCGTCGCCGTGTTTACTCGATGCTCAGAGATCGGGGGTTCTGCGTTCATAGTGCAGTTTGAGGCGAAGCACAAAACCGGCGGCTAATCCGGCAAGAACTCCGGCGTTGTTGGCAATGGCGTTGATGGCGTTGAAGTTCTCTTCAGTGACCAGCACATGGAGGGTTTCAAGCAGATAACCGAATGGGGCCATCGAAATGGCGAGAAGAAAGGTGGTTTTCCGGTTTCTGAAACAGATCATCGGAATGAAGGCAAGAAAGACGAAGATCACCAGATGGATAACGGTGTCGATCATCAGAAAACCGTACCGGAACTCCGGCCTTGGCACGAACGCTCCCCCCAGCGCCAGAACGAGCGCTCCGATCCAGTACGTCATGAGTCTGGGCGGAGCGCCGGGTTCGGTCAATGAGTGTTCTTCTGTAGGGGGTTTCATGCTTTGAACGGTTCTCAACTGATAAAGCGTGAAGAGCCCTGGAAAGAGGGCGAGGGCAGGAAACGGGTTTTCGGCATGACCAGTCGAGGCTCATCGCTCGACTCGGCCCCCGTGTTCACGCTGAAGGCCGGTTCCCCCTTGAGCAACATGCTGACGATGCCTCCGCTGAAGACCATATAGACCGGATTGATCATGGCGTTCAGAAGGCTGTCGATCATGTAGATCGCCAGAAAAACGGCCATGACTGTGGGTGTGCCCCGGTTTTTTTCGTGCCATCGCGCCGGATCGCTTCGTGCGATATAGGCCATCACCGGCGCCTGTACGGCGAGCATCAGGGCCAGGAGGCCGAAGATGCCGTTCTGGCCGAGCGTGATGATCCAGAGACCATCGGCAACGGTGATGTCTTTGCCGGTATCGTCGTACACTCGCGAACGTCCGTACCCGCCCCATCCGAACACGGTGCCTTCCATCGCTTTATCGATGAGGATCGTTTCGTTGTCGAAGCGGAACTGAAGCGATTGGGCGCGGGTCGGGCTGAACTTTTCAGCGACGAAACCGGAGAGGTTCGTGCCGTCCCAGATGCCAGTCGTGCGGGTATACACGTAAAGCGGGGGGGCGATGAGGAGCAGCACGATCAGCCAGTTGCTTTTCATTTTGTTCGAGAGAAACGCGAAGAGGAGACCCAGAACTATCAGAAAAATCGCGCCGTACGACTTCATCATGAGAAAGGTTCCGGCAAGTGCCAGAAAGAGAAGGCGCGTGGGCACCGACAATATCTTCTCGGGAAGGTCTCCGGTATAGAGCAGCCATGCGCTGATAAAGACGGCAAGCCCCATCCAGGAGGCGGTCATGAGGCCATGATCCATGTAGATCATAGGCCGGAATCCGCCGCCATCCCTGAGCGTCTGGAGAAAATTGTGCTGGTGGAAGCCGTAGGTCAGCCGGTGAAGCTGCGGACTCATGATCAGCTCGAACCAGCCGAAGGGAATGTAGGCTATCGCGCCGATGAAGATCGCCGTGCCAAGCAGCTTTATCCCGTCGGCGTCATTGAAGTAGACCCTGCCGATGTAGTATGGCACCCACCAGGTGATGCTCTGGTACATGACCTGCGAAAAGCCGTCGTAGAGGCCGAGGTCGTTGAACACCGACGAGAAAAAGGGGGCGATGCTCCAGACGAGCATCGGCAAATCGATCGGTTTGAAGGTAAAGTTGCTGAACCGATCCTTGTCGAACTTGTACGCCCAGTAGAGGATGACCATGCAGGTGGCGGTCACCTTGCTGTAGGAGGGGATGCCTTTGACCTTCAGGGCAACGACAGGCAAAAACTGCCACCCGGCGACAAAAGCGATGGCGACGGCGAGCC
>JAAXWU010000115.1:0-3205 GCA_013334855.1 Chlorobaculum sp. | reverse complement strand
GAGCTTTTTGGCGGGTTCGTAGCGTCCCGGAACCGGCGCTTCCCGGCTCCAGTCCGGCTCGGTCGCTGAAATCGGCTTTGAGCTTTCGTTCGTTTTCATCGCTTTCGCTGGTCTGTCAATCTTTCCAGAGTATTGGAGATCGAGCTTCTCACTCTTTTCTCACGCTTCCCGGCAAACTCGCCGATGGCCGCCTGGCTGTTGCCGGGATTCGATGCGTCGCAGGCTCGCCGAGTTGCGCATCGTTATTTGGTGGATGATTCCGAATTTTTCGATCTGGCCGCCTTTTTGATCGCATCCAGAGCGCCGTTGACGAGGTCGAACAGGCGGCGACCCGAGGGCAGCTTCAGGAACAGCGCTTCGAGCTTTTCGGCGTTGATCCTGTCGAGGAACTCCGGAGGCTTTTCGAGCATCCGGTCGATCTGCGAGCTTTTTGCCGGGCCGCCCCAGTTCAGGATCGGCATGATCGCCGGAACCTCCAGCCGCACGAAAACCTCCGCAGCCGCACGAAGGTCGCGATACATGGTGCTGTTGCCGAGGGCGATGAGCGTGACGATTTCGGCGTGGAGCGCCAGATTTTCGGTCAGGTTGCTTTCGAGCACCGGCGGCGCGTCGATGCAGATGAAGTCGTACGTTCCCCTGAACCGGGAGAACAGTTCGGGAAGGCGTTCCTGCGAGACGATGCGCGAGGCCGCATTGCCGTAAAAGAGCATGTCGGGCGAGCCGCCAGCGCCCTTGACGATCAGTTGTTCGGGCGAGCCGGATCCGCTCAGCAACTCATGGAATCCTTCGGGTTCGCGCTCCAGCCTCTCGATGGCGCTGAGTGGCGGCGTATTGATCGCGGCCTCGATCAGCAGCACTTTTGGCGCGAGCGAACTCAGCGCCTGCGCGCAGTTCCGGGCGAGCGAGGTCGCGCCGCTACGCCGTTCGACGCCGCTGAAGAGAATGATTTTCGAGCTGTTGATCTGGTTTTCATGCACAAACTTCACCGCGAGACTTCGAATCTTCTTTGCCTCGGGATCATCGGGGGCCACTTCGAGAATATGCGGGAAGCGCCTCTTTTCGGCGGATTTGAGAATCTCTTTGGCCGGGGGATAACCGAGCGCCGCCTTGATATCCTCTTTTCGCCTGATCCGGTTGTCGAGAAAATCGAAGACGAAGAACAGTACGGTAACGCCGCCAAAAGAGAGACCCAAAAAAACCATCATCAGTTTTTTCGTGTTGGAGCCAGCCGGTACATCGGGTTCGCGGGCCATCGACTCGATGGCGACGTGCAGCGGCGCTTTGCCTTCGAGTTCGAGTTCGTGAATGCGGGTATCTACCTGATTGAGCAGGTTGCGCTTGTGTTGCAGGGTCGATTTGAGCGCTTCGCCGAGATGCAGGCCGAGCGAGATGCGCACCGACTCTTTTTGAGTTTTGTCGAGCTCCCGGAGCAGTTCGTCTTCATTGCTTCTGGTTTTTACCGCCTTGTTTCTGGTCTGGATCAACTCCTTTTTCTGCTCGTAATCGCGCTTGCCGTAGACGATCATTTTCGCGGAATTCCGAACTTCGTTCTGCAATTTTTTCTCGTAATCACGCATCGCCTTCATGCGCTCTTCGACGTAGATCCGGTCCGGATTGCTGGTCGTCAGGCCGTCGGTGGAGCTGCGGAGCTGCTGCTGCTGCTGATAGGTCCATGAGCTGGTAAAGTCGAGCGACTGGTCGCCCATCACGATCTCCTCCACCATCGGATCGAGGCTGAGCGCTTTGAGCTGCTGGCTGTTTCTCTCCGATTCGTGGAACATGTTCTCCGCCGAGACTCTGTCGGCAAAAACGTTGACCGCCACCTGCTGAAGCTCGGCGAGCTTTCTGTTCGCCAGGTTGTTGTTCTCGGCAAAATCGGCGGTCGAAATATCTTTGGTCAGAATGTTCAGCTTCGCCTCGATTGCCGCGATGTCGCTCGTCAGGGCCGCCTTCTTGTTCCGGAGGTACTCCAGCCTCGCGTTATCCTGCATCTCGTTGCCTGTGCGCATCTTGTCGAGATAGGCCTGCATCAGGTTGTTGACGAGCGACGCCAGCCCCTTTTTCTTCGGCCCGGAAACCGAGATGTCCACCAGGTGCGTGCCTGGCTCGGGGTTGACCTTGATGATGTTCGCGGCGATGTCGGCGCATGTCGCTGGTGGCAGGCTCGGCGCGAAGATCGAGGCTCGCTCGTCAGCGGTCAGTTTCTTGACCGTTGTTTCGAGCACGTCGAAATTCAATATCTGCTTGGCCTGGGTGTTGGCGTAATCCTGATAGTAGTTGATGATCGAGAGATCTTCGGATTTGGTGATGACCGAAGGGATGATCGGATCGATTCTCAGTACGGCATGAACCTCGTAATTGGGTTTGCTTATGAGCAGCACGAGCGGCACCGTCACGGTGAAAAGGAACGCGCCGATGACCAGCACGAACAGGCCATATCGTCTGAAGAAACCAATGATGTTGATAGGCTTGTTCGGTTTGCCGAACGGCAGCGCCTCTTTTGGAGGGTCGAGTTGCGTCATGCCGACTGTTTTTTCAGTGGCAGAAGTTCGAACGCCCTCGTTTTTTCAGCCTCGCTGAGGACGAATTTCCATAACAGTCCTCCGCTCGACAGCACGAACAGCGTTCCGCACGAGAGAATCTGAATCATCAGATGGATGCGTCCGGTCTGCGGCCAGAGCGTGGTGATGGCGTATATCGCCATCGCGGGCAGGAGCGGCGGCAGGATTGGCAAAACAGCGTGGCCGAGGAATTCACTCGTGCGGATGCTGAAGGTTTTGTTGCTCCGCCAGATGAGGAAGAGCGTGCTGAAGAACATGCTCGCGGCGATGGCGGCGGCAGCGCCGGTCAGCCCCCAGACAAGAGTGCCGGAGGGAATCCAGAGCACCATGAGCAGCGTCTGCACCAGCAGATATTCGAGTTCGCGTCCATTGCGGTCGATCCCCCTGAAGAGCATGGTGACCGGGCCGGTGCAGAGCTGCACCGAATAGGCGATGGAGAGAAAAATCATGACATCGGCAGCTTCGGGATATTTCGAGCCGACCCAGACGTCGATGAGCGGATGGGCCATGACGATGAGGAACACGAACAGAATCGAGTTGATGATATTGGTGAAGCGGATCGCGTCGAGGTAGATCTTTTTCAGCTCAACGCTTTCGAGGCGCTTTTCCGTACTGACCGACCGCGAGAGCAGTACGAAGAGCAG
>JAAXWU010000114.1:1958-6476 GCA_013334855.1 Chlorobaculum sp. | reverse complement strand
GGTCATTGCCTCACGCTCCTGCGCTGTTGCGTGTTCCGGCAGCCAGATGTCGAATCTCGCGCCCGCGCCGGGTTCGCTTTGGCACTCGATGCTGCCGCCGTTCTGCCTGACGATGCCATACACCGTGGCGAGTCCGAGACCCGTGCCTTTGCCGAACTCTCTGGTGGTGTAGAATGGCTCGAAGATGTGCGGCAGATTCATGGCGTCAATGCCTGAACCGGTGTCGGTTACGGAGATATTGACGTACTTTCCGGCAGGCAGATCGAGCCGGTTGCCGGACATGGAGTTACCGGCGTTAACCGTGCGGGTTGCAATCGTGATGACGCCGGTATTGTCGATGGCGTCGCGGGCGTTGACGACGAGGTTGGTGATGATCTGAAACAGTTGGCCGGGGTCGATGAACACCTTGGCCGGAAACGATTCGAGCTGCTGTTCGAGCCGGATGCTTTCCCGAAGCAGTGGCCGCAGCATGGGCAGGAGGTTTTCGAACTCCGTGTCGGCGCACAGGGCGCTCGGCTCCATTTTCTGCTTCCGGGCGAAACCGAGCAACTGCTGCACGATGGTCACGGAACGCTCCACGGCATTCTCGATGGCTTCGAGCTTGTCGAAGGATTCCGGATTGGTTTTTGGACTGGTCAGCATCAGCTCGGTATTGCCGAGAATGATGGCCAGAATGTTGTTGAAGTCATGGGCGATGCCCCCGGCCAGCCGTCCGATCAGCTCCATTTTCTGCGATTGCTGGAGCTGCTGCTGAAGGTTTTCGCGCACCTCTTCCTCGTGTTTGCGCTCGGTGATGTCGATCGAGGTGCCGATATACCGGACGATCTGGCCGGAGTCGTCACGTTGCGGCGTGCCGCGTGTCGTGAGCCAGAGATACGATCCGTCGGCGCGGCAGAGACGGTGCTCCAGGTCGCGAATGTCGCTTTCAGCGTTGCGAGCTGACTTGGCTGTCTGCATCACCCGGCTCTGGTCTTCCGGATGTATATGATCGACGAAAAATGACAACGAGGCCGAATTGTCGCTGGCGTTATAACCGGTCATGGACCAGAATTCGTCGGAACAGGAGACCAGTCCTGTTTTCATATCCCAGCTCCAGACGCCCGCACGGGTAGCGGTCAGCGCCTGTTTCAACTGCTGACGCTTTCCTTCGAGTTCGATCTCGGCAAGCTTCCGTTTGGTGATGTCGCTGGCGATGCCAATCATCCGGTCGAGCTGGCCATCGGGGGTGAACTGATGGGCGCCGAGCATCGATATCCAGCGAATCTGGCCATCAGCATGGCGAAACCGGTGCTCGAATTGCAGCGGCCTCCTCTGTTCGATGGAGGCTCGTAACCGTTCTTCGATCCACGCCCGATCTTCCGGGAGCAGATGGACGTGGCTGAATGTATGGTAACTCCACTCTTGCGGAATCGAATCGTAACCGAGGATACGTGCGAGTTCCGAAGAAATGGATGCCGAAAGGGTTTTCAGATCGAGAGACCATACCCCGATATGGCTGTTTTCAAGGGCGAACTCCACTTCGGTTTTATACTGTTTCAGCGCGATTTCCCTCTCTTTCTGCTCGGTAATGTCTCTGGTGACCCCCATGAGCCGGACAATCTTTCCCTGTTCATCCCGTACGACAACGCCGGTGTCGGCGAGGTGACGTATCTGGTCGTCGTTTTTGCGGCGGATGCGGTATTCCGCCTCGAAGTGATCGAGGCCCGTACGGAGCTTCTCGTAGAGTTGTTCGAGCGCACGGCGATCTTCCGGCAGCACATGCGCGATGAAGCGTTCGAAGTTCCAGTCCGGCAGAAGCGTATCGTAGCCGAAAATACGGCTGTGCTCCAGTGAGTTGCGGCAGACGCCATTCAGGAAATCCTCATCCCACGGGCCGATATGGCAGCTTTCGAGCGTATAGTTCCATTGTTGCAGCATCTCCCGATAGCGCTGCTCGCTCTCTTTTTTCTCCGTGACATCCTGTATCATGCCGCACCATGAGACGGGCGAGCCGCTCTCATCGAGGCGCGTGCTCCAGGTGGTGGATAACCAGCGAAGGCTGCCATCCGCCCGCCGGATGCGGAATTCGATACGTAATGTATTGTTTGAGGGAGCATGGCGCTCCCGGATGAATTCGATGCAGCGTGGCCGATCCTCTTCGATGACATGCGCCAGAAAGGCCTCTTCCGTCCATTCGACCGTGTTCGGCTCATAACCGAAAAGCCGGTCATGGCCCGGGCTGCTGATAACCTTTCCGGTTTGCAGGTTCAAGTCCAGAATGGCCGCCGAGACCTGTTCCAGCACGGTGTTGGTGTGGTCGAGGAGCTTCATGTCGGCCAGTTCAGCGCGTTGCTCGGCGGTGATGTTGCGTGTTATGACGAACAGTTGCGAGGCGGCGCTGTTTTGCGCATGAACCGGATAGAGGTCGCGCATCAAAACCCAGTCACCGAGCACCTCCTCGAAGCTCAGCGCCTCACCAGTGCTCAACACCCTTTGCGCCCCGGTTTTGAGTCGCTCTCCGCTTCCTTTCGGGTAGAGGCTGCAGGCGTCGATCAGTTCGTAAATGCTCGCGCCGATGCACTCCCCGAGCGATGTGCCAAGTTGCCGGACAAGGCTGTCATTCGCGTCGAGCACGATGCCGTCCGTATCGATGATATAAACCGGTTCAGGGTGAGTTTCGAAGAGCGAGCACACCTGGCCAAAAGCGTGTTGGCTGTCGATATTGGGGCTTTGCTTCATTCGATGACGGATTGGCTGTACTTATTGCAGATGCGTCTACTCGATGGTCGATCAAGACGTCATAAGGCGGAGCGAAAGAGCACTCTCGATACTCCGCATTTGCGAATATAGCTCTTTACGTCGATCTTTATGATGACAGAATGGATATTTACAAACGCTCCGGTTCGTCTGAACTCCGCAAAGTCAAGACGTATTGAATTACTCCATATTCGTATCGAGATTATGACGAAATTGAATGTCGCTTCTGACAGGTGATTTCGGGTTTCTGTATCGAAACGGCGGCTGCGAGAACTTTTCAGACACCCATTCTGGTCTGTTTGCCGGTTTTTCCATAGATTTGCGCAATCTTTTATCAATCCAAAATCTCTTGTTCCCATGGCTTTGATGGATCCGGCGAGCTGGATGTTCGTGCTTGTGGTGAGTATCGTCTGCTCGATTGCCTGCGCGGTTATCTCGATGAAGAAGGGGTATGGCGGCGCTCAGGCGTTCGCATGGTTCCTGGCGGGTTTCGTATTCAGCGTGTTCTCGCTGATCGCCATCATCCTCGCACCGCACCCGCATGAGGAGGGGATGGAGTAGCGTAATTTACGATTCCGTATTGGGAATGTAAGATTTGTAGCATTGATCTTGCCGGGAGATGGCATAGCGTGGCAGAATGGCGAGATTGCTTTTTCTGCTGTACGATCAGTCAGCTCATTCTGTCGCACGACGGCGATTCCGGTTTATTGTTGCTCGCCGCGATCCCTCCGGTTCAGTGAGATAATTGTATGATATGAGGTGAAATGGTGATGATTGTGGTTCGTAATACAACATCAACAGTAATTTCTGTGATATTGTTGGCAATTCTGAGATTTCTCTTTTGCAAGGTTATTCATTAAAAAATGTAACTTTCATTTCAAAAGAACACATCCGTGATTGTGTACGGCTCGGCTCTTCTGTTTTTGAATCGAATCTCGAATAATCAGCTCAATAGCCTTCAGTTTGAGCGTTTAAATCGAAGTATTAATGGCTTTTCTATCAGGCGCTTAATGCGTATTTATTACGATGCAGACAACCGCCAACCACACAAACCAGGTAGAAAAAGACGGGCTTCTTACCGTCTTTTCCTTGATAGAATCGCTTCAAAATCCTGCCTTCATCATAAAACCGGATGGCTGGATTCAGGCTGTCAACTCACGCTTTGTCTCACGCATCGGAAAAACACCGAAAGCGTGTATCGATCACAAGATATTCGACCTGCTCGAATCCGATTCCCATTGGTTACCGCTTTCCAAAGCTCTTGAAGAACAGTGCGCTTCGACACTCCTGTCCGGCAAAAGCAGCGTGTTCGAAGACGGCAGTCATGGCTGGAGCGTGACGCTGAATCCGATTCGCGCCGATTCTGGAGCCGTGACCAGCTTCTTTGTCTCTCTTCAGGAGATTGCCCGGCCAAACGAGAGCATTGAAAAAAGCCGGAGCACCCGTCATGGTCAACTGGCGGCGGCGTTAGAGGGCACGGGCGCAAGCGTCTGGGAGTGGTCGCTGAAAACCGGTGAACTCGACTGGTTCGGTGATGCTTGCCCGATTTTCGGCAGTGAAAAAAATCAAGAGTGCCGTTCCATCGACCGTTTCAAAGAGTCGATCTCTCCGGATGATCGTGAAAAAACGTTCCGGTTGATCTCCGAGGCGATAAAAACAGAACGCGCTCTCGATATTGAATTCCGCGTCGTTCAGCCTGACGGTTCTGTTCGCTGGATCATGATGAGGGGCAAACCGGTTTACGGCAGCAATGGCGAGCTGGATCGTTATCTCGGCACCGCC
>JAAXWU010000114.1:0-1858 GCA_013334855.1 Chlorobaculum sp. | reverse complement strand
GACATTACCGAGCGCAAACGGTCGGAAGAGGAGCGAAGAAAAAGCCAGAAGCAGCTCAATCTGGTGATCGAACAGGGCGATATTGGCGTCTGGACTCTCGATCTCAGGGACTTCAGCGCGCAGCGCACGCTCCAGTACGCACGTATTTTCGGCTACGACTCGCTCGACGATGAGTGGTCGCTGGAGGCGTTCCTCGAGCATGTGGTTCCTGAGGAGCGCCAGACGATCAGCCAGAAGATCAGGCAATGGTGCAAAAAACATCTGAATCATGCCTTTGAGTGCGAGATACGTACGGCCGACAAGCAGTTACGATGGATTTGGGTGTTCGGCACCTTCAACTACGACACGAGCACCAGAACCTACTATCTCTCGGGAATCGTCCAGGATATCACCGCCCGAAAGCAGGCCGAACTGCTGCTCAAGGAGAGCGAGCAGAAATTCAGGGGCATCTTTGAATTTTCGCCGGTCGCCATTGGCATCGCCGATAACCGGGAAGGGGTGCTCTTCGATGTCAATGCCTCCTGGCTCAGACTTTTCGCCTATTCGAAAGATGAGGTGATCGGCAAAAAGCCTGGCGATTTAGGCATGTTCCTCAATGCCGAAGATCACCACAATATCATGTTCGATCTCCGTGAGCACGGCCGGGTTTCAAACCGGCAGCTCGCACTGAAAAACCGTGCGGGCAAGACAATCACCGTGCTCTTTTCCGCCGTATCGATCACCATAGCCGGCGAGCGCAACATGCTGCTCATGATGAACGATATTAGCGTCCAGGGGCTTCAGCAGGCAAGCATCAGCCAGCTCGAACAGGCCGTGGCCGAACGAACGGAGCAGTTGCAGGAAGAGGTTAAGCGTCTGAACCGTTTTCTCGGCATGATCTCCCATGAATACCGGACGCCGCTGGCGATCATTCGCGGCAACCTCGATTTTATCGTGCTGAAACATAAAAGCGGAGATCATTCGCTGCATCGTGAAGTCGACAAAATCAGGCAGGCGATCGACCGGCTGGTGGAGGTGATGGAGGTTTCGATTCGGGACAGCCGCCTTCAGCAGCCCGGTGAAAATCTTGTCGTGGCCAACTTTCTGGTCCAACCGGCGATTGCGTCGCAGATCGAATCGTTCCGCTCCATGTGGCCGGAACGGACGATCCGCTCTGCCGGTCATCTCGATGGCGCGGAAATCTTCGGAGAGCAGGGGCAGTTTGGCATGGCAATTTTCAATCTGCTCGATAATGCCAGGAAGTACTCTCCGCCGGATTCACCCATCGAGCTGGAGTGTCGCGCCGAAAACGGCGAAGTGATTATCACCATTCGAAACGAGGGCAAAAGCATCTCCAGCGCCGAGTGCAGCGAGCTGTTCGAAAAGTACCGGCGAGGCTCGAATGCGGCCAACACTGCCGGAGCGGGGCTTGGTTTGTGGCTCGTCAAAGATATCGTCGAGCACCATCATGGCGCGGTATCGCTTCGTGGCATCAAGACAGGAGTCGAGGCGATGATCACTTTACCTTTGGTCAAGAGCAAAGTTTGAATTAACTATTCAGATAAGTTATCCATAACCGGCAGTACATGGCTGATCATAAGATTATCGTTGTCGAAGATGACCGTGATTTCCGTGAAATCATGGTCAAGTATCTCTCGCTTGCCGGAATCGAGGTCACCGCGACCTCGTCAGCGCTTGAGTTTTACAGCAGCATTGCAAAAGAGCCATATCAGATTGCCGTGCTCGATATAGGCTTGCCGGACCAGAACGGTCTTGTGCTGGCCGAGTTCATCCGCAAGAATACCAATATGCGCATCGTGATGCTCACGGCGCAGGCCTCCATTTACAGCAAGCTCAGCGCGTATCGCTCCGGCGCCGA
>JAAXWU010000113.1 GCA_013334855.1 Chlorobaculum sp. | reverse complement strand
GCTGACGCTGACGGTGCGGGCGGGCGAGATCTACGGCATCGCCGGAGTCGAGGGGAACGGCCAGAGCGAGCTGCTCGCGCTTCTGTGGGGCACGTTCGAGCGCGACGGCAAAACCGGCGGCTCCATCGCCATCGACGGACGGCAGACGCTCGGCATGAGTCCGGCGGAGATCGCCGCGCTCGGCGTTTCGATGATACCCGAAGATCGCCACAAATCGGCGGTGATTGCCGAATACGGCATCGAACAGAACCTGATCCTCGGCAGACACCGCGAAAAAGCGTTTCATCGAGGCATCGATTTCAATCGTGACGCGCTCCGCAAAAACGCCGCGACGATGATCGGGCGCTACGACGTCCGGTGCGCGGCGGAGAGCAATCCGCCCATCGCCTCGCTCTCCGGCGGCAACCAGCAGAAGATCGTGGTGGCGCGGGAGATGGAGCGCCCCGGCCTGAAGCTGCTCGTGCTCGCCCAGCCTACACGCGGCGTCGATATTGGCGCTATCGAGCAGATTCACCGGCGCATCATCGACGCCCGCAAAAGCGGCCTGGCCGTCCTGCTCATCTCGTCGGAACTCGAAGAGGTCGTCGCCCTCTCGACGCGCATCGGCTGCCTCTACAAAGGAGCGATACGCCACGAATTCAGCGAGGCGGAGGTGCGGCAGGGGCGCAAGGCGGAGTCGGGCTTCGAGCAAGAGATCGGCATGCATATCACCTGAAACCCAACTTTTTCGATGTCGAAGCGCAGCGTCAAACCTCTCATTCCGGCAGTATCACTCCTCTTCGCCCTGCTGGCGGGCAGCCTCATCATCGCCGCCACCGGCAGCGACCCGCTGGAGGTCTGGCAGAAGATGCTCCGCTCGACCTTCGCCTCCGGCTACGGCATCGGCCAGGTGCTCTTCAGGGCGACGACACTCATCTTCACGGGGCTTGCCGTGGCGCTGCCGTTCCGGGTGCGGCTCTTCAACATCGGCGGCGAGGGGCAGCTCCTCATGGGCGCGTTCGCCGCGGCGCTCTGCGGCCTCGCACTACCAGCCGACACTCCGGCGCTGATTGCAATCCCGGCACTGCTCATCTCGGCGATGAGCGCCGGAGCGCTTTGGGCGCTGCTTGCCGGATGGCTGAAGGTTCGGCGCGGCGTCAACGAGGTGATTTCGAGCATCATGCTCAACTTTATCGCCCTCGCCATCACCGGCTACCTGCTCACCAACCGCTTCGCCGTCCCCTCGACCGTGCACACGCCCGCCATCGCGCCCGGCGGATGGCTGCCCGATTTCGACACGCTTTTCCGACTCGGCTGGCACTCCCCCGCGAACCTGTCGCTCTTCATCGCCCTGGCCGTCACCGCCGGAGCCTCCGTGCTGCTCTACCGCTCGCGCTACGGCTACGGCATGATCGCCTCCGGCCTGAACCCGGAGGCCGCCCGCCACGCCGGAATCGCCACTGATCGACACACTCTTGGCGCAATGGCGATGGGCGGGGCGATGGCGGGCCTCGGTGCCTCGAACCTCGTGCTCGGCTACAAACACTGGTTCGAGGCCGGTCTCACCACCGGAGCCGGATTCATGGGCATCGCCGTCGCCCTGCTGGCCGGAGCCAACCCCGCGTGGATCATCGTCTCGGCGCTCCTCTTCGCCTGGCTCGACTACGGCGGCCTCTGTGTCAACACCCTCGTGCCCAAAGACATCTTCATGATGGTGCAAGCCCTCGCCATTCTTTCAATCATCAGCTTTCCAGCGCTCTTCAGAGGCTGGCTGAACAGGGAAAGTAACTGAAAGACATCAGGGACAACAAGGACGGCAAAACAAAGCTATGAAGGTTTGGCTGCGTTTACGGGCGCTACGCGAACAGCCCTCTGCCTGCTTTCACCCTGGTCCCTGAAGTCCTTGAAGTCCCTGCAGTCCCTGAAGTTCTTGAAGTCCTTGAAGTCCTTGAAGGTTCACCGCAAGGCAGCCGCTACAGTTTTTCATAATTCGCATATTGCGCTTTGGTGAAATAATGGCGAATCCTCTTTACACTGACACCTTGAATTGATTATCTTTGGCCTGAATCGGGCGCGTTTCCCTATATGGACGCCCTGTACAGAAAAAGTAAATCATCGAAGAAGACCTGAATTCCATGGCCAAGAAATCTACCGTCAAAGAGACCTCCGAGGCATCGCCGGAAAAGAAAACCGCAAAAAAAACTCTCGTGGGCGCTGAAGTAAAACCGAAAGCATCGAAAAAGGCGACGTCCGACGAGACCAAACCCGCCAAGATCGCCAAGCCACGCAAAAAAGCGAGCGTTGAACCCGCCGCTCCCGACACCCCACCTTCAAGCCCTGAGATGTTCGAAGAAGAGATACGAGTCGCGGCATACTATCGCTGGGTCGAGCGCGGTATGTGCGATGGCTGCGATGAGCAGGACTGGATCGAAGCCGAGAAACAGATTAGGAGGTAAAGGGGTTGTTATCTGAGTGCATTAAAAAAAGCCATTCATCGAGTGGCTTTTTTATATTCAGTTTTACCGTACAAGGGTTCAGGCCGATAGCCTCACCCGCTCAACACCGCTTTTCATGAAATTTTTCACCTCCATCACCGAAAGCATCAGACTCCTTTTCGCCGGACTCTGGCTCGTTTTCAGAATCATCCTCGAATACTTCGGCATCATCAGCGACGGCAACGACCGCACCACCGGCATCAAAGACATGCGCGAAGAGTACAAAAAAGCCAACTACCGGTGAACTTCTGCCCCCTTGTCACAGGAGACTACCCAAGCTCGCAGGATATGTTCAATCATCTGCTGATCGGAAATCGTAATTGCATGAATGGCTTATTTTTTTCAAAATTATCAAGGGGGTAAATGCCCCCTTGATAAAGAAATATTTAACAGCAACAGAAAAGACCCAGAAAAACAAGTCATCAAATCACTTATCAGTTTACACCAGAGTACTTCGCCTCAATATCGTGCTTCATTTTGACGTAATCTTCATTGGAAATCTTTTTCAAAGCAAGCTGATCGTCAAGTTGTCTGATTTCGGTGGTTTGCTTTTTTTCGATTACCGCTTTCGTTGCGAAATAATTATCAGATTTAGCACCATTACTGCCACTGACCGGATCCCAAAGAATAGACCATGGCCACATGAGCAGATTCAGAATTCCATATCCAACCTCTCCAGCATAGAATGAACCACCTCCTGGCAAAATTCCCAGCACAGCGCCAGTTGAAGGGTCTTTATCTTTAACAAGAAGTCCTTTGGACTCCCAAGTCTTGTATTCACTGCTCTGTACAGAGTTCAAACCTGATGCACAACCAGTGAGTCCAGGTGCGAGTGCGCCGAGGAGCAAAACAGTGATGATGTTCTTTTTCATTTTGTTAATGCGTTTTGAATTTAAAAGATAACTGCTTACACGAGAGAGTGATTGGTTACTACAGAAAATATTTTTCCGTCTAAATAATTCAGACATAACATATACACATCAACAGTTTGATACAGAAATGATCATCACGCTAAATCTGATGAGATAACCCCGCGTATGTTTAAACAACGGAGTTATCTCTTTATCAGCGACATCACACACACACTTTACACAGCGAACAATCTACAACATTATTCCTTCATCAGAAAACAAATCACGAAAAAAAACACGACATTTTTTGTAATAACACCAAAACGCTACAAAGCCAGCCAGAATAGCGATATACCATATATCCTCAAACTGACTGGCACCCATGTACAGATTTACATGTTCTTTAAACATTCCATTTATAGAATCCGATATTTTTCTGGTTACGTATCACATCAGCGCGAAACGATAAAACATCGGAGCCTGCATACATATTCCAGCAGCTAACATTTGAGATTATTTTCGACATCTCAATAATCCATAACCACCGCCCCAGTATTGCTGCGAAGCCATTCTTCTGTGTTCGAGGTGATGCATCGGCAGGGAGGAGAATGCCAAATCGTCCATCGGTTCTTCGGCAAGATCGAGATGATCCAGAAAAGCAACGCTTGCCAGAAGAAGCCCTAAAAGCGCGTCCGTTCTTCGTCAATCATCGCGCAGGATATATTTTTAACATGAATCGAGAAGTTAAGAAACGTATGCGCTACCTCGGAGCGAAAAGTCCGGTACACGCGCCGAGATCGAGCACGTAAAGAGAAGAGTCTGATGGAATCAGAATCGTCCTCTTGCCCGCGCCGTAATATTTTCAGACACAGAGTATGATCTGCTTATTCTCCGTGGCGCATTGTTCGAACTGGATCGCGATGTTTATAAAACTGTAAAGCTGTGATTGTCACGACTTTCTCTGTTCAGAACGAGACCGGATTCACTCGCCATCACCGGCTGAGAAAGAAGAGCGTCATCACGTAGATAGAGTAAATAAGCACCAGCAACACGCCCTGCCTGCGGCGCACTATGCCGGAGCCGCGTCGGGGAAGGGCGACGATAAGCGAGAGGATTCCGAAAAGAATCGCGGGAACCACCTCCGCAAGCGGTACGCGGATGGGGCGGATGATGGCCGCGACGGCGACGATGAAAAAGTTGTTGAAGATGTTGCTGCCAAGCACCGTGCCGACGCCGATTTCATCGTGACCCTTGATTTTGGCCAGCACCGTCGAGGCCAGCTCCGGTACGGAGGTGCCGAACGCCACCAGCGTCGCGCCGATGATGAAGTCGTCGATACCGAATTCCCTGGCAATGCCGGTTGTGGAAATAACGATCAGCCGCCCGGCGGCGACCAGCAGACAAAGGCCAACAAGCACGTAAACCCAGGGCATGAAGCGATCCGTCGCCGTCGAGCTGCCGTCGGACGGCGCTCTCTCCTTGAACGCCTGTTTGATCGTCGAAGCCATCCATGCCGCGAAAATGGCAATCATGAACAACGCTTCGAGCCGGTCGATCATGCCGTCGATGAGAAGAATTCCTGTCAGGAGAGGTGCCAGCATCGCGACCGGCATATCCCGTTTCAGCATATCGGATCTGACCGGAATGCCGGAAATCAGCAGCGCGGTGCCGAGAACAAGCGAGATATTGACAATATTGCTGCCGAGCGCGTCGCCAAGGGAGAGCTGGGATTTTCCGGCCAGCCCGGAGTTGATCGCCACGGAGAGTTCCGGACTCGACGTCGCGAAGGCGGCAATCGTCACGCCGATGATCGATGGCGCGACGCGCAGCACCGAGGCGCCCCCCACCGAACCTCTTACAAACAGTTCGCCGCCAATCGCGGCGCAAGCGATACCAAGCAATAAAAAGAGATAGTCATTCATCATTCACCTCCCTCCCTGATCATATTTCATGGCAAACCAGCCCTCACACATCGCTCTTCGGTCAATGATAAGAAACTAAATGCTGAAAATTACGGGAGTCGTCCGATGGAACGGTGGGATGAGATGCCTGGCAAGCTCGCGGGAACGCATGATCCCACGAGGATAAGGCAGCCGGATGCCGTGATATGCGGTCCGACGCTCAGTTCGAACCTGAGGCGACCGTCAGATTGACCGGTTGGCCGAACTGAACCATCGCGTTGGCTGAGGGTTTCTGGATGATGACCGTATCGGGCACGAGAAGATCGGAGTGTTCGTAGCTGATTTTGCCGACCGACAGACCGTTCCTCACGATGACGCTCCTGGCCTGATCGGTTGACATGCCGATTATGTCGGGCACGGTGACGCGCCGCATTCCAACGGGTTCCTGTTCGAACCTGCCGACGATGAAGGTCACGGCGCTGCCCAGCCTCAGGCTCACTTCGGGCTGCACCGACTGACTGAGCACCCTGCCGTCCTGCTCGCGAGCGGAAACCGACTGATTCTGCACCTGGCTCACAATCATACCGAGTCTTTCGAGCTCCTGACGCGCCTCCGTTTCGGTGCGGCCAACGAGATCGGGCATTGGATAGATCGGCTTGTCCTGCCGGTTGAGCACCAGATAGATGCTGCGCCCAGGCTTGACCACCGCCCCCGCCTCTGGCGACTGGTCAATCACCAGATCGGGCCGCACATCGGGCAGGTATCGAACATTATAGCTCCTGGTCGCCCTCAGACCCGCATTGCGCAACTCCACTTCGGCATTGTCGTAGCTCAGATTCCGCACATCCGGGACGGTCGCCCGCTTGCCACTCTCGGTCAGATACGGCAGTAAAAATTTATCAGCGGCGACAAGAGCGATAATGAACAGAACGAGGGGTATCAGGACTTTTTTCATCTTGGCTGACGGGTATGAAAATGGTGGTTTGGCGTTGCGTGATTCAATGCTGCCGTTTCATGACGAAATCGACGAGAAGCTGGAGCGAGCGCTTGGCGTCGCTTTCGGGAAAGCGGGCAATCGATTCGAGCGCCTTGTCGGCAAACCCTTCGGCAACCGTTGCGGAGTAATCGAGTCCCCCTTTGCGCATGACAAACTCGATCACCTCGCTGCTCCGTACCGAACGCTTTTTCGAACTCTTCAGGATCGTCTTGATCTTGTTCTGCTCCGTCTTGTCTGAATGGCGGAGGGCGTAGATCAGCGG
>JAAXWU010000112.1 GCA_013334855.1 Chlorobaculum sp. | reverse complement strand
CAGACGCGGTTTTTACGCCATGTTCCTTGCATTGACAACGTGGTAGCCGGGCCGCCAGAATCGTCTCAAACTGCATGGTATCCAGATGCCGCCACCGTTGCTCGGCGGTATGATCGTAGAGGTTGCCTGTCTGACCACAGACGGGACAATCGACCTGTTTGCCCTCATAAACCAGTCGAATTTCGACCTGCTTGCCCGTCACTGACAAATTGACATTTTCGACTTTCCAGTTTGACGGAAGGCCTATGAGTTGGTGGTAGTGGTGTGACAGACTCTGCATGGGAGATTTCAGCGAGAAGGTTCGAAAAGGCTTACAATTACGCCAAGTTACCTGTTATTCACCTTCTTTCCACGAAATTCTGCGAAGAACCTGTCTGACCGTAACGACCAGCCCTAATATGAGAATCTATTTTATCCCCAAGTTCCGTCTCTTTATTCTTTTCATCTTTAGATTTTAAGCCATGCAAGGCCCATACGATACTATGAGTGTATAAAGAGCCATAACAGTCCGTCACATCAGTATGCAAGAGATGGCTAAACTTAATCGAATAGCTTAATGATTTTTGCTCAACAAGCTGCCACCAGCTCCTAATTTGCGTTGCAACGTCTGACTGGTGATCAACAGACATAACAGGCGCACTACAACACTCAACAAATCCATTTTCAAAATCTCTAACTCTTTTTTTTATCGTGTCCCAATTATTCTTTTCACAAACAACATTAACCAAAGAAACATATATAACCGGATGCATCAGCTCATATGGCCGCCAAGCAAACCTTCCGTCTTTATTGGCAATAAATCTATAGTTCACATCAGGAAGATCATTAGGCTTTAACTTTTTTTTATCATAAAGCCGAGGCTGATTGTAAAATCCGCGCTTAAGAAATGATGCAACATCTTTTAGTATTGGCTCAAAACTAATATAGTTAGGGAAATCTCCATTAAAATAACTACTACCTTTTAAAAAATGCAACTTCGCCTCCTCACTTGTAAGATCGATCAACCTTTTCATTAGCCTACGCTTGTATAGATTTATTTTATCAATTACCGTTCGAGATAAAAAACTATCTCAAACATCCCCGCCAAAAAAAAACAAAAAATACTCACATATAGACCTCGATACACCTCATAACCTCTCGAGTCGCCTTTACATCCGACATTGCGTCATGAGCACTATTCAATTCAACACCAAAGTGCGCACACACTGTTTGAAGCTTATAATTCTCCAATTCAATCTTATCAAGATAATCCATATAATACAACAGCGGCAAGAGATCGATCCTTTTCCAGTTAACAAAAGCCCCTATCCCGTATTGATCATATCGACGAAACATTTTGTTTAAAAAATCAAGATCAAACTGAACATTGTACCCGGCCGGGTAAAATTTATCTTTACGATCGAAACGAGAAACATATTGCGCGAGGAAAGAATCTATTTTTCTGTATGCCTCTTCATGCGGCATAAACCCCTGAATTTCCTCTTTACTTACCCTATTAACAATAAGTGCATCTTCCGAGACAAGAGCACCTTTATGGGGTTGCATCTTTATTTCTAAGGCATCAACAAGCTCACCATTAATCTCAACAAGTGCTGCAAATTGGATAATACCGTGACGGTCAGGATCAATTCCGGTCGTTTCAAGATCAAGCCATAGGACTTTTTTCATCATAGAGAAACCCAAAGAGATAATTGTTGAAAAAACAAAATCATCCAAAAAAAACCTACTACTAATCACTGGTAGAGTCAAGCTAATTGCACAACCCTCACCGATAAACCTCTCACCGGTGCCCGACCCGAACGACAAGAACTGAAACCGTTTCATCGCGGATTTCGCAAATCACCCGATAATCACCTACCCGGTAGCGCCAGAGTCCGGCATGATCGCCCCGCAATGCCTTGCCCGATGAGCGGGGGTCGATGGCTACTCGCTCTCGCAGTAATTTGAGCATCCGTTTTGCAGCGGCTTTATCCAGCCTGGACAGCTCTTTTTCCGCTGACGCGGCAAACTCAATCTTCCAGACCAAGACGACGCTCCACTTCATCGATGCCGGACACAGCCTCCTCGCCCCTCCTCACCCGTTCGAGAACCTGCTCCGCCAGATAAATATCTTCAAGATCGTCGAGATGCTCCATAATGGCTTCACGAACGTACCAGGTCTTGGTTCGACCTGTTTTTTTGGCAAGCGTATCAAGCCGTTGAGCAACGCTTTTCGGAATACGAATGCCAATCATCTGATCCGCCTTTTCCTTTTCCATAGTGCTTTCACATAATTTGTCGAACAATGCAATACATGTTAAACAAAAATCTGCTCGGCACAAACGAACAAATCCAAAACCCTGCCGCACGGTACTCAAGCACCTGAAAATGCCATCCGCCTCCCCCGCATCCGCCACCCATTCCCGTCCCATGACCGTGATTTCTCCCCCCTTTTCGTAAATTTGAACAGTATTACCCGTCTCGGCAGTGCTTCCTTTCAAATTCAAAACAAAGGAGTGCATCATGGAAACCCTTCTCTCTTCGATCATTCCCGTTCTCGGCTCCGTCCGGTCGTCGCTGATGAGCCGCAAGAATGTTGTGGCTACGGGAATCGGTTACAAAATTTCGGCTGGAAAAAAGACCGGCGAGTTGAGCATTGTCTGTTCGGTCGAGCGCAAAGAGGTTTCGGCGAGGCTTCTCGGCTCCGAAATGGTGCCGAAGGCGGTCGATGGCGTGCCGACCGATGTGGTGGAGATCGGGCGCATCCGGGCGTTCGTGCCTCCGACCGGAAAATTCAGGCCCGCGCCTGGCGGGGTGAGCATCGGCCATTTCGAGATCACCGCTGGTACGCTCGGCTGCCTGGTGCGCAAAAACGGCGAGGTGTTCATCCTGTCGAACAACCATGTACTCGCCAACTGCAACGATGCGACGATTGGCGACGCGATTCTCCAGCCGGGGCCATATGACGGCGGCATGAATCCCGCCGACAAGATTGCCGAGCTGACTGAGTTCGTGCCCATTATCTACAACGGTTCGTCGAGCGCCTGCCCGATAGCCAACGCCATCGCCGACGTGTGCAACCTCCTGGCCGCCGTGACCGGCAGCGATACGCGGCTGCAAGCCGTGACGACGCAGGCAGCGGAAAATCTCATCGATGCCGCGCTCGCCCGTCCGCTCACTCCGGCGGATATGCAGAACGAGATTCTCGGCATCGGCGCGATTGCGGGCACGGCGGAAGGTACGCTCGGCATGGCGGTCAAAAAGAGCGGACGCACTACCGGGCTGACAACCGGGGTGATCGAGCAGATCGACGTGACGGCCAACGTCAGCTACGGCAGCGACCGGGTCGCGCAGTTCCGCGACCAGTTGATGACCGGCCCCATGAGCCAGGGAGGCGACAGCGGCTCGGCGGTGCTCGACAACTCGAACAACCTCGTCGGTCTGCTCTTCGCCGGAAGCGACCAGACCACGATCATCAACAGGATTCAGAACGTCTTCGGCATCCTCGGAGTGAGCTTGTGAAGGCGCTCCTGATTACGCTCTTATGCCTGTTGCCGTTGACGGCCAATTGCTCAAATACTGCAACCATGAAAACGATCAGTGAAGTAAAACGTGCGCACGAAGCTGCGCTGCTTGCCCTGCCCGACGTGGCGTCGGTGGGCATCGGGCAGGACGGAAACGGGAGGCCGACCATCGTGGTCGGCCTCGCCCGCGACAACGCACGGACAAAAACGCTCCTGCCTGACCAGATCGAGGACTATCCGGTGATCGTGAAGATAACGGGCGAGATCAGGGCGCAATGATGTTGAGCTGGTATGGGTATTTGCTTCTATCGCGAGTCCTCCCCTGGGCCGTGCGACTCGCGCTACTCTGTCAATCCGTCAATCCGTCCTCTTCGAGCGCTTTTTTGGCGCATTCCGGGCAGTAGCTGTGCGAAAACCGGGTGTTCGAGTGTTGTCCGATGTAGTCCTCGAGATCCTGCCACTCTCCAGACTTGTCACGAATCTTTTTGCACTCTGCGCAGATCGGCAGGAAAGTCTCAAGTACCTTGATCTCCGATAGCGCCTGACGCAACTGTTCGGCGGTCTGACGCTCGCGATCGAGCAATTGCCGCAATCTGGACAGCGTCACGCCAATCACGAAGAACGATACAAGGCGAGTCATCGTGTTCCAAACTTCATAGAAATTGGATGAATAGGGATGCCAGGCCAGAATTTCAGCCCAAAACCAGATTACTCCACTCAACAGAGCTGCGCCGATTGCCGCTCTGAAATTAATGTGCCAGGCGGCATAAGAAATCGGTAAAAAGTAGAAGATAAAGAAGCTTAGTTCATAACCTGTTACGAAATCCACCAATCCGAGCGCCACAATACCAACAATGACGACAACCATCCGTAACTCGGATTCTATTTTTTTGCTCATATCATTTTTCTTTATTGAACAAAACAGCATGGAAAGGGGGTGAAAGCTGATTTGACAGGCTTGCCAAAACTCATGCCTGAACCAAGGCGTATCCTTGAATACTGTACATTGAGTACGTCAATGTTAAGTCGTCTGTTATATACGAAAGTATTATGACAATATTAACACCCATTATGAATAAAACATGACATCTCCCGCTTCTGCGAAAAATACTTGTTTTATCTCTGCGAGTGCTCATGCGCCCCACAGTTGATCAATCCAGCTTTCCGGAAATAATTCACCGCAAGCCGCTATTTTAAAATCCTTGCCTTACCCGGCCAAATGTTTAACTTTTACGACATTTCCCGGTCATCTGGTCGGGACTCGGCAACCCATTCATCGCTATCCGATGTCCTCTTCTCTCGCTATCTACAACTCCCTGAGCCGCGCCAAGGAACCTTTCGAGCCGCTTCATCCCGGCATCGCCACCATCTATGTCTGCGGGCCGACCGTCTACGGTCACGCCCATCTCGGCCATGCCAAGAGTTACGTGTCGTTCGACGTGGTGGTGCGCTGGATGCGTCATCTGGGGCTGAAGGTCAAGTATGTGCAGAATATCACCGACGTTGGCCATCTGACCGACGACGCCGACGAGGGGGAGGACAAGATTCAGAAGCAGGCGCGGCTGGAGAAGACCGAGCCGATGGAGATCGCGCAGTACTACACGCGCAGCTTTTACGAGGATATGGACAGGCTCGGCGTCGAGCGCCCGAACATCGCCCCGACGGCGACCGGCCACATCCCGGAACAGATCGCGCTGGTCGAGCGGCTCGTCGAATCGGGCCACGCCTACGAGTCCGGCGGCAACGTCTATTTCGATGTCAACTCCTTCGCCGGTTACGGCAAGCTTTCGGGCCGCACCGACCAGGCGGCGTTGCAGTCGGGCGGGCGCGTCGCGGAGCGCTCCGACAAGCGTAACCCATCGGACTTCGCGCTCTGGAAAAAGGCTGAAGCGGGCCACATCATGAAGTGGAACTCGCCGTGGGGCGAAGGCTATCCCGGCTGGCATCTGGAGTGCTCGGCGATGTCGATGAAGTACCTTGGCGAGACTATCGACATCCACGGCGGCGGCATGGAGAACAAGTTCCCGCACCACGACTGCGAGATCGCCCAGTCCGAGGCGGCCACCGGCAAGCCCTACGTGCGCTGCTGGATGCATAACAACATGGTGACGGTTGACGGCGTCAAGATGGGCAAATCGCTCAAGAACTTCGTCAACCTCAAGGAGCTGTTCGACACCTTCGCGCCGCTGGTGATCCGCTTCTTCATTCTGCAATCGCACTACCGCTCCCCGCTCGATTTCTCCGAAGCAGCCATCAAGGCGTCGCAGTCCGGCTTCGAGAAGTTGCAGGAGACTTACAAGCGCTTGCTGGAAGCTACTCCAGGCGAAGGCGTTGATACTTTTAAAATGTTCATTGCGGAGGATAAAATCGTCGAGGCACTTAACGACGATTTCAATACTCCAATCGCCATCTCGAAGATATTTGAATTCGTCAAGGTGCTGAACGGCGCACTTGACAGGCCGCAGGGACTTTCATCCAAATCAATTGATCGATCAATTGCACTCCTCGAAACCTATGCGGGCGAGGTGCTCGGCATCCTGAAAAGCCGCGACGAGCTGCTTTCGGGAGAAAGCGGCGAAAGCGCCCGAACGCTCGACGAGGTGATGGAGGTGCTGCTCGAACTCCGCAAGGAGGCGCGAGCGAACAAGGATTTCGCTACCAGCGACAAAATCCGCGACCTGCTCCTCCAGCGGGGCATAGAGGTCAAGGACACCAAAGAGGGCGCCACCTGGTCAAAGAAAAAAGCCTGAACGCAAAAGCCGGAGGTTGATCGCTCCGGCTTTTTCATTTTTCATCCAATCTTACATTCAGCAGGGTTTCAACCGTGCGGACATTCACCTCTCTTACACTCATGTTGCTCCGGCTTTCAAGCCGGGGAGAACGAGCAACATCCCCTTCTACAAAAATCCTTCAAGCCCCGGCTCTCTCCGCATCATCTCCACCGCCTTGACCACCTTCTGCGACTCGCCCGCCTTGCAGATGAGGAGCGCATCGGGCGTATCGACCACGATAATGT
>JAAXWU010000013.1 GCA_013334855.1 Chlorobaculum sp. | reverse complement strand
TCCACGTCTAAAAGGCAGTAGATGATTGTCCATGAGAATATAGATGAAACCGCAGCGCCGTGCCTGATTTCAGCCAACAGCTATTACAGAGATATATATCCACATCGACTGGTTCTCCTCACAAGCAACTCTTCCACCACTCTTCTCACTACAGCCAACAAGGGTCATCAATCAGAAAATCTTCTTCGGTACACACGGCAAAAGATTTTTTAGACATCACTCTCCTTCATCTTCTCCTTAATACTGCTCCAGAGTACTTTCCGGGAAAGCTATGCGATGAGCTTTGAAGTCAGTGTGTATTGGCAAGTTAAGCCGACATCAGCCATTCCGCTTTGCCAGAGGGGCTACGCACGATGGTGTTGCGCAGGCGCTTAAGCGATTTTGATTTCAAACCAGAAACCAGAAAAAAAATAATTTTTCTGCTTCTGAACCTTATATGCGCGGTGACATATATTATACAACAGCCATACAATGAGTTAAAGTAGTCTGTGCCGTGTTGTTGAGATGCTTTGCAATTGCGGTTTATGTATCACCTGAATAGAACCTATAAGCTCATAGGAACTTTTTGCATAAGCATGAAGTTTCGCATACAATGTTGATATAATGTTTCGAGATAAGATGAGAAATACCTGACTGAGCACTCATGACTATATATATGCGTCAGGTGTGGTATGATAAGGGTAGATGTTAACGAAAATAAAAAAGAGAATAGCCATGCAACAGTTTATTACACCACTCCTCAATGAGGTGTCGAGCTTGCCTCCAAAGCTGCAGATCATAGCCGTATTGGCGCTGGGAATGATGGGCGTATGGTTGGCAATGAGGCATATCGACAAGAACGCAGGGTATTATTGAGTCGGTATATGAATCTCCTGAGTTCCGCCAATCGATGACCATGCTCGACAGCAAGAGCTGCCCCGCAACTGGGTTGCGGGGTATGCACCGGCCCTAAATCGATATTCATACGTACATACTACGCAAAACATCTCCGATTCTCATCCCGATACACCTCTTCAAGCGTTTATATCCGTATTTGTCATCACGGATAGCGTCTTTATGCCCAAACCCAAGTCAGTCCTCTAAGCCCTGTTTTAATGTAAAGGGTAGTGCGAACAGCATGTGCACACAAACCGCTCACGCTTTTCTGAACACCAGCACCAGGCCCGTGCCGGGATCGTTCCGCAACGAGTTGCCGCTGAAATCGGAAAAGATGCCTTCGCGACGGAATCCGGTGCTTTCGTGCAGCGACAGGTAGCGATTCAAACTGGCAGGATAGAGCATCATCGACTCCTCGAAGAATGCTGCCGCTTCATTCCGGAGCGAGAAGGTGAAGCGCAACGTCGAGGGCGAAATTGATGTATAGCGGCGGTGAAAGGTGGCTCCTGTACCACCGGCGATGATGGTGCGTGTCGGGAAGTCGTACTCTGTCAATGTCATGAGGGCATCCCCGTTCATCACCTGCATGATCCAGTAACCGCCATCTTCGAGCAGTGCGTGGATTCTGGAGATGAACGGGGCAAGATCATCGCAAGGAAGGTGCGCCATGACGTTACCGATTGACCAGATGCAACCGAATTTCCTGCCAGCCTCATCGACGCGGCGCATATCGAGACAACGGAACTCAGCCTCGGGATACCGGCGCTTCGCTTCGGCAATCATCGCCTCGTCGAGATCTATTCCAGTCGCCTGGAATCCTTCGCGAGCAAACCGGCCACAGTAATGTCCAGGTCCGCATCCCACGTCGAGCACAGCAGTCGAGCTTCCAGCATATCCCTTCAGAAATCGCCACACCTCCTCCCTGATTGGAAAGAGCTGTTCATAATACCCGGCAAATTTCGAATAGAATGACACGGCGCACGGTTCGAATTACGGCGTTGACGGCGAACTGAACGGGTCCTTGCTGCCAAGCAGGCTCATGGCCTCTTTGGCGGCAAGCTGTTCAGCATCTTTTTTTCTCGGCGCAACGCCACGACCAAGGGTGAAGGCGCTGCACGAGACTTCGACAGTGAAACTTTTTTCGTGCTCCGCCCCCTCTTCGGCTATGACTGTATAGAGCGGCGGCGGCCACTGGCGTGACTGGGTGTACTCGATCAGGCGGCTTTTGTAGTTGTATTCCGCTTCGACAAGCTTGTTCAGATCGACACGGCCGATGACGTGTTCCATGACGAATCGCTCGGCTCCGGCCAGCCCCTGGTCGAGGTAGATCGCGCCGATCAGCGCTTCGAAGGCATCGGCGAGGGCCGATTCGCTGGTGCGTATCTTCTGTTTGTCGGCGGAGTCGCCGATGATGAGGTGTTCGCCGAGTTGCAGTTCGAGAGCGAATGCGGCCAGGGATTTGCGGTTGACGATTTTGGCGCGGTTGTTTGACAGGTGTCCTTCGTCGCTATCTGGAAACAGTTTGAAGAGGTGGTCGGAGATCAGGAGGTCAAGCACGGCGTCGCCGAGGAATTCGAGACGCTGGTTCGATTCCGGTTTGGCCTGCTCGCCCTGATGGTCATGCAGGACTGAGCGGTGCGTCATGGCTGTCCGGTAGATGAGCTGTCTGCTGCACGAACGCCCGGTCAAGCGCTCAAGGTGCGCGGCCGTACGCGGGTCGAGAAGTAGTTCGGAAGCATAGACGTCCGAAGAGTCACTGGCTGCTTCAGACGCCTCTGAACGAATGAACGGGAGTGACATCAGCTTTTGCCACAGGTGCGCCATCGTCGGGCCATTTTCTTCAGGCCGCAGGGGCTTTCCTGAAGATCAGGCAGCCGTTGTGTCCACCGAATCCGAATCCGTTGTTCAGCGCATATTCGATGCTGCGCTCTTTCGGCGTGTTCGGTGTTACATCGACATCGATCTCGGGATCGAGATTGTCGAGGTTGATGGTCGGCGGCACGATCTGATTCTGCAACGCAAGGATACAGGCAATCGATTCGACGACGCCCGCCGCGCCGAGCAGATGACCAGTCATGGACTTGGTCGAACTGATGCTGAGCTTGCTGGCGTGTTCGCCGAAGAGCTTTTTGACCGCCTTGATTTCAGCGAGGTCGCCCAAAGGCGTGGAGGTGCCGTGGGTATTGACGTAATCGATCTTGTCCGGCGTAATACCGGCAATCTTCAGGGCGGTCGTCATCGCGCTGACCGCGCCAAGTCCCTCAGGGTGAGGAGCCGTGAGGTGGTGCGCATCGGCGGAAGCGCCCATGCCGACAACCTCGGCGTAGATTTTCGCGCCACGCTTGACGGCAGATTCGTAGGTTTCGAGCACCAGCGAACCCGCGCCTTCGCCCATCACGAAGCCGTCGCGATCCACGTCATACGGACGCGAAGCCTTCGTCGGAGCGTCATTCCGGGTCGAGAGCGCCTTGGCGGAATTGAAGCCCGCCACGCTCATTGCGGTGATCGGCGCTTCCGAGCCGCCGCAGACCATGTAGTCGGCCATGCCCATCTGGATGAGCATCACGGCGTCCATGACGGCGTGCAGCGATGTCGCGCAGGCGGAAGCGGTTGCGTAGTTCGGTCCCATGAGGCCGTTGCGGATCGAAATCTGTCCGGCGGCGATGTCGGGAATGAGCATCGGGATGAAGAACGGGCTGACCCGGCGTGGGCCGCGATCCAGATACTGGCGGAACTGTTGGTCGTAAGTGGTCATACCGCCAATGCCCGAGCCGTGCACCACGCCGATCCTGGTGGGATCGATCGAGGTCAGGTCGAGGCCTGAATCCTTGAGGGCCTGATCGGCAGAGATCACGCCGTACTGACAGAATGGGTCCATGCGGTCGGCGGATTTCCGGTCGATGTACTCATCGGCCTTGAAATTCTTGAGCTCGCAGGCGAAGGTGGTCGCGAAATCGGTCGTGTCGAAGTATGTTATCGGCGCGGCGCCGCTTTTGCCCTCCATGAGGGAGTTCCAGAAATCAGCCAATGAAAGACCGATTGGCGACAGAATCCCGATTCCGGTAACGACGATTCTTTTGAGTTCAAGACCCATCTGTTCAGATTTAACGTTGGTTCAGGCAGGGACGAGCCCTGCCCGATAAGAATGCCTTTACAATTACTTGATGTTGTTGACGATATAGTCGACAGCCTCCTGAACCTTACCGATCTTCTCGGCGGCTTCATCAGGAATTTTCACGTCAAACTCGTTTTCGAGTTCCATGATCAGTTCGACCGTGTCGAGCGAATCAGCGCCGAGGTCTTTGGAAAACTCCGATTCCGGCTTGATCTGATCTTTGTTGACACCCATCTTGCTGACGATGATATCGTACACTTTATCTCTGATTTCGTCTGCGCTCATGACAATGTTCTCCGGGTTTATGGTTGAAAACGATAAAATTCAAGTTTGCTAATATAAAAAGAAAAACCAGCCTGGCAAAGGGAGGCTCTGACTGGCGAAACGATGAGCGTCCGGAACTTTTCGGTATCCGTAACCCATCGTTTCTTGATAGCTTAGACTACATATACATGCCGCCGTTGACGCTCAGTACCTGACCGGTGATGTAGGCGGACTGGTCGCTGGCCAGAAACGCCACCGCGTCGGCCACATGCTGTGGCGTGCCGAAAACGCCCAGCGGAATCGCTTCGAGCATCTTCTGGCGAACATCTTCGGAAAGAGCGTCGGTCATTTTCGACGAGATGAAGCCCGGGGCGACGGCGTTGACCCGGACGTTGCGCGAGGCAATCTCCCTGGCGATCGACTTGGTGAAGGCGATGACGCCCCCTTTCGAAGCCGCGTAGTTGGCCTGACCGGCGTTGCCCATGAGTCCGATGATCGAGGCGATGTTGATGATCGAGCCGGAGCGCTGCTTCATCATGGTGCGCGTGACCGCCTTGGTGCAGTTGAACACGCCTTTGAGGTTCACCGTCAGCACGGCGTCCCAATCCTCTTCGCTCATGCGCATGAGGAGACCGTCGCGGGTGATGCCAGCGTTGTTGACGAGAATATCGATGCGGCCATTCTCTTTAGCCACTTCGTCGAAAACCTTCTGGCAGGCATCGGTGCTGGTGACATCGAGCTCCTTGCAGCTCACTTTCGCGCCAAGCTGCTTGAGCGCCTCTTCGGTTTCCGTCAGCCACTCCGCCTTGACGTCGCCGATGACGAGATCAGCGCCTTTCGAGGCGAGATCGAGGGCAATGGTCTGGCCGATGCCGCGCGCCGCGCCGGTGACGATGGCGGTTTTTCCTGTGAACATGGTCATAATCTTTCTTTGCGTTTATCTGAGAATTATGCAGGATTGCCCGTGGCGGCAACCTGATCGGCGGTATCGACTCCCGCGCACGCCGCTGATTTGCTGATCCTTTTGATGAGGCCCTGAAGCACCTTTTGCGGGCCGACCTCGACAAATTCGGTGACGCCAGCGTCAACCATCGCCTGCACCGACTGGCTCCAGAGCACCGAGCTGGTGAGCTGGCTGATGAGGTTCGCTCGGATTTCTGAGGCCGAAGTGACCGGTTTGGCCACGACATTCATGCAGACAGGAATTTCGGCGTCGCGGATCGAGATGGTGTCGAGCGTTTCGGCAAGCTCCTTTTCGGCGGGCTTCATCAGTGGCGAGTGGAACGCGCCCGAGACGACAAGCTCCTTAGCCATTCTTGCGCCTTTAGAGGGCGCGAGTTCGACCGCTTTCTTCACGGCGGCGATGTCGCCCGAGATGACGATCTGGCCGGGAGAATTGAAGTTCGCCGCCTGCACGATGCCGCAAGCACTGGCTTCCTGCAAAAGCGAGTCGAGCGCTTCGTCCGCCATGCCGATGATCGCGGCCATGGTGCCGGGGTTCTGCTGTCCGGCGTTCTGCATCAGTTCACCGCGTTTGGCCACGAGTCGCACCGCATCCTCGAAGGAGATCGCGCCCGCAAAGCAGAGCGCCGTGTACTCGCCGAGGCTGTGGCCTGCCGCCATCGAGACGCCGTCGCGTCCGAGCAGCGTTGCCGCCGCGTAGCTGTGCAGGAAGATGGCGAGCTGGGTGTAGCGGGTCTGCTTCAGCTCCTCCTCGCTGCCGGTGAACATGATGCTTGTGATCGAATAGCCGAGAATGGCGTCGGCCCGATCCAAGAGCGCCTTCGCTTCGGGGAAGCTTTCGTACAGATCGCGACCCATGCCGCAGTACTGGGAACCCTGACCGGGGAAAACAAATGCTTTCATATCCTGTTGTTACGGTGATAAATGGTGAAGCTCACTGCCAGCGGACGTAGACGCCGCCCCAGGTGTATCCCGCTCCGAAGCTGACCAGCACGAGGTTCGATCCCTTGTGCAGTTTGCCCTGCTCGTCGAGCTCAGCCAGGCAGATCGGCACGGTTCCGGCAGTCGTGTTGCCGTAGCGAGCGATGTTCATCATCACCTTCTCTTCGGTGATGCCCATCCGATCGGCGGTGGCGTGAATGATGCGCTGGTTGGCCTGGTGCGGCACGAGCCAGTCGATGTTCTCCGCCGTCAGATTGTTGCGCTGCATGATCTCAGCGGCGACATCGGCCATCGCCATGACCGCTGCCTTGAACACCTGCTTGCCATCCTGCTTGATGAAGTGCATGTGCTGGTCGACCGTTTCATGCGACGCAGGATGAAGGCTGCCGCCGCCCGGCATCAGTAGATGATTCGGGCCGTTGAGGCCATCCGAGTAGAGTCGCGCGTCGAGCACGCCGTATCCTTCTTCTGCGGCGGCTTCGAGCAGGACGCCGCCAGCGCCGTCGCCAAACAGAATCGCCGTCGAACGGTCGGTATAGTCGAGGATCGAAGACATTTTGTCCGCGCCGATCACGATCACCTTCTTGCAGTTGCCCGATTCGATGAACTGAGCACCGGTGTAGAGGCCGTAGAGAAAGCCCGAGCAGGCGGCGGAGAGGTCGAAACCCCAGGCGTTACGTGCGCCGATATTTCCCTGCACCAGGCAGGCTGTCGAGGGGAAGATCATGTCGGGCGACATGGTCGCCACGATGATGAGGTCGA
This sequence comes from Chlorobaculum sp., assembly GCA_013334855.1. GTDB lineage: Bacteria > Bacteroidota > Chlorobiia > Chlorobiales > Chlorobiaceae > Chlorobaculum. The sequence goes on along the minus strand of JAAXWU010000013.1, from coordinate 25,329 downwards.
TCTCGTCGGCAGAGATGCCACGCTTTTCGAGCAGGCTCTTGGCAACCTCGGTGCACATGTACGACGTGGCCTTGGCCGGATCCCTGAGAATTCTCCGCTCCTTGATGCCGGTACGGCTCGTTATCCACTCGTCGTTGGTATCGAGCATGCGTTCGAGGTCCTGATTGGACATCACCTCTTCGGGCAGATACTTGGCGGTCGTCGTTATGGCTGCTTTCATGGTATGGTTTTCCATTGATGTACGAACGGGCGCGGCGGAATCGCGCAGGGTCTCTTTTTTCTGCAAAGCTTGCTGGACAGGACGGGGTTCCGCCGGAAAATCACTTGCTGTGTCGAAGTAGTCAGGAGAGCATCTCCGCAATGCGTTCGTTGACGCGCTGCTCGATCATATGCTCTGCCATGTAGATCATGTTCTTGATGGCGCGTGAAGTCGAACGTCCGTGGCCGACGATCGAGATGCCATCGACGCCGAGGAACGGCACGCCGCCCCACTTTTCGACATCGAAAGGCTCGAATATCGCCTTGAACGCCTGGCCGGCCACTGCCGCAGCATTCTGGTCGAGCTTTCCCGCCATGACCAGCTTTTCGAGCGCCGGTTTGAAGAGTGCGCCCAGAAAGTGAGGAATGCTCTCGCCGAACTTCAGGATGGTGTTGCCGACAAGGCCATCGCAGACCACAATGGTGACCTTCCCTGAGAGAATATCGTGCCCCTCGACATTGCCGATGAAATTGATTTTCTGCTCACGGTGCGCCTCCTGCAACATTTTCCACGCCTGCTTGAGGTAATCGGGGCCTTTGCCCTCCTCCTCTCCGATGTTGAGCAGGCCGACCACGGGATTTTCGATATTTGCACCGTAACGCTGGTAGATGGTCAGCATCTCGGCGAACTGCACCAGATTCTCCGGCTTGCAGTCCACGTTCGCGCCGACATCGACGATGTTGGTCAGCCCCTCGCCGAGTCGCGGGAAGTAGGCGTAGATGGTCGGGCGAAGCACGCCGGGAAGGCGGCCAAGCACGAAGAGCGACGCAGCCATCTGCGCACCGGTGTTGCCAGCGCTCACATAGGCGTCAGCCTCTTTCGACTTGCAGAGCTTGAGTCCTTTGACAAGGGAGGATTCCTGCTTGGTCTTGACGGCAATCGCCGGAATGTCATCCATGGTGACGACCTCTGGCGCATGCATGAAGCGGAGGTTGAGGCCCGCGGTATCCTGCTGCTGCAAGAGAGGCGTGACCTTCTCCTCCTGCCCGATCAGCAGGATTTCAAATCGGTTTTCGCTCTCCTTGAGAGCCTCGATGACGCCCTCGACAACGCAGGCAGGTGCATTGTCGCCACCCATGGCATCCACGACAATGGTCAACATGTCGATGCGATCTTGTTTACCAGAAACTGCTTAAGCGACGACGATCTTGCCGGTAACCTGACGGCCTTTGTAGTGGCCGCAGTGACGGCATGCGCGATGCGGAAGGGTCGGCTCGCCACAGTTCGGGCAGAGAACCGTAACGGCAGCCTTGGTGCGGGCATTGTACTGCGCTCTCCTCTTGTCCCTTCTGGACTTTGACATCTTGGCTTTCGGGTTGGCCATAATCTATTCAGTTTAGAATCAACGGTTAACGATACTTGTTTTTCAGTTTTTCGAGCGACTCCAGCCAAGAGCTTTCGGGCAATGCCTCCTCCCCCGGTTCGCTCTCTTCCTCCTGACGGAACACCCGGCAATCGGGATAGTCCCTACAGGTGACTTTCATAGGCACGGAGAGTAGCAGCGTCTCTCTGGCGTCTTCGGTAAGATCGAGCGAGAGCGCGTTTCTGTCGATGAGGCGATACTCTTCGTCACGCTCATCCTCCGGCTCGCCAGCCTGTTCGTAACCATACCAGATACGGTACGAACCCTTCAGCTCGGTGGTGACAGACGCAAGGCAGAGGTCACAGGTCAGATTGGCAGTCGCCGATGTTTTCAGGGTGACGATCAGCTCATCCTCCAGCTTCTCGACAGTTACCTTGACCGAAATCCCCTTCGAGACTCCCGCATCGACAAGTGCCGGATCGGCGAAATCAGTCGCAGAGCAGGTGAACTCGAACTCATGCGTACCTGCGGAAAGACCAGCCAGGCGGATTTCAATCAGCGCTTTTTCTTTGGACATAACCACCTCTTTTCCATAAAAGAGCATCAATGTACAAAAATAAAATTCGAAAAAGAAAATCAACCCCCGTGTTACAGGACGAAAATCTCGCAAAAAAAGTTGCTCGCCGTTTGGAAAATTTTTTGAGAGGTGTATATTTATGACCGTTCAGCGATGAACGAGGCCAGATTCCGCGATAGCTCAATGGTAGAGCATTCGGCTGTTAACCGAAGGGTTGTAGGTTCGAATCCTACTCGCGGAGCCAATTAAGACGAGCAGAGCATTCGGCTGTTATCCCGACCTGTCGGGATGCAGGTTCGAATCCTGATCGCAGAGTCACAAAGAAAGGAAGTGCTTGAGTACGCGGCGCTTCCTTTTTTTGTTTGTACCCCCTACCGAATACCACTCCCCTTATTATTATATTTTTGTACAAGATCAATAACTCACTGAGGGTAGCGTACCACGATGAACAGTTTCATTGAACCGCCACGCATAGAAAGCCTCAGGGTCAGGAATTACCGGGCACTCAAGGATATTTCTTTTCTAGACCTTACCCCGCTGACGGTATTACTTGGCCCTAACGGGAGCGGGAAATCCACGGTTTTCGATGTATTTGCCTTTCTTTCCGAGTGTTTTACCGAAGGGTTGCGCAAGGCTTGGGATCGTCGCGGACGGTTTCGCGAGCTGAGAAGCCGGGATTGTGAAGGGGCGATAGTCATCGAGCTTCAGTACCGCGAGCGGCCCGGCACGCCATTGATCACCTACCATCTTGAGATCGGGGAAGAGTCGAAAGGCCCTGTCGTCATTCGGGAATTTCTCCGATGGAAACGAACGCATCCCGGAGCTCCTTTCTATTTTCTTGATTACAGGAAGGGTGAAGGAATGGTGATAAGTGGGGAGCAGCCTGAATCCAAAGATCAGCGCATAGATAAACCGCTTGCTGGCCCGGATGTTCTTGCAGTCAACACGCTCGGACAGTTGGCCGAGAATCCCCGAGTCATCGCGCTTCGTGAGTTTATCACTGGTTGGCACCTCTCCTATCTTTCCGCCGAAGCGGCCAGAGGGCGTCCTGAAGCCGGAGCCGAAGAGCGGTTGTCAGCCACGGGCGACAATCTGCCGAATGTCATTCAATATCTTGCAGATCAGTATCCCGAACGGCTGGAGAGAATTTTCGAGACCTTGCGTCGTCGTATTCCCCGGATAGAGAAGGTCGATTCGAGAATTCTCGATGATGGCCGCCTCTTGTTACAGGTCAAGGACGCGCCGTTCTCAACCCCCATTCTGGCGCGTTTCGCTTCGGATGGCACACTGAAAATGCTGGCGTATCTGACGCTACTCTATGATCCGGAGCCGCCTCGTCTGATCGGCATCGAAGAGCCGGAAAACTATCTCCACCCGCGCTTGTTGCCAGAACTTGCCGAGGAGTGCGTACAGGCTTCCGAACGTACGCAGTTGATCGTAACGACCCATTCGCCGTTTTTCATCAATCAGTTGAGAGACAGTCAGGTTCGTGTCCTGTATCGTGACATCGATGGTTATACCCGTTCCAAGCGGATTTCAGACATGACCGGAGTCACTGCCATGCTTGACGCGGGGGCGTCCCTTGGAGATTTGTGGATGGAGGGATATTTCGAGGTTGGCGATCCGTTTGCGTCCGGGGAGGCTGATTGATGCAGATCGACGTGCTGCTTGAGGAGCCTTCAGCCGAGGAGGCATTGCGAATCATCCTGCCGAAAATTCTTGCCCGAAAAGCGAAGTTCAAGCTCATCAACATGCGCAACAAAAGCCGATTGATCGGTGAATTGCCGAAAAGATTGCTTGGTTACAAACGGCTTGAGAACGGCGAGGATTTGCGCATCGTCGTGCTCGTGGATCGTGACCGGGATAATTGCGAAAATCTCAAGGCTCGACTCGAACGAATAGCGCACGATGCCGGATTGTTCACCCGAACAAGTCCGGACCAGCATGGCCACTTTCAGGTTGTCAACCGGATCGCGATAGAAGAACTCGAAGCCTGGTTCATCGGCGATACCGAGGCGCTGAAAGGCGCATTTTCGGGTTTGCGCGGCGAGGCATTCCCGAAGTCTTTCAACAATCCGGACAACTCAGGAACCTGGGAGCACCTGCACAGATTTTTGAAAAGCAAGGGCATTTACAAGAGCAACTACCCCAAGATCGAAGCCGCCCGCAAAATCGCGCCGCACATGGATCTATCACGTAACAAGTCGAGGAGTTTCCGCCATTTTTGCCAGGGCATCGATGCATTGTTATCGTTTAGCTGATAAGTGCGGGATGTTATCTTTCAGTTGCTTGCCAAGTGTAGTGGGGAACCTCCTGCCCCGCATCGCGGTTCTTGTGCCAGATTCCCATCCGACTCGGACAATCAGAGTCAGTTCGCGCGAGGGCGTTGCAGAGGTGGGAGAATTGTGTATATTAGCTGTCAAATCCGTACACCACCGATTTTAACGGTACTTTATCTTGTATGAACACGGTCAACAACATGCTGCTTCTTACCCTATCGCTAACGGGCCTTACCTGCCTGAGGGGGAGCGCATTGTAGTTTTGTTGACTGCACGGAATTCGATTTCAAAGCCGCAATCCTCTCAGGGTAAGCGGCTTTTTTACTTTACAGGACTTTATTATCAAAGAGATTAACAGGAGACTCGGTCATGAGTACTATGAATTACTGGAAATATGCATCCTACCCGACCGTCGGGCTGACAGACAGAACCTGGCCCGACAAGACCATCACCAAAGCGCCGATATGGAGCAGCGTCGATCTTCGCGACGGCAATCAGGCGCTGCCGATTCCGATGAGCGTCGATGAAAAGGTGGAGTTTTTCAAACTGCTGGTATCCGTCGGCTTCAAGGAGATCGAGGTGGGCTTCCCCTCCGCTTCAGCCACGGAGTTCGCCTTTGCGCGCAAGCTGATCGAAAACAATCTCATCCCCGACGACGTGAGCATCCAGGTGCTGACCCAGTCACGTGAGCATCTCATCCGCCGCACCTTCGAGGCGATCAAGTGCGCGAAAAACGCTATCGTGCATCTCTACAATTCGACTTCGCGCCAGCAGCGTGACGTGGTGTTCCGCATGAGCCGGGAGGAGATCATCACCATCGCCGTGGCCGGAACGCGGCTGGTGCGGGAGCTGAAGGAGGCGAGCGGCAATCCGGGCATCCGCTTCGAGTACAGCCCCGAGAGCTTCACCGGCACGGAGCTGGATTACGCGCTCGACGTGTGCCATGCGGTGATGGACGAATGGGGCGCGTCGGCAGAGAACAAGGTAATTCTGAACCTGCCTTCGACCGTCGAGCTTTCGACGCCGAACGTCTATGCCGACCGCATCGAGTGGTTCTGCCGCCACATCAAGGATCGCAGCGCGGTGCTCTTCAGCGTTCACGCCCACAACGACCGCGGTACGGCGGTCGCAACCTCCGAGCTGGCGATGATGGCGGGCGCGGATCGCATCGAGGGGGCGCTGTTCGGCAATGGCGAGCGGTGCGGCAACATGGATATTATCATCATGGCGCTGAACCTGATGACGCAAGGGATCGATCCGAAGCTCGACTTCTCCAACCTGCCGCATGTCCGGGAGGTTTACAGCCGCTGCACCCGCATGACGGTGCATCCGCGCCATCCCTACTCCGGCGATCTGGTTTACACGGCCTTCTCCGGCTCGCATCAGGACGCCATCAGCAAGGGGATGAAGGCGCACAAACGAGCGCCTGACGTTTGGGACGTGCCCTATCTGCCGATTGATCCGCAGGATGTGGGGTGTACTTACGAGGCCATCGTCAGGATCAACAGCCAGTCGGGCAAGGGCGGCGTCGCCTATGTGCTCGAAAAGGAGTACGGCATCCAGATTCCCAAGTGGATGCAGCCCGATTTCGGCTCCGTCGTGCAGGAGGTGACCGACCGGACGGGCGACGAGCTTTCGGCGGAGCAGATTCACGAGCTGTTCCAGAAGGCGTATATCGGCGGCGCGAAGCCGTATCTGATGAAAAAGTGCACCATAAGCTGGAGCGACGAAGACCCGGATCGCAACGACGAGGTGGCGACGCTTGTCAGCTCCTCGATGGTGGGGCCTGATGGCGAGTTCAGCTTCAAGGCCAAAGGCAACGGGCCGCTCGACGCCTTCGTGCGCGGCATGACGAGCCACACCGGCATCGGGTTCCATGTGGACGAGTACTCGGAGCACTCCATCGGCCACAGCTCCGACGCGCTCGCCATCTCCTACATCCGTCTCGCCTTCGATGACGGCGCGCTGGTCTGCGGTTCGGGCATCGACTCGAACATCAGCCTCGCCTCCATCAAGGCCATCGTCAGCGCCCTGAACCGCTACAAGCGGAGTTGATCGCATCCCGGCAGGAGGCCGCCACCCGGAGCCTCCTGCCGATGCACTCTTTTTGTATTTCCTTTCTTGCCCTATCTTTACAAAGACGCCTTTTCCGCCTCTCATTCAACGAATCCGGAGACCCGGCATGACGATCAAACCACGCCATACGACACGTCTCGCCTATTTCACCGCTCGAAGCCTCGCGCTGCTGTTGCTGCTTTGCGCCGCAGTGCTGACGGGATGCGCGGCAAAGCAACCAACTTCCGGCAAGGTGCAGGTGATCGCTTCCATCGAGCCGCTTGCGTGGTTCGTCGAGCGCATCGGCGGCGAGCGGGTCTCGGTGTCGGTGATGGTGCAGGCTGGCGGCAATCCGCACACCTACGAGCCGACGCCGCAGCAGATGGCGCTCTTCAGCCGCTCGAACCTCTTCGTCAAGGCGGGATCGGGGGTCGAGTTCGAGCTTGACTGGATGGATCGCCTGCTTGCGCTCAATCGCGACATCGCAGTGTGCAATGCTTCGGCGGGCGTCACGCTGCTGCCGATGGGCGAAGCGAATCAGGCGCACGAACCCGTCGCCGGAGAGCCGCGCCACGAGCACGGCCATCTCGATCCCCATTTCTGGCTCTCTCCGGCAAACGCCCGCCCGATCGCCTCGAACGTCGAGCGCTCGCTCGTGGCGCTCGATCCTGCCGGAAAAGCCTATTACGCGGCCAACCGTGCGGCACTCGACCGGGAGCTTCAGACGCTCGACGGCGAGATTCGCGGGCATCTGAAGGGCGTGAAGAGCCGCCGATTCCTCGTCTTTCATCCCGCGTGGGGCTACTTCGCCCATGAGTATGGACTGGAGCAGATCGCCGCCGAGGCGGAGGGCAAGACGCTGACGCCGCGCCAGATGGAGCGGGTGATCGAGCAGGCGAGGAGCGCGGGCATCAGCGTAGTATTCGTCTCGCCGCAGTTCAGCTCGGCGCAGGCCGACGCCATCGCACGGGACATTGACGGGCGCACGGTCACGGTCGATCCCCTTTCGCGGAACTACGCGGAAAATCTCCGCGAGGCAACGGATGCCTTCGTGCAGGGGATGCAATGACGGAGCCGCTGATCGCCTGCAACCGGCTCTGCGTCGAACTCGGTGGCGCGAAGGTGCTCGACGGCCTGTCGCTCTCGGTGCACGAGGGGGATTTTCTCGCCGTGCTTGGGCCGAACGGTGGCGGCAAAACCACGCTTCTCAAGGTGATGCTTGGCCTCGTCAAGCCGTCATCCGGCAGCGTCACGGTGTTCGGCAAGGAGCCGGGGCAGGCGTCGGGACGGATCGGCTACGTGCCGCAACGCCTCGACTTTGACCGCACCTTCCCGATCAGCGCGATGGAGGTGGTGCTGATGGGCCGCCTGTCACGCAAAAAGCTCTTCCAGCGCTACGTGCGGGAGGATCGCCGCAAGGCGCTCGAAGCGCTCGAAACCACCGGTCTCGCCTCGCTTGCCCAGCGGCGCATCGGTGCGCTCTCCGGCGGCGAGCTACAGCGGGCGCTCATCGCACGGGCGCTGGCCGGAGAGCCGGAGCTGCTGCTCCTCGACGAACCGACGGCGAGCGTCGATCCCGACATGAAGACCACCATCTACGACCTGCTCGACCAGCTCAGGAAGCGGCACACCATTGTGCTGGTGACGCACGACACCGGCACCATCGGGCGGCACGTCTCGCGCATCGCCTGCCTGAACTGCACGCTCGACATGCACGAACCCGGCTCGACGCTTGGCCGCGCGGCTCTCGAAAAACTCTACCACTTTCCGGTCGATGTGGTCGAGCATCGCGAAACGCAAACGCCCCACCGCCATGCCTGATTTCCTGCACTTCGAGTTCATGCGCAACGCCTTTCTGGCGGCCATCCTGTCGAGCGTCGCCTGCGGCATCATCGGCGCGTACGTCGTCGTCCGGCGACTCGGCTTCATCAGCGGCGGCATCGCCCACACAGCCTTCGGCGGCATAGGCCTCAGCTACTACCTCGGCCTGAATCCCCTCGCGGGCATCATCCCCTTCAGCCTCGCCGCCGCCATCGGCATCGGCCTGTTGTCGCGTAAGGCGAAGATCGCCGAGGACACAGCCATCGGTGCCTTCTGGGCGGCAGGGATGTCGATTGGCGTGATTCTGATCGGCCTCACGCCGGGCTACGCGCCGAACCTTTTCAGCTACCTGTTCGGCAACATCCTGACTGTGCCAAACTCCGATCTGCAACTCATCATGGGACTTGATGTTCTGATCATCGCCATGGTGTGGCTCTTCGACAAGGAGTTCCTCGCCATCTCCTTCGACGAGGAGTATGCGCGAATATCGGGCTTGAAAACCGTGGCGCTCGATCTCCTGATGCTCTGCCTCATCGCGCTCACCGTGGTGATCATGGTGCGGGTGGTCGGCATCGTCATGGTGATCGCCCTGCTCACGATTCCCGCCGCCGTCGCCCGGAGCTTCAGCCACAACCTCTACCGGATGATGGCCGTGGGCGCTTTGCTGGCGAGCCTGTTCAGCATCGCGGGACTGTGGCTTTCGTGGGTGTTCGATCTCGCCTCGGGCGCTACCATCATCGTCGTCGCGGCGCTGGTGTTCCTCCTGAACGCGCTTTTCGGAGCCGGAAAGCACCGCCGAACGGAGTGCTGAACAGCGCCAAATTAATTACATTCATACAAGAGATTCGATCAACCAACCAGCTCCCGTTATGAAGCCGATCTTTTACCTCGTGGCCGCAGCCCTGTCGATCATGCTCTCGATCTACGTGTTTATTTTCGGTACATGGGCCAACAGTCAGCTCATGGCGATCTTTATCGGCCTCTGGGCGCCGACCATCATCTGCCTCGGCGTTTTCAACATCCTCATGAACATCCACGACGAGATGTGTTGCGCCCACAAGCGCATCGAGGATCGCCAGACCTGCCCGGATCGCTGAGGCGGCGATGAAAAACGTGCTTCTGGTCGGCGCGGGCGGATTCGCCGGATCGGTAGCCCGCTACCTCGTGGCGCTTGCCGTGCCCTTTTCAGGCACCGGCTTTCCCTACGCCACGCTCGCGGTCAATCTGCTGGGGTCGTTCCTGATCGGCTTCATCAGCGAGCTGGCCCTATCGACCACGCTCATTTCACCCGACACCCGCCTTCTGCTCACGACCGGCTTCTGCGGCGGATTCACCACCTTTTCCACGGCGATGTACGAAACCAACGGACTGCTTCGCGACGGCCAGGCGCTCTACGCCGGGCTGTATGTCGCCGGAAGCCTCGCGGGCGGCATGGTCTGCATTGTATCCGGAACGCTTCTCGCAAAACTCTGGCAATGATGAACTTCATCGAATCTGAACTCCTGCGGATATTCATCGGCGAGCAGGAAAAACTGCATCACCGCCCGCTCTACGAACTCTTCGTCAGCGAAGCGCTGGAGCGCGGTATGGCCGGAGCCACGGTCTTTCGCGGCCTCCTCTCCTTCGGCCTGCGCCACAAAGTGCACACCTCCAAGATTTTCGAACTCGCCGGAGAGCTTCCGATGGTCGTCGAAATCGTGGACAGCACCGAAAAAATCGAGGAGTTCCTGCCGCTCGTCGAGTCGATCCTGCGGGAAGCCGAGGCGCAGGCGCTGGTGACGCGAGAGTCGGTACGGCAGTGGACGACGTGAGAAGCGTTTGAATGGTGACGGGTGAAGCCCGTTTCCCCATTGAATCTTTTTCTGTCGACTCATTGCCGCGATTGAAAGTCGTGGGAAGGCTCCGCTTCAGTGTTTTATCGCGGAGCAATCGAATAATCGTATCGAAATCAATCTGACAATATTTATGTCCAAACGATGATTAATTCAGAAGCGAAAGCGATGTCCGATGCTGAAATCGTTTCATTGTGAAACACGAAATGTATCACTGTTCTTTATTCGTAACTATTCATAACAATCAACGAAAAAGAGTTGACCATGAGTGCAAAGAAAATTCTTATGATTGTCGGTGACTTCGTCGAAGATTACGAAGTCATGGTGCCTTTTCAGGCGCTTTCAATGGTCGGACATACCGTCCACGCCATCTGCCCGGACAAAAAAGCGGGTGACAAGGTTCGCACTGCCGTGCATGATTTCGAGGGAGATCAGACGTACACCGAAAAACCCGGCCACAATTTTACGCTGAACGCAACCTTCGCGGAGATCGATGCCGAAGAGTACGACGCGCTGGTTATTCCCGGCGGACGTGCGCCTGAATACATCCGGCTGAATGCGACCGTGCTCGACATGGTGCGCCACTTTTCAGAGGCAAACAAGCCGATTGCGGCCATCTGCCACGGTGCGCAGGTGCTCGCCGCCGCCGGAGTCATCGAAGGGAGAAGCTGTTCGGCCTATCCGGCTGTCGGCCCGGATGTGAATCGCGCCGGGGGCCATTATGTGGATATTCCGGTCGATCAGTGTCATGTTGACGGCAATCTTGTGACCGCCCCCGCCTGGCCAGCGCATCCTGACTGGCTCGCCAGATTCCTGCAAGTGCTCGGAACAAAGATCGAGTTATAGCGCAGGAAAGAAACATCGAACACTCTCAGGAGCAAATGATAATCACCCGGCAATATCCGGATATATGATTCAGGAAAATAAAAGATATTGATTGCAACAGATTGTGCGGAAATCAATATGACAAGATGTGCCGGGTGATTTGCATTGATCGAAGCTTCATACACAGCTTGGTATGATTTTAGTCGAAGCGATATACAGAAATTCAGGAGATTCTGCATAGTGGAGAAATATCGTCTCGCGGCATCCGCATCTGTCATAAGCGTGGCGCTCCCCATCGATGCTTGAGCCTGCCGGGATGAATGATGTTCACGGTTCGCCCGAACAACGTTTCCTCAATCCTTGACGCAGCGTACCGCGAAGCCGTTTTTCGGGCCGACCTCGCCGCCGCGCAGGGCGTTGTCGTAGAAGCCGAGAGCGCGGGCGAGGGCTTTGCCGTTGCTGGCGGGCGTGGATGTCCAGAAGCGGGCGAACTGTCCGAGCATGAGGAAGACGCCATCGGCATCGCGCCTCGCGCCGGAGGGCAGGGCGTCGAAGCCGATGCTCTTGCCGCTGTCGCTTGCCGGATCAGTCCATTTGCCGGGAGCTTTCAGGGCGCTGCCCGCCGACTCCTCTCCGTCAACCGCTTCGGCCAGTTCCTGCCACTCCCTGTCGGAGGCAACGTGCCACCCTTCGGGCGCGATGCCTCTCGGGTCGTTCACCGCACGCCAGTTGTAGAGCATCCCGTAAGATTTTGCGTTTTCCGTCTTGTTCTCGTATGCGCATCGCGCCCCGCCAGTTTGCGCGGCCCAAGCCGCATCGTCCTTGACTTCCGTAATGGGATCGCCGTTCCGGTATCGGGTGACTCGCAGATTTTCGCTCATCCAGAGATGGTCGCCGATTTTCACGGTTCCGTAGCGGTTCCCATCAATGTCGGTGACTGATTTCGGCCCGTTGCCGTTGCAGCCAGCCATCAGCAGGGAGGCGAGGAGGAACGGCGTCATCGCCACTTTCATATTGACTCTGCGTGGTTTGAGCATTGTTGGGTTCCATTGATTGAATGCGCTCTACGGTTTTGTCTGACTCAGGAACGCATGTTAACGGAGTTTATCGCTGACAATGTAGCGATAGCAACGGCTTTATGCTACTCCCCTGAGCGAGGGTTGTCACGCACCACGCGCTTTTTTTGTTACATTTGCAGTATGAAGCCGTTGTTATCCATCCATTACGACCGATCATGAGCAGAAACGTATTTACGAAAACCACGGGACGACTCTTTCTCGTCATCCTTGCAGCCATTCTCGGCGCTTGCAGGCAAAAGACGCCTGAACATCCATCCGCCGCTCCTGAAGCGGTTCCGGCGGCGACAGACAGCGCCGTAAGAGCCGTCATGATTGAATCCGGCAAAGGTTCGGTCGAGATCATCGAAGCGGCCAAACCCTGGCCGGACAATGCGCCTGCCGAGGTGCCGAAGATTCCATACGGCACGATCCGCAAGATCATCCGCACAGAAACCCCCGAAGCCGACAGTTGGGATATGGCCATCGATGGTTTGCCGGAACATGTTCTCCGCGACTACGAAGTTTCGCTCAAGGCGAAAGGCTTCGAGACCACCTCGATGATCGTCGCTGAAAAGGAGGGTGACCGGGGCAGCGTGACCGGGATCAAAGGGCCGATTTCGGTGGTGCTGATCGGATCGGGCCGCAGCATGAGCCTGTCGATCATCAAGAAACTGTAGTTCAGCATCCATAAATCGCCAACACCATGACACGTCACGATCCAGAGTGCATCTTCTGCAAGATTGCCGCCGGGCAGATTCCGGCCAAACTGATCTACCGCAACGACCACGTGGTCGCGTTTCACGACCTCAATCCGACGGCACCCGTCCATGCGCTGATCATTCCGCTGGAGCATATTGCTTCGCTGAGCGATCTGACGGCGGGCGATTCGGAGATTGCCGCAGAGATTCTGCTTGCGGCGCGGGTTGTGGCGGAGAAGACCGGGGTGCTCGAATCGGGCTATCGGCTGGTGTTCAACAATGGCGCGGACGCCCTGCAGAGCGTCGGGCACATCCATGCCCACCTGATCGGCGGCAAAACGATGGGCTGGCCGCCCTTTGCAGGCCGCGAAGTGGCCCACGGCGAGGAGTGACCGGGCAAACGTTTTTTCGAGGAATCGCCGCTCACCGCCAAAACAGGAAACCTTTTGTCCTGTTTATCCTGTTATTTAGATTTAGTCTATTTAAGCTCGCGTGACGCGAATCAGAACCTGTTTTAAGATATACGGATATATGAGATTATCAGATTTAAAGGCTGGGGATCGGGCTGAAGTGACTTCGGTCGCAGCGGAACCGGCGGTGAGGCGGCGGCTCATGGATCTCGGGCTTGTGCGAGGCACGGAGCTGGAGGTGTTGCGGTTCGCGCCGCTTGGCGATCCCATCGAGATCAACTGCAAAGGGTTGCTTCTGACGATGCGGCTGAACGAGGCGCAGGGGATCACCGTCAACAAACTTGAAGCTGCGGAGGCAAGACAGAGCGGATGGCCGGGATTGCGCAAACGCCATCGTTTCGGAAAAAGCGCATGAGCACGCAGAAATCCATCACGGTCGCCCTTGCCGGAAATCCGAACGCGGGCAAGTCCTCACTCTTCAACGCGCTGACCGGCGCTCACCAGCGGGTGGGCAACTTCCCCGGCGTAACCATCGAAAAGCACGAGGGTTATCTCGATTACAAGGAGTATCGCATTACCGTGGTCGATCTGCCCGGAACCTATTCGCTGACGCCCTACTCGCCGGAGGAAATCGTCACGCGCCGCTTCATCATCGACGAAAAGCCAGACGTGGTGGTGAACGTGGTCGAGGGCACCAACCTCGAACGGAACCTGATGCTCACCGTGCAGCTCATGGAGATGGAGGTCGATCTGCTCGTGGCGCTCAACATGATGGACGAGGTCGAGCAGAAGGGCATTGCCATCGATCTCGATCAGCTCGAACAGCTCTTCGGCAGCCATATCGTGCCGATCTCCGCCCGGAACCGCAAGGGACTCGACGAGCTGCTCGACCACGTCGTCAGCGTCAGCGAAGGGCGTATTACAATACGGAAAAACAAGATAACCTTCAGCGCCGAGGTCGAGAGGGCAATCGACAGGATCGCCGCTCTGCTCGCTCGCGAGCGTGAACTCGATGGAGCCAACCACCGCTGGATGGCGATCAAGCTGCTCGAAAACGACCGCGAAATCTACACGCAGACTCAGAAATATCCGGTCTGGGTCAAAATCGAGCTGGCTTTGCAGGAGGCGATTGCGGAGTGCGGACGGCTGCACAGCACCGATCCCGAAGCGCTCATCACCGAGGATCGCCACGCCTTCGTGCGCGGCGCGATGCAGGAGTGCGTGCGCAAGCCGAAAGCCCCGCGAGCATCGGCGAGCGACTACATCGACATGGTGGTGCTGAACCGGGTGCTCGGCCTGCCGGTCTTTTTTCTGGTTGTCTGGGCGATCTTTCAGCTCACCTTCACCCTCGGCTCACCGCTCATGGACGCGCTCGACTACGCCTTCGGGCTGCTGTCGGACACCGTCGCGCCGCATCTGCCGGAGGGGATGATACGCTCGATTTTCGTTGATGGCATTATTTCCGGCGTCGGCAGCGTGGTGGTGTTCCTGCCCAACATCGTGCTGCTCTTCATGGGGCTGTCGTTCCTCGAAGCCTCGGGCTACATGGCGCGAGCGGCCTTCGTGATCGACAAGGTGATGCACCGCTTCGGGCTGCACGGAAAGTCGTTCATTCCGATGATCACCGGCTTCGGCTGCTCGATTCCGGCCATCATGGCCACGCGCACACTGAAAAGCCGCTCCGACCGTCTGGCGACCATCATGACCATTCCCTTCATGAGCTGCGGCGCGAAGCTGCCGGTCTATGTGCTGCTCGCCGGAGCCTTCTTCCCGCCCGCGACGGCAGCCAATGTGATGTTCGGCATCTATCTGCTTGGCATCGTCATCGGCCTCTGGACGGCCTGGCTACTCAAATCCACCGTGCTCAAGAGCGACTCGGAGCCGTTCGTCATGGAGCTGCCGCCCTACCGCTGGCCTACCTTCACCTCAGTGATCTTTCAGGCGCGGATGAAGGCGGTGATGTATCTGAAAAAGGCCGGAACGCTCATTCTCGGCGCGGTGATCCTGATCTGGGCGGCGAGCAACTTCCCGCACAGCAAGGCGCTCGAAGCGGAGCTGGCGACCAGGAAGGCGAAGATCGAGGCGACAGGGGTTGCGCCGGAAGCGAAAGCGGAGCAACTCCGTACGCTTCAGGCGAGGATCGACGCGAGCCAGCTCGAATATTCGCTCGCCGGACGGAGCGGCAAGCTGCTCGAACCGCTCATCCGCCCGCTCGGCTTCGACTGGCGCATCGGCATCTCGCTGGTGACGGGGCTTGCCGCCAAAGAGGTGGTGGTTTCGACGCTTGGCACGATCTTTTCAATCGGCCACACCTCCGGGGATACCACTCTTTCCGGTATTCTCCGAAGCGATCCAGCATTCAGCCGCGCCACGGCGCTGAGCCTGATGGTCTTCGTGCTGCTCTACATTCCGTGCGTGGCGGCGGTGGGGGTGATGAAAAAGGAGATCGGCGCGTGGAAGCCGGTGCTCTTCTACTCCGCCTACGTCATGCTGGTAGCATGGATCGCGTCGTTTATCACCTACCGCCTCGCGCTGCTGTGGATGTGAGGCGTCATCGAAATCGAGGTTGATGGCGAGAGATGAGTATTTCAACATTCGCAATCCATTGCGCGTTAGATGTAGATTCTTTACGTTGGAGGGGTGACGATGAGCCAATCATCTCCGTGCTGCGTCACCGCTCAGGCGTTGCCCCTGATGAACCCCTCATCGACGAAGATGTAATCGTGTATTAAGGACCCAACCCCTAAATTCTTGGATCAAGAAAACCGAACAGATTCATTCGCTGACAGCCTTATTTGAAGCCCATGCGCGGCAAACCGAAAGCGGCGTCGAATTCTGGCTTGGCCGTGACCTTCAGCAACTTTTCGGTTACAGCAAATGGGATAACTTTGTGAACGTAGTGACCAAGGCGGAAACCGCATGTGAACTTTCCGGCCATCTGGTGTCCGATCATTTTGCCGACGTCGGCAAAACGATCCAGATGCCAAAAAGCGCGACAAAAGAAGTCCCGGACATCATGCGACCCAGTATGCCTGCTATCTCGTCGCGCAGAACGGCGATCCGCGAAAGCAGGAGATCGCCTTCGCGCAGACCTACTTCGCCATTCAGACTCGGCGAGCCAAAGTTATCGAGCAGCGCCTGCTCGAAGCGGAGCGAGTGTCCGCCAGCAAAAAGCTCAGTGAAACTGAGAAGGAGCTGTCGGGCGTCATTTTCGAGCAGACGGGCGACACCGAGAATTTCGCCTTGATTCGAAGCAAAGGCGATCACTCCTTGTTCGGTAAAAGCACGCAGGCAATGAAGGCGCAGTGGAATGTGACGGATAAACGACTACTGGCGGTTTCGGGTCTGTTCAACAAACAGTGTAAACGGCCATTTTCAAATGGGAATCCTCCCCTTGAATTTAATCGAAAGGACGTTCAGCACCGCGCCCCAGTTTGCTGACCGAGGCGTATTTCGCATCCCATTTTTCGCCGAATGCTTGCAGGTTCAGTTCCGCCTCCCGCGCGATTGATGCGCCGTAAATCGTTTTCAGATAGGCACATAGCTCTTTGCGGTCTTTCCACGACACGTATTTCGTCGAGTTGCGCACCATGTGCACGATGCAGAGCTGCACCTCGCTCTCCGGGAACACGGCGGCAATGGCTTCGGGATTAACTGCGGCTGAAAGCTGCCGTTACGGTCACGAGGCGGCTGGATTTCGAACTGTTCCTGATCGACGATGATGGTTTTGCTGCCGCGCCCGTTGCGGCTGTTGCCGCTGTTCCGCTCGACCGGCTGGTGCCTGGGATAGCCGAGGTGCTAGTCTATTTCAGCGTTGAGCACCATTTCGATGAAGCGCTTTTTGAGCTGGTCATACAGCCCCCCTTGTTGAACAGCGCCTGCGGGCCGCCGTTTTCACGCAGCAGTTGCTTGATCATTTCGCCTGATACATCCGGTGTTTTTTTTGCTTTCTGGTCATAGTTGTTCTCAGTATTGGTTGACTGGAATCTATGACCATTTCATACTTTAGCTTACAGACTCGAATATTCTCCCGGAATGGTTATTTTTTCATCAGACAAACAGCGAAACGATGTCAGATATGCAGCCACGCGATCATCAGAAATGCGCCACATCATGAAGACCAACCAGCGTACCGGAGCCCTGCTGCTCACGTTGCTCCTCGCTCTTCAGGCCTGTTCGAGCTATCGGGGCACAACGACCACCACACCCATACGACCGAGCAGCCTCCAGCGAATATCCCCCGTAGAGGCATACCGGCTCGGCAAGCTCAAGAACAACCCCTATCTCATCGACGGGCGGCTTTACGTGCCCATGAGCTTCGATCAGGTATACGCTTACGAAGAGACCGGCCTCGCTTCGTGGTATGGCCAGGAGACGCTCGACCAGCACAACGGCCAGCCCACCGCCTATGGCGAAATCTTCGATCCCGGTCTGCCCAGCGCCGCGCACAAATATCTGCCGCTCCCCATGATCGTCAGGGTCACCAACCTCGATAACAACGCCTCGATCATCGTTCGCGTCAACGACCGAGGACCATTCGTCGATGGCCGGGTGATCGACCTGAGCGCCGAAGCCGCCAAACAGCTCGGGTTCTACGGCCAGGGCACCGCGAGAGTGAAAATCGAATCGGTGTACCGATGAGAGAATTAATTGGACGGAGTTCGATGATCGGGGCCGATGAGGTCGGATCTTCTCGGACAACGCCATAGCATCTGCAACATCCACTTTGCGTTCGACGACTGTGACGCGCCTTGATGCTGCCTGGATCGCACGGGCTGACATCAACACGGGGTCATCGGCTCCAACGCCTGCGACGGCAAAGCGCTTTCGTTAAGAATCTGAAATCATCCAGTCGTACCGCGTGGTCGTCGCAATTTGCGAGCAGGTAAACCCGTGCGGCTTCAGCAACAGCTTGTCAGTTGGCGACAGTCAGTTACGGCATCAACATGCCGACACTGCGGGCGCTGACATATAAATAATACAGAGCTTGCGGCCTGAGCATCCGCGCAGAAAAGCCGAGACCCTCGATTGCATTTATCTTGGCGAATAGCCGTTGGTTATTACTCCGGCGATTAAAACTCTTAATAATTGCCCCGGACTTCAGTCCGAGGTTTGCAGATAAAGCCCAATAAATGAGGGCTTTATCCCAATCTTTTGCTGTGGTGTCTTTTGCGATTTATTGTCGCCGAAGTAATAACCGCTTTTGCGTGATTATCCTCGATTCCGACAGACCATGAAGGACGTGCGATTCACCCAAAGCTGAGGCGGCCGTTAGAATTCAGCCGCCTCTTTGGATACTGCCCGAAGCGCTTCGGAAGAATCAAACGCCGCCGTTGGCTTCGAGTTCGCGCTTGAGCGCTTCGCGCTCGATTTCGAGACGGCGAAGTTCGCGGTTGATGCGGTCAAGCTCTTCCGGCTCGCTGTCGATTTCGAGCCGTAGGCGCGACGAAGCCTCGTCGATCAGGTCGATGGCCTTGTCGGGCAGGAAGCGGTCGGCGATGTAGCGGTTCGACAGCTCGGCGGCGGCCACCAGCGCGGCGTCCTTGATGCGTACGCCGTGGTGGATTTCGTACTTCTCCTTCAGACCGCGCAGAATCGACACGGTATCCTCCACGCTCGGCTGATCGACCACGACCGTCTGGAAGCGCCGTTCGAGCGCGGCGTCCTTCTCGATATGCTTGCGATACTCGTCAAGCGTCGTCGCGCCGATGCAGCGCAATTCGCCTCTGGCAAGCGCGGGCTTGAGAATGTTGGCCGCGTCCATCGACCCTTCCGCCGATCCCGCCCCGACCAAGAGATGCAGCTCGTCGATGAAGAGAATCACCTCCCCTTCAGCGGCCTGCACCTCCTTGACGAGTGCCTTCAGGCGCTCCTCGAATTCGCCGCGAAACTTGGTGCCAGCCACCAGCGCGGCGATGTCGAGCGCGGCGACCTGCTTCGACTTGAGGTTCTCCGGCACGTCGCCGCCCACGATGCGCTGGGCGATGCCTTCGACGATGGCCGTCTTGCCGACGCCCGGCTCGCCGATGAGCACCGGGTTGTTCTTGGTGCGGCGGGAGAGAATCTGGAGCACACGGCGGATTTCGTCGTCGCGCCCGATCACCGGATCGAGCTTGCCCTTGCGCACCAGGTCGTTCAGGTTGCGGGAATATTTTTTGAGCGACTGGTAGCTCTCTTCGGCGTTCTGGCTGGTGACGCGCTGCGAGCCCCTGAACGAGGCCAGCACCTTGAGGATGGCGTTGCGGTCGATGCCTGCATCTTTCAGCAGTTTCGAGGCCTTGACGCCCGCCTCGCTCATGGCGATGAAGAGGTGCTCAGAGCTGATGTAGTCGTCCTTGAGCTGCTCGGCCTCCCTGAGCGCCGTGTCGAAGACCTTGCCGAGGTCGTTGGAGATATACTGGCCGGTCGCGGACGCGCCGGTCACTTTCGGGATGCGGTCGATCTCGCGGTCGATGACGCTGAGCAGCGTATCGACCGGCGCTTCGAGTTTTCGGGCGATCTGGCAGGCGATATTATCATGATCACCCAGCATGACGCTGAGCAGGTGATCGGGTTCGACCTGCTGATTCTGCTTGCTGCTGGCCAGCAGCGAGGCCGCCTGAAGCGCCTCCTGCGCCTTGACGGTGAATTTGTTCGGATCGAAATGCATGGCTGATCGTTTCTTGCTGTTTTCGGTACTTTTTTCATGGTGGCGGAAAGCTCAAGAGCTTTGTCCGCATTGTGTTATCAATCATAATAACCACCAAAACAGCGAAAACGTCACACCGTGAAGCCCGGAATCTGACGTGCGCGACTCCGTGAGCCAAGCATCTCTGCGCGTCAGAGCAACGCAGTTTCGATCAACTGCGATTGATTGTCTTCGGCAGGTTTTGCATGAAAGAGCGTGCGATGAGCTTGACGATCTCCCCACCGGTCACCAGAAGTTCGGCTCCCTTCTCGCGGATATGAATCTGCGTGGCAACCTGATCCTTGAAATAATCGACGCTCGCCTGGTCGTAATTCTTGCCGCTCACGTACTCGTCGATGAGCACTTCGGCCTGGCTGTAGGGCAGATTTAAAACCTTCACGCCAAGTTTGGCGCGTTCGATGGGATCGAGAATTTTCTGGCCCGTTGCTGACTGCTCCATATCGCTGCGTTTTTCTGGTGGAGTAAAACAAGAGAGGCGGCGAGAGCTTTTTTTAGCTCCAGCCTTACGGAATTTAACAATCTTTCAGGCAAGAAACCAGCGACGGGCACTGACTTGTTCGCGAGTTCATGCGCTCTGTTTGGCGGGACGACGGACATCGGTCATCATCGATCCCGACACAAAGAGCAAGAGAGCGGCAAGAATCGTCTCCTCGTGGATCGGCACTCGCTGACCCGGCACCATGATCCACCGGGCGGTAGCGGCCTCGTCGGCGATGTCGGCAGCGACGGCCTCCTGCACCGGCGCATCGGGACGGCTGTAGTAGAACTTGCCGTTTGCCGACTTGATGAGAGAGGCAAGCAGTTCGGGCCGGAACGAGGTCAGAACGACACGGCCCTGCTGGTCGCGCTTCGCTCCGCCTGGCATCGGAATCTGCACGGGCTGAACGCCTCCAAGACCGATGACATGGAGATACACCCCCTGCTTTTTCATTGTCTCGGCAATATCGCCGAGGTCGATCCCGTGATCCTCTCCGTCGCTGCAGAGCACCAGCACCGTCTCGCTGCCCGACGCGCCGCGTCCTGAATCCGCAAGCCTGAGCGCCATTTCGAACGCACGGCGGTAATCGGTGCCCTGCGCCGAAATCAGGTCGGGGGTCGCCATATCGAGCAGGGTTTCGAAATCCTCCTCGTCACTGGTCAGCGGGCACTGTACGACGGGCGCGCCCGCAAAGAGCAGCAGCGCTTTGCGCCCTTCGCCAAGGCTACGGCTGATTTGCAGCAGCTCCGACTTGGCGCGACCCAGCCGGTCGGGCGCAATATCCCTGGCCAGCATGGAGTTTGAAATATCGAGCATGAAAACGACATCGATCCCCTTCTGCCGCACCGGTTTCTGACCGCTGCACAGTTGCGGCCCGGCAATCGACACGATCATCATCGCCACGGAGAAGAGCAGCATGAGGCGGCGCAGCAAGAGTTTACGAAAGCTCATCGACGGCAGGATGCCTGCAACTCCGCCGGTAGCGTCGATCTTCTTCCAGAGCGAGATCTTTCGGCGAACTCCGTAGAAAACCAGCACCGAGAGCGGAATGAGCACCCACAAAAGGATGAGATAGCCGGGCCTTGAAAAGCACATGGTTATGGAATCCTGATGAATCGGGTTGCCGAAAGCGCCTGTTCGACAAAGAGCAGCAACACCGCCGAAAGGAGCAGCCACGGATAGATCTCCATGTTTTTGCCGGGCGTTCTGCCTTTCAGGCGTGATTTTTCGAGGCGGTCGATGTCGCGGAAGCTCTTCAGCAGCCCGAACGCATCACCGGCGCGGAACATGCGTCCGCCGCTGATGCGGGCCACCGTTTCAATCTCGCTGCGCCCCTTCAGGCTTAACGATTTCTTGCCGCTATCGAACAGACCTGCCTCTCTGGAGGCCAGTACCGTATAGATTCTGATGCCATATTTGGCTGCCAGCCGGGCCGCCGTCTCAGGAGAGACCTCGCCCGCGTTGTTTTCGCCATCGGTGATCAGCACCAGCGCTTTTTCTCTGGATGGAGAGGCTCTGAGCCGGTTGGTGGCCGTCAGAATCGCCGTGCCGATCGCCGTGCCCGGTTCGTCGAGAAAGCCCGGAGCTACCGTTTCCGACAGTCGTTCGAGCACGTCGTGATCGAGCGTCAGCGGGCAGCGCGTAAAGCTTCCGCCGCTGAACACAACCAGCCCGATGCGGTCGGCAGGACGATTGTCGATAAAGCGCATCGCCGCTTCTCGCGCCCCCGTGAAGCGGCTCTTGCCGCCAAAATCGGGCGTGTTCATCGATTCCGAAACATCGAGCGCGATCATGATATCGATGCCGACGGTGTCGCGCGTGGATGGCGGAAACGGCGCTCTTGGGCCAGAGAGCGCAAGCACGACGAGCGCAAGCACCAGCCAGTGCAGCCATTCGGGAAATTTCGAGAAGAGCGAAAGGGCGGCAAACCCGGAGGCGCGAAGAGCCGGAACCGATGGAAACAGCACCCCCGGCTGGTTTTTCCGCCAGAGCAACCGGTACAATGCCGAGCCGCCAGCCGCCGCCGGCAGCAACAAAAGCCACCAGGGATTGTCGAACCGGATACCGGTGAGCATGGTGAAAAGAGAATTCATACAGGCCGCTTTTTAACCAGAAGATGCAAAATCCCCCGCATATCCGCATCATGGCGCATCTGAACCTGCGCCCAAACAATTGGCTGTATGAAAGCTAAAAAGTTCTGTATCCCCTGTCACTACGAGCTGCCCGTATCCGGTCTGTTGCCGCCCGCGAACCTTGAACACATCACTCCATAGCCTTGGATCGCCACCTCCCGACTTGTCGGGCCGCGATGACAAATCCCCGTTATTCGAAAGGCAAGCTGAAACAATCAACCGTCATTTTGGCTTAACACTCTACTATTCACGAGTTGAATGGAACCGGGCTTGCAGGTCGAATAATCCCTTAACGTCGAGACAGCCGGGGGATGGACTCGCTGATATTGCGCAATAATTCCGCGATCAAAAAATCGGAGCATAATCATCGACCTCTTGCCGAAAAAGATTCCGGCCTTGCAATGCAACAGTTGCTTATACACACCACCACAAGCCACCCATTGAAAGCATATAAAGTATTTATATTAATGATAAAAATGCCGAATCAGACTCATATCAAAACATCGATACTCAACGTCGTGCATATTATTTCTTAATAACGACAAGCTATTAATGCTCTTAATCAATAATATATATATGTGCGTTTCGTAGCTTTGCCTGATTCGAACAAAATAAAATTTCATTTTCATATTAAAACGATAAGTCACGAATCAGATGATGTTTTTTACTGACTTTATATTGCTCTCTCGTACGGACAATTAGCGCAAAAATAAATCAATTTTCGCGCAGTTTTTGCTACTAAAAAGAAACAAATCATGAAATTTTTATGTTATAGAAAACGGAAATTTTTTTTAAACTTGATGATGAGACTTTTATTTAACTCTTTCATAATTAATACGTTAAGTGATTTATTACTCGTTTTTGCTCGCATTGAATTGCTTCAAGACTATTAAACGTCTCTTGTGAAGTAATATTGATTTACTGTTTATTGAAAAGGCGATATGGTTTGGATTGGCGAGTAATAGCTCTAAGTAGTTGAATGCTCAAGTAATGCATCTTGATTACGCAATAAAAATAGCATAAATAAAAAAAACAATTGTTATTTAGGGAAGTTTGTAGTAAAAACCTGACGAGATCACGCGCCTACAAGCCCCCGAAGTAAAAATCATTCTTAAGCAGTAAAAAAGAATACTTCATACCATTGTTTCTCCCTTAAAAAAAAGACTGAAGTTGCAGTAACTCATAAAACCTTGACAACAATGAAAGGTTTATTGATCTCATTAATAATCGCGATGTTCGCGCTGTCGCCTGCGGAAAGCCGCGGTACAATGACCATTCGTTCCTATTCGGCTGCGCGAAATAACCGGTTTTACACCGGGAGCGATAAAAATTTTATCGGCGCTGCTTACAATTTCTCGGGGGTTGGTCA
The DNA here is from genome assembly GCA_013334855.1 of Chlorobaculum sp. Lineage (GTDB taxonomy): Bacteria > Bacteroidota > Chlorobiia > Chlorobiales > Chlorobiaceae > Chlorobaculum. Next base: position 1,545 of record JAAXWU010000013.1, on the reverse strand, counting down.
GTTCAGTGCGGGGCATTGGGGGACGCTACTCTCGGATAATTACTTTATAACAGCAACCCATTATGCGCCCGCAATTGGCGAGACGGTGACCTTCTATGCAACCAACAGCAAGTCGGGGCAACACTATACATACTCAGTGGCGGCGGGAACGCGTGTAGGTACGACAGACATCTGGATCGGACGGCTCAACACGGCGGTCGACAGCTCCATCGCGCGTTATCCCATTCTGGAACTACCCAAACAGAGCGACTATCTTGGAAGAGTGCTATATAATTACGGAAGTCAAGACATTGTCGGACGAAATGTTGTGGATACTATACGCGAAGGCTCATATGGAGGCTCGACAAATCTAATTGCCTGGTACGATTACGACAACAATGATACCCCTTCGGTGGGTGGCGATGAAACCCTGTTGCAGGTGGGCGATTCTGGCGCCCCGAGTTTCGTCGCTACCGGTTCGGGTCTTGCCCTGGTCGGCATCCACTGGGTAAGTGATCTTTACATTCAATCCGGCGACTCGTTTATTCCGCCATACGCCAACGATATCAATACTATTTTGAAACAAAGTGGACAGGCGTTATCAGTAGTTCCAGAGCCGAGCGGGCACTGGTACGCGCTGATCATTGCGTGCGCCCTCTGGCTTATGCGGCGACGTGCTAACTCGCAGTAATCTTGTTACTCACTATACGCTCAAGTGAAGGGCATGTTATGAACGCTCGGATAGATTTGACAAGGGAAATTCACCTCACGAGTTATCTAAGCTGCATAATTCACGAGTGAACTGAAAAAGGGGAGCATGAATAGCGCAAGATATTATTTTACTCCACATAACAGATGCGATATTCATGCAGCCCCTTTTGAAAAATATAATCAACGGTCAACATCTGAACTGGCCCCCGCCCGGCAGACAAAATGGTGCCGAGTTTAAGTTGGTAACGGGCTGTTTATGCAGCGGGAAGGCGCTGCCTCTTTTTTTTCATCAAATGCTACTTAACCAGCGCCCGGCCTCTGCCGTCCATGCTGATGCGAAGCGTCGGATACCTCCTGAACCCCCTGATAAATACGTCACTGGTAAACTGTGAACCCTTATCGCTGTTGAAGATTTTCGGAATGCCGTAGTTTTGGAACGCCTCCTCAACACAATCTACGCAAAAACTGCCCTCCATCAAGTTTGACAGCCGCCAGGCCAGCACCTTGCGCGAGTACCAGTCGATGATGGCCACCAGATACATAAACCCTTGCGGCGTCGGGCACCAGGCGATGTCGATCGACCAGTCCTGCCTGGGGCGCTTTATCGTCATGCCCCGCAACAGATACGGATAAATCTTGTGCTGGGGATGCGGCTTGCTGGTGTTTGGGCCGGGGGCTATGGCCGCCAGTCCGAGCACTCGCTTCAGCCGCTGCACGCGCTTGCGATCGATGCAGTATCCGAGGCTGCACAGGTAATGCTCGATTTTACGGCTTCCATAGAACGGATGCCTGGTGTATTCCTTGTCGATCAGTTCCAAGAGTTTCAGCTCTTCAGCGTCAGGCGTCATGTTGCGC
>JAAXWU010000012.1 GCA_013334855.1 Chlorobaculum sp. | reverse complement strand
TCAAGTACATGACCCAGATCGAGTCGGGTCACCCGGTCTTCGCCTTCTTCTGCAACGACCCGGAGCTGCTCGAAAGCAACTTCCGCCGCTTCCTCGAAAAACGCCTCCGCGAAAGCTTCGACTTCGCCGGAATCCCGGTGACGATGCGCTTTCTGCGAAAGTAAACGAGGGAACCGGGGAACGGTGAGTGCCGTGTTTTGGGAATTTGCCAATTGGGACAAATGGGACTTTTGGGACTTTTGGGACAAAGAAAAAGGGCGTTTCCGACAAATCGGGACCGCCTCTTGAGTCGGATCTTTCATTATCAACTATCCATTATCAATTATAATTATGTCAATACAAAAATCGCAGATCGAGGCGGCGCTGGGCACAGTCATGGAGCCGGACCTTGGGCGTGACCTCATGACCCTCGGCATGATCGAGAACATCGCCGTCGATGAGGCGGGCAACGTGTCGTTCACCTTGGTGCTCACCACTCCGGCCTGCCCGATGAAGGAGAAAATCAAAAACTCCTGCATTGAGGCCATCAAAGCCGCTGTGCCGGAGGTTGGCGAGATCGAGGTCAACATGACCTCCAAAGTCACCTCGTCATGCAGCCACCACGGCGGGCACGGACACCACGGGCATCAGGGCCATCACGATGGCAACGGTCATCAAGGCGGCCACGGAGGCCACGGCGCTCCGCAGAAGATCGAACTCGAGAAGGTGAAAAACATCATCGCCGTCGGCTCCGGCAAGGGCGGCGTCGGCAAATCGACCGTCTCGCTCAACCTGGCCGTCAGCCTCGCCGCATCGGGCGCGAAGGTCGGCCTGATCGACGCCGACCTTTACGGGCCAAGCATCCCGACGATGGTCGGTCTCCAGGACGCCAGGCCCGAGGTGCAGAACGGCAAGCTCATCCCCATTGAAAAGTTCGGCGTCAAGATGATGTCTATCGGCTTTCTCGTCGACCCGGAGACGGCGCTGATCTGGCGCGGCCCGATGGCGTCGAGCGCCCTTCGCCAGCTTATCGTCGACGTTGACTGGCAGGAGCTCGATTACCTGATCTTCGACCTCCCTCCCGGCACCGGCGACATTCAGCTCACCCTCGTGCAGAACCTGGGCATCACCGGCGCAGTGGTCGTCACCACACCGCAGGAGGTGGCGCTTGCCGACGTTGCAAAGGCGGTCACGATGTTCCGGAAGGTCGGCGTGCCGATCCTCGGCCTCGTCGAGAACATGAGCTGGTACGAGCTGCCCGACGGGACGCGCGACTACATCTTCGGACGCCAGGGCGGCGAAAGATTTGCCCAGGCCAACGCCATGACCTTCCTCGGCTCGATTCCGATCAGCAGTTCCGTGCGCGAAGGCGGCGACATCGGCACCCCGGCGATCATCGCCAGGCCCGACGCGCCGACCTCGCAGGCGGCCAGCCGCGTGGCCGGTGAAATCGCCCGGCAGGTATCGATTCTGAACGCGACCTGCAAAGCCGACTGACAAAACATGTATCGGTTAACCCTGAATGATCATGGATTTTTCAGGGTTAACCTGCTGTTGTTATATTGCCTTTAAGTACGGGACGGCCCTACGCCCCGTCCGTTCGTCAACACACACCAACACGTTTAAGTATCATGAAGGATTATCTGCCAAAAACCGATCCGCTGTACGACAAAGTGATCAGCGCCCTTGAAACCGTCCGCCCCTACCTTCAGGTCGATGGCGGAGACTGCCAGCTTGTCGGCATCTCCAAGGATATGGTCGTGGATGTGAAGCTTCTCGGCGCATGCGGCTCCTGCCCGATGAGCACCCTCACCCTCCGCGCCGGCGTCGAGCAGGCCATAAAGAAAGCGATCCCCGAAATCGCCCGCGTCGAATCGGTCTGAGCGCAACAGCACAGCAAAGCGAAACGGCTGTCCCGACTTGTCGGGGCAGCCGTTTGAGTTTTAAGGCGGGAGCAGAGGAAAAATGGACGTTATGGACGAAGTGGACGAATGTAAGAGATGGACGGAATGGACAACGTTAGAGAAGAGTCCTTTTTGGTCAGTCCATTCCTTCCATAACGTCCATCAAGTCGAAATTGCCTGTCTGATAAAATCAGCTCTCACTCGAACAACGCCAGAATAACCTTCTGCTCTTCGCTGCCGTTGGCGGTGGCGATCTCTTTGATGCTTTGCGAGGCATCGACGACTTTGAGGCCCTTCTGTTCGAGCTTGGCGACGGCCTGTTCCGTACTCAGCTTGACGACCGGGGCGAGGGTTTCAATCGAAGCGGTCGAGAGCGTGCGGTTGACTCTCATGAAGGGATTGCCGCCTTTGCCTTGCGACGGAACGGTGATGGCGGCGATGGTGATGATCAGACCCGTTGAGATGATCGCGAGCGCTGCCTTGCGGCTGAAGTAGTTGGTGAAGCTTTTCCAGTTTGCTGCCGTATGGAGTACGGCGCCCGTGACGAGCGCCCAGCTCAGCCATTCGTGGACAGGCTTGATGAGACCACCTTCCTTATGGAAGAAAATCAGAATGCCGGTAACGGCGGAGATGATGAAGGTTGCAATGATCAGCGGAGTTGCCCAGGATTTCAGTGTCGGTTTCATGATTGGTTGTCGGTAGTGGTTATTAAGAATGCTTTACTACTACTGACGATGTTTCTCCGGGAATCCTGCGTTTTTTTGCAATAAGTCGTATAAGTCCTATAGGTCGTATAGGACTTATATGACCTATGCGACGAATAGAGGCAGTCCATGAAAACAAAACTGCCCCGTTTTTCGCGGGGCAGTTTGATGAATCGATGTTGTGAACCGGTTGTTATTCGTCTTCCTGTTCGCGGAGGTTTTCGATAACGCCAATATCTTCGAGCGTCGTGACGTCGCCCTTGATCTCGTTGGAGGAGGCGAGCTCGCGGAGCAGGCGACGCATGATTTTGCCGCTTCTTGTCTTCGGCAGACCCTTCGCCCACTTGATTTCGTCGGGCTTGGCGATGGCGCCGATCTCCTTTGCAACATGCTTGCCGAGGGCATCACGCAGTTTGGCATCACCTTCGTAACCGTCCTTCAGCGTGACAAATGCGACCAGAGCGTTGCCCTTGATATCGTCCGGACGGCTAACCACGGCGGCTTCGGCGACCGCTTCGTGCGACACGAGAGCGCTTTCGACCTCGCTGGTGCCAAGGCGGTGGCCCGAGACGTTCACCACGTCATCGACGCGACCCATGATCCAGATGTAACCATCATCGTCCTTGCGTGCGCCGTCACCGGTGAAGTACATGCCGGGGAACTCAGACCAGTAGGTCTTTTCGTAGCGCTCGTCGTCGCCGTAGATGGTGCGGAGCATCGAAGGCCACGGCTGCTTGATGACCAGGTAGCCACCTTCGTTGGCTTCACATGCGGTGCCGTCCTTGCGCACGACGTCCACCATGATGCCCGGAAGCGAGCGCGTGGCGGTGCCGGGCTTGGTCGGGGTCGCGCCAGGCATCGGAGAGACCATGATGCCGCCGGTCTCGGTCTGCCACCAGGTGTCCACGATGGGGCACTTCTCCTGGCCGACATACTTGTGATACCACATCCATGCTTCGGGGTTGATCGGCTCGCCGACCGTGCCGAGCAGCCTCAGCGAACGGAGGTCGTGCTTGGTGACCCACTCGTTACCGGCGCGGATGAAGGCGCGGATGGCCGTCGGGGCGGTGTAGAAAATGGTGATCTTGTGGCGGTTGATGATGTCCCAGAAGCGATCCCACTGCGGATAGTTCGGAGCGCCTTCGTACATGAAAACCGTCGCGCCGTTGAGCAGCGGGCCGTAGACCATGTAGCTGTGGCCGGTGATCCAGCCGATGTCGGCGGTGCAGAAGTAGATATCCTCGTCCTTGATGTCGAACACATACTTGAACGAGCTTGCGGCGTGCACCATGTAGCCGCCGGTGGTGTGCAGAATGCCTTTCGGCTTGCCGGTCGAGCCGCTGGTGTAGAGCAGGAAGAGCGGGTGTTCGGAGTCGAGCTGAACCGCTTCGCACTCGTCTTCGGCCAGACCCATCAGGTCGTGCCACCAGTGATCCATGCCGTCGTGCATGGTGATCTTTTCGTTGGTGACTTTAAGTACAATGACGTTCCTGATCGACGGGGTGTTGACGATCGCCTCGTCAACGATGTTCTTCAGGTTGATCGATCCACCGCGGCGGCGGGTGCCGTCGGCGCAGATGACCATCTTGGCGCGGGAGTCGTTGACCCTCTCGGTGATGGCGTGAGCGGCGAAACCGGCGAAGATCACGTTGTGCACCGCGCCGACTCGTGCGCAGGCGAGCACGGCGATGATCAGCTCCGGCACCATGCCCATGTAGATGGCGACGCGGTCGCCCGGCTTGATACCGGCGATTTTCAGGACGTTGGCGAATTTGCTGACCTGGCGGTGCAGCTCGCCGTAGGTGAGGATGCGTTCGTTGCCCTCTTCGCCTTCCCAGATGATGGCCGCCTTGTTCTTGCGCCAGCTGTTGACGTGAACGTCGAGGCAGTTGTAGCTGATGTTGGTTTTGCCACCGTTGAACCATTTGGCAAACGGAGCGTTCCATTCAAGGACGGAGTCCCAGGGTTTGAACCAGTGGAATTGTCCGGCCAGCTCACCCCAGTACTTGTCAGGGTCGGCAGCGGCATCGGCGTAGAGCTTTTCATACTGCTCCATGCTTGAGATGTGCGATTTGGACGAGAACGCTTCCGGCGGCGGAAATTTCCTCCGTTCGGAGAGAACCGAACTGATCGATTCAGAGGGCTGACCGGTTGTTTGCTCAGTTGCCATTGGTAAAACGGTTTTGTAATTGAAAAAAAAGCCTGCCACCCCTTGAGAGGGTGCTGACGTTTTGGCCGGTTTTGGGTAAGGGCCCGGCAACCAGCCCTTCAAAATTGTGGACTATAAATTTACGGAAAATCAGCAGATGCCAAAAAGCGAATTTTTTTTCTTTCGGCTGCCTTCACGCCCTTAATCAGTTGGGCTTTACGGCGAAGTTGACCAGCTTGCCCGGTACGGTAATCTCTTTGACGATGGTCTGACCTTCGAGAAACTTCGCGACGCTCTCCACTTTTTTGGCCTCGGCGATCATCTCCTCCTTCGCGCAGCCCGCCGGAGACTGGAAAGTGCCCCTCAATTTGCCGTTGACCTGCACGGCGATGGTGAGCACGTCGTCCGCGGCAAGCGCCGGATCGAACACCGGCCATGCGGCTCCGCTGATCGACTCCGTGTGGCCGAGCGTCTGCCACAGCTCTTCGGCCAGATGCGGCGCGAAGGGCGAGAGCAGCACCAGCACCGTCTCGACCGCCTCGCGGCTGTAGCATCCGGCTTTGTGCAGCTCGTTGGTCAGCACCATCATCTCCGAGATGGCCGTGTTGAACTTGAGCTGTTCGGTATCCTCGCTCACCTTTTTGATCGCCTTGTGCATCCGCTTGAGAATCGCGTCGTCCGGTTTGGCGTCGGTGACTCTCGGCGTTTCGGCGAACTCCTCCCAGACCAGACGCCACGCCTTGTTCAGGAAGCGGCTGATTCCCTCGATGCCGTTGGTGTTCCACGGCTTGACCTGTTCGAGCGGGCCGAGGAACATCTCGTAGAGCCGCACCGCGTCCGCGCCGTAGCTGTTCAGCACATGGTCGGCGGGAATGACGTTGCCGCGCGATTTGGACATCTTCTCGTTGTCCTCGCCGAGGATCATCCCCTGATTGAAGAGGCGCTGGAACGGCTCTCTGGTGCTCACGACGCCGAGGTCGAAGAGCACCTTGTGCCAGAAGCGCGAGTAGAGCAGGTGCAGCACCGCGTGCTCCGCGCCGCCAATGTAGAGATCGACGTTCATCCAGTACTGCTCCTGCGACGGATCGATCAGTTTTTCGCCGTTCTGCGGATCGATGAAGCGCAGGTAGTACCAGCAGCTTCCGGCCCACTGAGGCATGGTGTTGGTTTCGCGGCGGAACCTGCCGTGCTCGTCCTCGCCGTAGAGCCAGCTCTCGATGTTGGCCAGCGGCGACTCGCCGGTCGAGGTCGGGTGGTAGGCCTCCACCTCCGGCAGCGTGAGCGGCAATTCCATTTCTGGACGCATCGAACCGTCGTCGTAGTGCTTGATCGGGATCGGCTCGCCCCAGTAGCGCTGGCGGCTGAAAACCCAGTCGCGCAGCTTGTAGTTCACCTTGCGCTTGCCCTTGCCCTTCGATTCGATCCAGGTGGCCATGCGGTCGAAGGCAGTCTTGAAATCGAGACCGTCGATGGAAACTTCATCATTTGACGAGTTGACGCAAAGGCTATCCTTGCCCTCGAACACCGCCTCTTCGACATCGTGCGGGCTTTTGATCACTTCGCGGATCGGCAGGCCGAACTTCTTGGCGAACTCCCAGTCGCGGCTGTCGTGCGCCGGGACGGACATGATCGCGCCGGTGCCGTAGCTGGTGAGCACGAAGTCCGAAATCCAGACCGGCAGCGCCTCGCCCGTGGCCGGGTTGACGGCGTAGGAGCCGGTAAAGACGCCGGTTTTGTCCTTCTGCAAGCCGGTGCGCTCCAGCTCGGTTTTGAGCTTTGCCTGCTCGATGTAGCGCTTGACTTCGACGAGCTGCTGGGCGATGGCGAGCTTCTCGGCCATCGGATGCTCCGGCGAAATAACGAGATAGGTCGCGCCGAAAAGCGTGTCAGGGCGGGTGGTATAGACCCGCAGGTTCGTGCGGTGGCAAGGCAGCTCGAAATCGATCTCGACGCCCTCGGAGCGCCCGATCCAGTTGCGCTGCATCTGCTTGACGTTCTCCGGCCAGTCCACCTCGTCGAGTTCTTCGATGAGCCGCTCGGCGTAGGCGGTGATCCTGAGCACCCACTGGCGGAGCGGGCGGCGAACCACCGTGTAGCCGTCGGCAAGCTTCTCGTCAACCTCCTCGTTGGCGAGCACCACCTTCAGCTCCTCGCACCAGTTGACATCGACCTCCGAGATGTAGGCCAGGCCGCGTTCGTAGAGCTTGAGGAAAATCCACTGCGTCCACTTGAAGTAGTTCGGGTCGGTGGTGTTGATCTCGCGGTTCCAGTCGTAGGAGAAGCCCATGCTCTTGAGGGTCTCGCGGAAATTGGAGACGTTGACCTCGGTGGTCAGGCGCGGATGCGTGCCGGTCTTGATGGCGAACTGCTCGGCGGGCAGGCCGAAGGCGTCCCACCCCATCGGATGCAGCACGTTAAAGCCGCGGCAGCGCTTGTAGCGGGCGACGATGTCGGTGGCCGTGTACCCTTCGAGGTGGCCGACGTGCAGCCCCGAACCGCTCGGGTAGGGGAACATGTCGAGCACGTAATATTTGGGCTTCTGCTGGTCGCTTCCCGAAGCGAAGGTGTTCTCTTCGGCCCACCGCGCCTGCCACTTCCGCTCTATCGCTGAAAAATCGTATTTCATGCTATTGCTATATTTTATAATGGCTTACGGGTGCAAAGCTGCAAATCTGTCGCAAAACAGAGAAAAAGCGCCTACCCCACCGTGTGGGGAGAACATACTGATTCTTTCTGAAAATTTTATCAACGGTCGTTCGGCGACCACTCCGGGCACAAAAAATCGCAAAAAGATGCTGTCGGATGGTCTGTCATTCTGAATGAAGCGAAGCGTAATGAAGAATCCATCTTGTTATAAAATAAAGAGTTCTGGATTCTTCACTTCGTTCAGAATGACAAGCGACAAAAGGCTTCGTGTATGAATGACATTGATAGTTTTATTACTCCGGCCATTAAAACTCTTAAACAATTGCCCTGGACTTCAGTCCGGGGTATGCGGATAAGACAAAATAAATCAGGGCTTTAGCCCAATATCTTACAACTGCGACGATTGCGATTTATTGTTGCCGGAGCAATAATACGGCAATCCTCTTCCGCGCCACCATTCGCGGCTGAGACGAACTTTCGCGTTTCGGTTCATGAGCCGGAAGTGGTTTGTATGCTCTTATCTCAAAACCACTTCACGAAATCTCAAGCCGTTTATTATATTTGTTCATACGTCTTTTCATCAAGAAATTACTCTTTCCCCTGTGTCATCGATGAGTATGTTTGTTCGGGGCTGATTCATCTGTCGCCAACGAACGGTTTCTTCCATTTCAGAAGGCCGTGGTTTCTTGTGAACTGATTTCGTTGAAAGTAATCCGCGTAATTATCCGCAAAATGGCAAGACCAAAAAAAGAGAAGGAAGTCAAACAGGAGTCTCTGGAAACCCAGCTCTGGAAATCCGCCGACAAGCTTCGGAAGTATCTTGCCCGCACACAGGGAAACATCGTCATCAACCAAGCAGTCGCCGGAATCCAGAAACTCCGCAGCCTCCACACCCGGATGGACAACGCCGTCTTCGAAGCCTACGGCTGGGCAGGCCACGACCTCCGCCACGACTTCTACGAAGTAGAATATCTCCCCGAACCCGACCGAACCCGCTTCACCCTCCACCCTGCCGCCCGCCGCGAAGTGCTGAAACACCCGTTAGCGCTGAATCACAAGATTCACGAAGAGGAGGTTGCGGCTGGATTGTGGGAGAAGAAGGGGAAAACAGGGAAGACGTTAAAGCAACAGGAGGGGCAGATGGGGCTGGGGTTTTAACTAAGTTTATAATAATTTCCTTTAAGACGAGGAGCGTACATGAGAGTTGCTGTAATAGGTAGTTGGCGTGAAGAGACAATTTCTTTCGGGTGGCAACTAAAAAATGAGTTGTATTTTCAGATATTATGTTATAGAATTGGCGAGCGTTTGGCAGAGAAAAAACACCAGCTTGTTGTTGCAAGGACATCACGTGATAACAATAATAAAATAGCTGATGTTTTTGTAAGTGACGGTTATAAGTCGAAAAGCCAAGAGAGTGTTAATCCTGTTGGGAATCATACGGCATCAAAGGTTTGGGCTAAAGCTCATATCTCTTGTGTACAAGAATCAGATGCGGTTATAGTTATTGGGGGATCTGATGGTACATATATAGCTGGACAAACTGCTATAATGTTAGGTAAAAGATTGATTCCGATTCCTTTCTTCGGTGGGGCGGCAGAAGAATTATGTTCTGATTATCGCAATAAAATTGACAAGGGGGTTTTATCAGTTGATTTTCCACCCTCCTCATCTTGTGTTTCTGATGATTGGATTGATGAGTTGATAGATAAAATTATGTTGTCATTGATGACCTATCCAAGAGTGCTTGTTATTCATGGCCGTTCTGGTGATAAGAAAATACTGAAAAAGATATTAAAAGATCCAAAGTATAAAATAAATATTTATTCCGACCCTATTGTGATGAGTGATGTTGTTAAGGAGGCAGAGCCTGTTTCTGGTGGCTTTGAGCGCCTCGCATCTCAATCGGATTGCGCTATAGCAATAATTACTCCTGATGATATAGGGTGCAATGTGGTGGATGATAAGGGTGGATATATCAAGGGCGTTGATGTTTTGCGTTTTTCTAGAAGAGCAAGGCAAAATATATGGGTTGAGGTTGGATGGTTTTGGGGCAGACTGGGAAGTGATAGGATTATGTTGTTATGTAGAGGAGATGTTGAATATCCATCTGATGTTGGGCCATTTATCAGGCATACATACAAAAAAAGCCCATTAGAGTTAAAAGGAGATATAAAAAGCTTTATCGATAAAATAAGCTCTAAAATGCAATTAGAATAAAAAATTCGCATTGTAGAAAGCTGTATCTTTCTCGTAAAGAGAATGTTCTACTTTAAACACTTACGACTATTATGAGCTTTAGAACCGCCGAGCCTTCGCTTAAAGAAGTCCTTGCAGCCGGTAAAGATGAAAATCGAAAAAGTGCTGAAGATCAAACGTGTCTATTTTTTTAAAATGGAAAAGCGTCTCGATTCTGATGCCGATCACGAAGACGCAGCCAAGTCATTGATCCCCTGAACTCTCGAACTTCAGATTCTATTTGCCAAATAGCGCCTTTCTGACGTAATAATAAATTTCCCGGGCATGAAAAGAGTCAGGACAGAACGATTTATCAGCCAGTTGGCAACTGCCGGTAGCGTACCCTGTCTGTTTGAGTGCAGTGATGGAGAAACTTATTACGTTAAACATTATGGCAACGGGCGAACGCAGGTGATCAATGAACTTCTGGGAGCCAAACTGCTTGAGCATCTCGATCTTCCGACTCCCGAAGTGGCATTAGTGGAAATTGTGCCGGAAACTATCGAAGGAATCAGATTTTTGCGAAAACCTCCGGAGGGGTTGGGGTTCGGTTCCCAAATGCTGGACGGAATCACAAGGGGACTCGACAGCTTTGATTTGATAAAGGGTGCTGAAATTCGTAAATTCTCCGCTTCTCAGGCATTGATCGGGATTGTTTTGTTTGATCTTTGGGTTTATAACATCGATCGTACGCCGCGTAATCCCAATGTACTTTTGCAAGAGATTGAGGCAGATAATCTGAGATTTGTGGCCATCGATCATGCTCTCATGTTTGACGACCACCCTTATGACGCCTCAAGATTGGAGAGGCTCGGCCCTGTTTCATTAACCCTTGAAGATACGCTTATCGGACACCCTCAATTCTGGGAGGTCTATGATGAAGCTGGTCTGTTCGCCTCTGTTGAGATTGGCAAGTATCTTAAACGTATAGAGGCCACCACAGAACAGGAGTTGTATGAAATTGTCAGTCAGGTGCCTGCTGAATGGGGCTTGTCAGATCAAGAGAAAGAGGCAATTGTCTGGAGTTTTCTGCTGCCCCGTAAAGATTTGGTTCGCGGTTTCTTCCATCAACTTTTAGAAGACGCCAAGATTTAGATACCATGAAAACCTATTTTACCATCGTCCAGTACGCACCGAATCCTCATCGTGAGGAGTACTTTGGCATTGGCCTCATCATGGTCAGCCCTGAGAGCGGCGAGGTGATTGTGCGTTTCTCACGGAACCGGATCAACCGGATCAATAACGCCCTGAACATCCGTAAGTCCTCCTTGCTGGAAAGTGCCATCAAGAAGCTTGAGCTTTTCGAAAAGGCTCCGAAAGCTCTTGATGTCAAACAGCTTGAGTACCTTTCCGCTTATGAGAACGGGGTGATTCGATTTACTCATCCAAAGCCACTGGTGTTCGATGTTGCAGCAGAGGCATCGCCCTCTGAAGTCATGGCGGAGAGGTTCGACCGGCTGTACAGCAAACTGATCGATGACGGGCATGAAACTCGGTCAAGGGCACTGAGAGGCCAGGAACCGGGCACTGTATTTCGAAAGTATGCAAAGAAGTACCGGGAGCTGGGAGCGCGTCTTGACATCTGTTACAAGTTCGCTTCTGATGGTTTTGAGGCCGATACATTGATTCCTGACATCACCGTTGATTTCATCGGTGGCAATGGCGCTATTTATTGCGGCAACTTCATCGACCTCAAGTTGCAGCCAGCTACTGTCCAGAAAAATATTGCAGAAACGCAGTTTCTTTACAAAGTCCTGCTCTCACTTTTCGACGGTGAACGTGAGCACATGCAGCCTGCGTGCAAAATCATCATCGACGACTCGCAACTTGCAGACAAGCAGGCAAAACAGGCTATGCATTCAATTGAACGAAGTGTAAACGGTGAACCCTATACACTACAACGAGTTCCTGACATGAAACGTTATGTTGAAAGCGTTTACGAAGAGGTGAAAGCGCGAAATGTCGAGAAGTTTACAAGCTGGATCAAGAAGCAGCAGTTCAAGCCAATTCCCGAAAACCGGCAATGCTCGCTTGACGAATTTTAATTTCCCCTGACCTCAATAATCTCCCTCCACTCCGTGGTGTACTGAGGCGAACGACTCGTCTGCTGCGGCTTCCACCCCTCCGAGTTCTAGGCTCCGGTATGGATCGTGCCGTTTCCGTACTGAACTGTACCCCACGCAATAGACAAAAAGGTGCCGAGTTTCAGTTGGTAACTGGCTGTTTATGCAGCGCGACGGTGCCACCCCTTTTTTTCATCCAACACATCTTTTCGCTCGCTCTTCGGCGGATACTTGTCAACGATGCAGGCCCCGCCTGAAAACAGGCATATCTCCTGACAGGCACATATTCTTCCGTGACCCAACAAAAAAAAGGCAGTGCAGGAATTATCGCTCTTCCTGCACTGCCTTCGTTTCAGTGACGTTGCGGTCAGTTCTGTTCGGGCTTTGCCGCGCCGTTCGACTCACCGGCCTCTTCGTCGAGCAACGCTTTCATCGAGAGGGCGAACTTGGTCTTGCCGGTGCGCGGATCCTTGCGCACGTCGATCAGCTTCACCTTGACCCGGTCACCCACCTTGAGCACATCGCTCACCTTGGCGATGCGCTGCTTCGAAATCTCGGAGATATGCACCAGACCGTCGGTCTTCGGCAGGAACTCCACGAACGCGCCAAGCTCGTCGCGGATGTCGCGCACCTTGCCCATGTAGACCGTGCCGACCTCGGGTTTGGAGACGAGGGTCTTGATGGTCTCGACCGCCGCTTTGGTGCCTTCGGGGCTGGAGCAGGCGATCGTCACCGTGCCGTCGTCCTCGATGTTGATCTCCGCGCCGGTCTCCTCGGTGATGCTGCGGATGGTCTCGCCGCCCTTGCCGATCACCATGCCGATAGCATCGACAGGAATCTGGATGGTGGTGAGGCGCGGCGCGTAGCGACCGATGTCTTCACGAGATTCGGGGAGCGCTTCCGACATGACTTCGAGAATATGCAGGCGTCCACGGTGCGCCTGTTCGAGCGCAGTTTCGAGGATGTGGTAGTCGAGGCCGTCGATCTTGATGTCCATCTGGCAGGCGGTGATGCCGTCGCAGGTGCCCGCCACCTTGAAGTCCATGTCGCCGAGATGATCCTCGTTGCCGAGAATGTCGGAGAGCACGGCGTAGTTCGCGCCCTCCTTGATGAGGCCCATCGCGATGCCGGAGACCGGCTTGCGAAGCGGAATGCCGCCGTCCATCGCGGCCAGCGTGCCGCCGCAGACCGAGGCCATCGAGGAGGATCCGTTCGATTCGAGAATGTCCGACACGATACGCACGGTGTAGGGGAACTCCTGCTCCGGCGGCATCACCATCTTGATGGAGCGCTCGGCGAGGTTGCCGTGGCCGATCTCGCGCCGTCCGGTGCCGCCGAGCCTGCCGGTTTCGCCGACCGAGAAGGGCGGGAAGTTGTAGTGCAGCATGAAGCGCTTGTCCTTGTCATCGGTGAGCGTATCGACCGACTGGGCGTCCTTCTTGGTGCCGAGCGTGAGGGTAACGAGCGCCTGCGTTTCGCCGCGGGTGAAGAGCGCCGAACCGTGCGCCCTCGGGATGAGGCCAAGCTCGATGCTGATCGGGCGAACCTGCTCCAGCGTGCGGCCGTCGAGGCGCTTCTGGTCGTCGAGGATCATGTGGCGCATCACCTTCTTTTCGACAGCATGGATGCACTCTTCGATCATATGCTCGTTCAGGTAGAAGGCGCTGGAGGGATCGGCTTCGATCTGGTCGGGGCCAACGCGGTCGGTGAAGTGCGTGAGGGTTTTCCTGAGGGTCTGCGTGTAGATCGCCTTGGTCTTTTCGGCGCGATCTTCCTTGGCGAGCGGAGTGTAGGCCAGCGCTTTCAATTCGGCGGCGCAGTGCTCCTCGACGAATTTGACCAGTCCGTCCGGCGCGACGGTCGGCGAGAACGGACGTTTGGGCTTGGCAACCTCCGTGGCGAGCTCGCGCTGGAGGCGGCAGATTTTCTTGATCGCTTCGTGGCCGTAGCGGATGGCGTCGAGCATCTCGACTTCGGAAATCTCCTTCATCTCGCCTTCCAACATGCAGATGGTATCCTCGGTGCCGCCGATGCAGATGTCCATATCGCTCTGCGTCAGCTCATTGATGTCGGGATTGATGATGAACAGGCCATTGATGCGTCCGACGCGGACTTCCGACATCGGATTGGCGAACGGAATGTCCGACACCATGATCGCCGCCGAAGCCGCGATGCCGCCGAGCACGTCGGCGTCGTTGATCGTGTCGGACGAGATGACCGAAATGATGATCTGGGTCTCGTGGTAGTAGCCGTCCGGGAAGAGCGGGCGCAGGGCGCGGTCGATCAGGCGGGCGGAGAGAATCTCTTTTTCGGAGGGACGACCTTCACGCTTGAAGAAGCCGCCGGGGAACTTGCCGGCTGCGGAGTATTTTTCGCGGTACTCGACCTGCATCGGGAAGAAGTCCTGATTCGGCGGAGGCGTGCTCTTTGTCGAAACCACCGTGGCGAGCACCATGGTATCGCCGAGGGCGACGACAACCGCGCCGTCGGCCTGTTTGGCCATTTTCCCTGTTTCGATCGTGATTACCTTCCCATGTCCGAGATCGATCTCTTTTTTGATAAACATAAAAATCTGTTGTAGTTAATAGTGTTGAACCTCTTCGTTGGACCTTCGGGACGACACCATGTCGATGCACTTCAGGAACCTGGATGGCGGTCACTGGCGAAGTCAATTCAAAAAATTTAAAGTCAGTCAATATAATATAACCTGAATAATTCACGAGCAGCAAAAAACCCCGTTTGCGTCTCAGCCGTCAGCCTGAGCATAGCGCTTTTTACGCTCATCACTGCCCTGCGGCAGGACAATCCTGATGACTGACGTCTGAGGACGATGACGCGAAGTATGAGATGATTCACGTTTGAAATCGGTCACTGCCGCTGCTCTTTTTCCAGCACGGCACGTGCGTTCCGCTTCAGCCGCCTGAGACCGAGGCGCAGGGCTGGGGTTCCGGCAAAGAGCTTGCGGAATTGCGAGCCGGTGAGTTCGAGGATTTCGGCGGCGGTTAGCTTTTCCAACTCTTCTATTGGCTCGAAGCCGGGGTATAGCGCGACTTTGGGGCTGGCGTTGCGGGGACAGGCGTCGATGCAGCGGTCGCAGCCGTAGAGCCAGCCGTCCGTCGCCGAAGCCTCTTCGTCCGTGAACTCCCGTTTCAGCTCGATGGTGAGGTAGGAGATGCAGCGCCGGGCGTCGAGCCTGCCCGGCGTAGCGAGCGCTCCGGTGGGGCAGGCGTCGAGGCAGGCCGAGCAGTCGCCGCAGGGATTCGAGTCGAGCGGCGCGTCGGGTTCGAGGTCGAGGTCGAGCAGCAGTTCGCCGAGAAAGATGCGCGAGCCGTGGCCGGGCACGATGAGCAGCGTGTTCTTGCCCGCACACCCGATTCCGGCGGCTTCGGCCCACGCTTTTTCGAGCACGGGCGAGCTGTCCACGCAGACGCGCCCGTTGACCGGTTGGCTGCTGATCGAGCGGATAAAGTCGAGCAACTCACGGAGGAGATCGCCAACCACGCGGTGATAGTCCGGGATGAGGGCGTAGCCGGAGATCGCGCCGGGCTTTGCGGGAGCGGGCCACGGCAGGGCAACGGAGAGCACGGTCTTGACGCCGGGCAGCAGCATCGACGGATCGTTGCGAGCATCGAGACCGGTTTCGAGGTAGCCCATCTCGCCATGCCGCCCCTCGGCAAGCATCTGCCGGTACTCCTCCAGCGCCCCGAATAGCGGCCCGGCGGCGGCGAATCCGGCGGCGCAGAAGCCGAGATCGAGGGCTTTTCGCCGGACTGTTTCTTTCAGTGTCATCCGCTTTTCAGATATATCGATTCGGGAACGTTGCGATAACCTTCTTATTTTCTTAAATATACGATGCAGTTTCACGTAGTTGTTCCGCAACCTCTCGAACCGCCACCAATTTCTCCATGCAGCGACGCGAGTTTTTCCAGCACTTCCTCAAACGCGCCGGCATCGGAGCGGGCGTTCTGACTGCCGCGACCGCAGGACTGGTCGGTTACTATCAGCCGCGCAAGGAGTTTTTCGACACCTCCGGCAAGCATAACGACGAGCTGGCCGAAAAGCTGACGACGCCGAAAAAGGCGGTGGTGATTGGCGGCGGCCTGGCCGGAATCAGCTCGGCGCTCGAACTGGCGCGCCGGAACTTCGAGGTGACGCTCGTCGAGGCCTCGCCGTCGCTCGGCGGCAAGCTGACCGGCTGGCAGATCGACGCGCTTGGCGAGCGCTTTCCGGTGGAGCACGGCTTTCACGGCTTTTTCGACCAGTACTACAACCTCAACGAAATGTTCGCCTCGGCAGGCATCGGCAGCGAGATGTTCACCACCTCGCCCGGCTATCCGGTGATCTTCAGCGACAAACAGGTCGAGGTGTTCGGCCAGACGCCAAAGCTGTTTCCGCTCAACATCATCTCGGTGGTGGAGCAGTCCAAGCGGCTCGACATCGCCTCGTTCCTGAAAGAGTACCCCGGCTTGTGGCCGGTGATCAGCATGTTCCGGTACGACTACGACCGCACCTTCAAGGAGTGGGACAAGATCGACTTCATGACCTACTGCCGCCGGGGCGAGGTGCTCCCGGCCTTCATCGACACGGTGCTGCACCCGTTTTCGGACGCCACCATGAACCGCATGGAGGTGCTCTCCGCCGCCGAAGCGATGCGCTATTTTCACTTCTACTTCATGGGCAGTCCGGAGGGGTTGTCGTTCAGAATCACCACGAAGGACTGCATGAGCGCTCTTATCGATCCGCTGGAGCGCAAGCTGAAAGCGATGGGCGTACGGGTGCTGAAAGGCCAGAAGGCCCGCAACCTCGCAATGCAGAACGGCCGGGTCACGGCGGTGCGTCTCGCGGGCGCGGGAGCCGCGAGCGGCGCGGTGTTGGCCTCGATACCGAAGCGCGACCTGCCCGAATCGGGCTGGAAGCAACACATGGCGGAGAGCGGGATTCCCGTTGTGGTCACGAAGCGGGATTCAGCGTGGGTGGCTTTCGACGCCCGCTGCACCCACATGGGCTGCCCGGTCAGCCCGGAGGCGGGCACGGAGGGCCTCTACTGCCCCTGCCACGCCGGTCGGTTCGACGCCGACGGCGTACCGGTCAGCGGACCGCCCAAAGCGCCGCTGGCGAGGCTCGCGGTGAGGGAAGAGGGCGAGCTGCTCGTCGTCGAGCAGGCGTCGGCGACCCCGGCTCCGGTGGTCGTCGCCGACGAGGAGCTGCCGTGCGACTACTGCGTACTGGCCTCGGACGTGCGCGGCTCGCGCGAGTTGATCGCTGGCAGCCAGCCCGCCAACCGCGACTTTGCCGGGCGCGTAACCGCGCTTGGCGAGGCCGATCCCTACGTGGTGTGGCGCGTCTGGCTCGACCGCCCGGTTCCTTCGGCGACGTACCCGTTCTACACCGTGTCGGGCTACACCTACACCGACTCGATCACCTTCTATTCGAGCTTCCAGCAGCCCTTCATCAGTTGGGCCAAACGCACCGGCGGCTGCGTCGCCGAGCTGCACGCCTACGCCGTCGCGCCGCAAGACGTTCGCCCCGAAGCCGAGATCAGGGCAACGATGCTGCGCGAGCTGCACGCCATGTTCCCCGAAACCCGCAACGCGACGATCCGGCACGAAATTTTCATGATGCAATCCAACTTCACCCGCTGGGCCCCGGGCGACCACGCCAAACGCCCCGGCGTCGAAACACCCTACAGCAATCTCTACCTCGCGGGCGACTGGGTTCGCACCAAAGCCCCGGTTTTTCTGATGGAAGCCGCCGTCTTCACCGGCAGGCAAGCCGCCAACGCCATCGCCGCAAAGGAATCGCTGAGGCAGACCCCGCTGCCCATCGTACCGATGGACGGGATATTTGCGTAGGCTCGGGAGTGCCCAATGGCAATGGTTCGCTGAATAGTGACGCTATTCAACGTTTGAGCGAGGGACAACGAGAGGTTATGCATGATCCGCAAGCGGTCAGGAACGATACATCACCTCCGCCGTATCGCAGGAAACAGGCGCAGAGATCAGCGTGACCTTCCTCGACGGACGCCGGGAGGCGCGGGTTGGTGGGTAAGCACGAAATCAATCACGCCCGGCTCAACTGTTCTGCGATGTATTCTGCCCGCTCATCGAGAAGCACCAGTTGCTCGGGTTTCGGTACGACACCGTGATTGTGCTGGTGGATATTAGCAGAAAAATTATAAACAAGCGCCTCGACAATTGATCTTCGATTCTCGATCTTGCCGCCGGAATGATAGAAATGGTCCCGCGTCACGAGATTGAAACGGTTCCAATAACGGTCGATCATCTCATTTTTCCGGTAATCGTTGTGATGCCATGTCGATAAAATGAATTTGGCTTTGGTTGCTAATAGCAGTTCGAAAAGACGTTCTTCATCTTCATCTGTCCATCCGTTGAAATAATCGACATAACGTCCGGCATACGGAGGATCACAATAGATAATATCCTCTTCTTCAGCATCCAGAATCAACGACTCGAACGTTGAAAGCCTGAACTCCCATTCTGGCTGAATCAGGCACGCGACATCATACACCTGATTGACAATTTTTGTCACATAAGCCTTGGCGAAACGCTCCGGCTTCTTGCAAAAAGGAATATTCCAGTCACCCTTTTTGTTGAAACGCATCATGCCATTAAATCCGGCACGAGAAAGGAAAAGAAAATCGAGAGGAGAATGCAAACGGTTGAAGCGTTGCTTTACAATGTTAAAATAATCATAACCGTCGTTATCTGCCTGACGTAAAGCCTCACCTTCGGACTCAAGAAACAAACGAACCTGTGCTGGCCATATGGTTCCTTGCTGAATCTGTTTATAGAAATTGATGATATGCGGATTGGTATCGCCCAGCAAAGCCCGTTTGAAGCCAGAGTTGAATGCAACAACTCCCGTCCCAAGAAAAGGCTCTATCCAGCGGCCTCTTACCGACGGAACAAGCGCCTGAATCCAGGGAACGAGCTTTGTTTTGATCCCTTGGCTTTTGATCGGTGGTGTAATAACTCGCTTCATTCAGTCCTTCTTTTTCTTTTTGTTACCACCGGGACGATAAGACTTTTATCACAACTTTTAAACTCGATAAAATCCTCAAGCCGCTTTATCGTGATCGTCTCACCGCCACGTCTCATTGTTGTCACTCCATAATTCATCCAGTACTCATCAAACCAATCCTCTCCCAGCCTGGCAAAAATACCGTTACTCTTCAGAATATCATCGATAGCAGTAATCGAGCCAATGTTCGCTGTATTACCCGATCCTTGACGGTCGCTTGCCAATTGCCATTTCTCACACACAAAAAACTGAAAATCCTTGATAACCGAAGTTATAGAACGCAAACTATCAACGGTTGTAACTGTCCTCTGGCCAATTTGCTGAATACTACCGGGCTCATCATCAAGCTCTTTTACATTGATAATCTCCGTTTCATCAACATCGACTGCATCAAGCCTGCTGTAGATTATGCCCAGACAAAAATGTCCCGAATAATCATCGTACGGAAACTGAATATTCTTGGATGAAGTGCGATTTTTAAAATACGCACCATGACTCCCAAGCGTAAAGCCATTAACATGCCCTTCACATGCAGGGTCTCGATACGTCGTTTTCAGATCAACTGCAAACTTTATTTGTGGGTTAACAACATTTACGAAACTCAGGTCAGGATACCAGTTCTGGTGTTCAGCAAGAACTATCGAATATCCCTGTTCTGCGGCAAACTGAAGAATTTTTGGAAATAGATGTATTTCAAGAATTTTAGAAACAATCTTGGTGTCTGAACTGATCGTGTAAATATTCCGGTAAATATCGATGAAGCCTTTGACCGTCCACTCGCCATTTTCAGCGCTCACATGAGCACGCAGGTTTTGGACAAACGCCTGAAACCCTTGCGAGAATGCGGCTTTCGCTTCCAGATATTCAGCTTTTTTCAACATAGGGGTTGTTGTCTTATTCAATATAACACTTGCCTCATCTTAAACCCCATACCTCGCCCTGAACAACCTTCGCACCTCCTCCAGCTCCTCCTCGGTGTTCACGCCCGGTGTGTCGGTTGTTGTCTCGATGCAGCGGATTCGGTAGCCGTTTTCGAGGAGGCGGAGTTGTTCGAGGGATTCTGTGCGTTCGAGCATCGAGGGGGGAAGCGCGACGAACGCCCTGAGCACGTCGGCGCGGAAGGCGTAGAGGCCGATGTGGCGGTAGTATCTCGTGGCTTCGACGGTTTCGCGGCGGTAGGGAATCGGGCAACGCGAGAAGTAGAGCGCGTTGCCCCGGGTGTCGAGCACCGCCTTGACCACGTGCGGGTCGTCGATCAGGTGCCGTTCGTCCGGCTTCAGCGGAAAGACAAGCGTGGTGCAGTCGGGTGGCGGGCCATCCTCAAAGAATGGCGCGATGGCCAGGTCGATCGTCGCGGGATCGATCAGCGGTTCGTCGCCCTGGAGGTTGACGAACACGTCGCCGCCCACCTGCCCGGCGGCCTCGGCGATGCGGTCGGTGCCGCAGGTGAGGTCGGGCGAGGTCATCACCACCTCCGCCCCAGCCTCGCGGAGCACCGCGAAAATGCGCTCGCTGTCGGTCGCCACCACCACCCGGCTCGCCAGGCGCGACTTGGTCGCCTGTTGCCAGGTGCGCACGATCAGCGGCTCGCCTTCAAGATCGGCGAGCATCTTCTCTTTCAGGCGGCTGGAACTGAGACGGGCGGGAATGACGATGACGGCGTTCATGGGAAAGTTCTCTTATTATTCCGGCAACAATAAATTCATAACAGTCACCGAAAGAAGAAATTGGGCTAAAGCCCATTATTATTTTGTGTTACCCTTAAACCCCGGCTTGAAAGCCGGGGCAATTTTAATGCAAGATTCTGGAATGTCCCGACAACTGTCGAGATTAAAACAGTTCTGAATACAAAACCCGTTTCGGCGCTCCATCCGCCTTGTCCTCGGGTTGCTCACGACAATAACGCAGAGCTGCCCGATTTTTTCGGTGATTCGAGAATGATGGTGACCGGGCCGTCGTTGACGAGCGAGACCTGCATATCCGCGCCGAAGACGCCGGTTTTGACCGCGCAACCGGCCTCGCGGCGGATCGATTCGACGAAGCGGTCGAACAGCGCCTTGGCGACCTCCGGCGGCGCGGATTCGGAGAAGCCGGGGCGGTTGCCGCGGCTGGCGTCGGCGTAGAGCGTGAATTGCGAGACGACGAGCAGCTCGCCGCCAATGTCCTTGAGCGAGCGATTCATCTTCCCCTCGTCGTCCTCGAAAATGCGCAGGTTCGGAATTTTTCGGCTCATCCAGGCGAGATCGGCCTCCGTGTCATCACGCGAGATTCCCGCAAGCACGAGCAGCCCCGCGCCGATGCCGCTGTGCACTGCGCCGCCGATGGTGACGCTCGCCTCGCCCGCCCGCTGGACAACCGTTCTCATAAGCCGCTCTCCACTTCACCGCCGAGTGATGACGCAAGCGCCTCGCGGACGGCTGACTGCGTGACACCCTCGACCTTCAGCACCTTGCTGCGGGAACTTGCGCCGTTCATCACCGACACGCTGGAGCGCGGCACGCCGAGCGCCTTGGCGAGCAGCTCGCAGCACTCCTTGTTGGCCGCGTTATCGACCGGCGCGGATTTGAGGCAGATTTTGATCTGCTCGCCGTACATGCCCGCAACCCCGCTTTTGGACGAGCGGGGCTGCACGCGCACGGAAAGACAGACCGCGTCGCCCTTCTGGCTGATTGGCGACATGGCGGGTTCAGCCGATCACCTTCGGCACCTTGAAGAAGCGATCCTGCTTGTCGGGCGCGTTTTTCAGCGCCTCGGCGTTCGAGAGCGGCGTGTGCTCGACATCCTCGCGCAGCACGTTGATTTGATCGTGAATGCTGCTGAGCGGCGCGACCCCCTCGGTATCGACCTCGTTGAGCTTCTCGATGTAGTGCAGGATCATGTTGAGTTCGCTGGTCATCTTCTCCTGCTCGGCATCGGTGAACTTCAGACGGGCAAGCTCGGCGATGTAGGCGACATTTTCTTTCGTGACTGACATATCGTAAATCCAATAAATTAAACTAAATACTGTTTTCCGTGCAGTAAGGTCGGCTCAGAGGCGGCAGATGCCGAACTTCTCCTCGTCATCGCCTTTTCTGGGACGCTTGTCGAGCGGCACGTAATCGCGGCACTCCTCGCCGAGATAGATCTGGCGCGGACGGGCGATCTTCTGTTCCGGATCCTTGACATGCTCGATCCACTGCGCAAGCCAGCCGGGCACACGCCCGATGGCAAAGAGCACCGGAAACATGTCGGTCGGGAATCCCATCGCCTGGTAGATGAGGCCGGAGTAGAAATCGACATTCGGATAGAGCTTGCGCTGAACGAAGTAATCGTCTTCGAGCGCGATCCGTTCCAGCTCGATGGCAATGTCGAGCAGCGGATTGCGTCCCGTCTCCTCGAACACGTCGAAGGCGATTTTCTTGATGATTCTCGCACGCGGATCGTAATTTTTGTAGACACGGTGGCCAAAGCCCATCAGGCGGCCCTCGCCCGACTTGACCGACTTGATGAATTCCGGGATTTTATCGACGGAGCCGATCTGCGTGAGCATGTGAATCACCGCTTCGTTGGCGCCACCGTGCAGCGGGCCGTAGAGCGCAGCGCAACCGGCGGCGATGGCCGAGTAGGGATCGACCATCGAGCTGCTCACCGAGCGCACGGCGTTGGTCGAGCAGTTCTGCTCGTGGTCGGCGTGCAGGATGAAGAGCACATCGAGCGCCTTTTCCAGCACCGGATTGGGCTTGTAGGTGCGCTCCGTCATGCGGAACATCATGGAGAGGAAATTGCCCGCGTAGCTCAGGTCGTTGTCGGGCAGCACATAGGGAAAACCGAGATGGTGACGGAAGCTCATGGCCGCCAGCGTCGGGATCTTGCCGATCAGCCGCCGCACCTGAAGCTTGCGCGACTCCTCCTCGCCAACATTCTTGGCGTCGGGGTAGAAGGTCGAAAGCGCCCCTACCGTGCCGACGAGAATGCCCATCGGATGCGCGTCGTAGCGGAAGCCATCCATGAACTTGTTCAGGTTGGCGTGGGTCATGGTGTGATGGCGGATGTTGTAGGTCCAGACCGCGAGCCGCTCCTTGTCCGGCAGGTAGCCCTTGATGAGCAGGTAAGCCGTTTCGAGGAACGAGCTTTGCTCGGCGAGCTGCTCGATCGGGTAGCCGCGATAGCGCAGGATGCCCTTGTCGCCATCGATGTAGGTGATCGTGCTCTTGCAGGAGCAGGTGTTCAGGAAGGCGGGATCGTAACCGAGAAGTCCGAAATCGTCCTCCGACTCCTTGATCTTTCGCAGATCCATGGTGCGGATGGTGCCGTGTTCGATGGGAAGTTCGTACGATTTGCCGGTTCGATTGTCAATGATCGTCAGCGAATTGCGTTGGTCTGAATCGCTCATGAGCTTGTGGCATTTTGCGTTTGCAGAAAATATACGCCGCAGGAAGCGGAGGTTACCGTCACTACGGCAGTAAATTTAAGAAACTCCCGGCATTATCCGTATTCCCGCAAGCGCTTCTTCTCACTTGCCGAAAAATGACAGCCATTGTGACAAAAAAGAAATTTTTGTTTGGAAACAACAATCCGGTTTTCTACATTTGTCCACCATCAAGGAACGGAGCTGTAGCTCAGTCTGGTTAGAGCGCCTGCCTGTCACGTAGGAGGTCGCGGGTTCGAGCCCCGTCAGCTCCGCACCGTTTCCCCCGGAAAGCCTCTGGCAAAACCAGAGGCTTTTTTTATTGCAGGATTTCCGCCACTCGTCCGTCAGGCGGTCACCCTGAATCCCTGCCCCTCGATCACCTTTTTCATCGATTCGGGATCGACCTGCGACTCTTCGTACTCGACCACGACCACGCCGGTCTGGTGGGAGGCGCTGGCCTTTTCGACCCCCTCCATCTCTTCGAGGGCTTCGCTGATGAGCATTTCGCAGCCGGAACAGCGCATTCCGCTGACATGTATTTCGGTTTTCATGGTTCTCTGTTGTTTATTGTTGAATGAAGCGTAAGCCATTCCCGGAAAAGTGTGGAAAAAATCGGCCACCGGCAATACCGTGACCCGGCAAAAACAGCAATGGAATACAGGGGTTAGCAGAAAAATAAACCAGTCGCTATATTGAAGACTATGACACGAAGCTCGAAATCATACCGCCAGGCTGCGGCCCTCTTCCGTCCGTTCCTCATTCTGCTTTGCCTTGCCGCTCTGTCCGGCTGTAACAGCAAGGAAGTGCGCATCGAGGAGTTGCAGCAGGAGGTCTGGAAAAATCCCGAAGACGCCAGAGGCTACCTGAACCTCGGCAAGGAGTACGCCCGCCAGCAGCGCTACGACGACGCTATCCAGGCGTACCGCCGCTCGATAGAACTGGAACCGGGACTCGACGAGGCCTACTCGGCGCTCGGCGCTGCCTATTTCGACAAGAAAGAGTTCAACTCGGCGCTGCCCTGGATGCAGAAGCGCGTCGCCATCGCGCCGGACGATTCGTTGCGCCAGTTCGATCTCGGCAACGTCTATTTCCAGCTCAATCGCTACAACGACGCAGTAGCATCGTACCAGAAAGCGATCGACAACAGCTACTCCTTCCAGGAGGCGTACTACTCGATGGCAGTCTGCTATATCAAAATGGGAAAAATCGAAGAGGCGCGTAAAATCCATAAATGGCTTCAGGCTAAAAACAATTATCTTGCCGCCTCCCTTGAACGGCACCTGCTGAACGATTTGCCTGAAAAGGCCGGAAAATGAATCACGTAACCCGATGTCGGCGGACGACAGTTTTCTTATGATGCAAAAGGCGCTTCAACTCCTCGAAGAATCGGTGAAGACCGCGTTGCAGCAGCCCTCTGTGGAGCACGGCGAGGCTGTGCTGGAGAGCTTCCGTGCGCCCCTCGGCGAGGTTGATGCCACGCGATGGCTGTCAGCGCAGCGACTTTTCCCGAAGCTCTTCTGGATGAACCGCGAAAAGAGCGAGTGGATTGCCGGTATCGGAGAGGCGGATCGCATCGAGATTTCAGAAAGCGGTCCAAACGACCTGAGCTTTCTCATGCTCGAAGAGGCCATGCAGCAGAAAAATCCGCACGCCCGCTACATCGGCGGCATCTGCTTCAACAATCTGCAAGAGCAGACCGATCTCTGGTCGGCGTTCAGCCCCGGGCTGTTCATTCTGCCGCTCCTGAGCATCGAGTACCGCGATGGCCAGACCTCGCTGGTCGCATCGCTCTGGCTGAAGCCCGGCGACGACCGGCGCAAGTCGCTGGAGCAGCTCTTGCTGACCCTCTCGACGCTCTCGGCCAGCGAGACGCCGGAGGCTGCCGCGATTCCCGAGATGACGCAGGTCGCCTACTGCCCCGACAAAAAGCAGTGGATCGAGAACTGCGAGACCATCCTGAGAACATTCGACGAGGGGCATCTTGAAAAGGTGATCCTCGCCCGCCAGACGGAACTCCTATTCTCGGGCAAGGTGCCAGCGATTCGTTTTCTGCTCGACTACCCGTTCCCGGAGAACTCGACCTACCGCTTCTATTTCGAACCGGTCGAGGGCCACGCCTTCATCAGCTTCACGCCGGAGCGCCTGTACCGCCGCGACGGGGAGATGCTGCAAACCGAGGCGCTCGCCGGAACCGTCACCAAGGAGACCGCCAAGGCGGACGACAACATGGCATCGGAGTTGCTGCTCAACTCCGAAAAGGATATGCGCGAGCACCGTTTCGTCATGGACACCATCTACCGCGAACTTCAGCCGGTGTGCAGCGATATCGACATGCAGGAGCAGGTCGATGTGCTCCACATCAACCGCCTCGCCCATCTCTATGCGCGATGCCGCGCCAGGCTGCGCCCGGAGTTCTGCAACGACAGCACGGTGCTCCGCCAGCTCCACCCGACTCCGGCGGTCGGCGGCGTGCCGCGTGAAGAGGCGATGGAGCTGATTCTCTCGACGGAGCCGTTCGGCAGAGGATGGTACGCCGGCCCGGTCGGCTGGCTCAGCCGCGACGCCGCGGAGTTCGCCGTCGGCATCCGCTCGGCGCTGGTCAACGAGAACCGGGTCTATCTCTTCTCAGGAGCTGGGCTGGTCAAGGGATCGAATCCGCTCTCCGAATGGGAGGAGGTCGATCAGAAGATCGGCGACATTCTGGCCATAACCCAGCAGCCTACATAATGCGCCCATGAATCACAAACAGGCGACCACGCTCTGGTGCGCGGTTATCGTGGAAGAATTGATCCGGCAGGGCGCCGGATTTTTCTGTATCTCCCCCGGCTCCCGCTCGACGCCGCTGACCCTCGCCGTGGCCTCCAATCCGAAGGCGCGATTCCGCATGTTCCCCGACGAGCGTTCGGCGGGGTTTTACGCTCTCGGTTACACGAGAGCCACCGGAATGCCTGCTGTATTGATCTGCACCTCTGGCACTGCCGTGGCAAACTACTTCCCCGCTGTCGTCGAAGCCTCGGCGGACGCGCAGCCGATGCTCGTGCTCTCGGCTGACCGCCCATTCGAGCTGCTCGAAGCGGGCGCGAACCAGACCATCCGCCAGCAGGATATTTTCGGAGGATACTCACGCTGGAGCTTCGAGCTGCCCGAACCCGGCACCGCGACGCCGCTCGCCTCGCTGCTTTCGACGATTGACCAAGCGTTGAGACGAAGCCTCGGCTCTCCCGCTGGCCCGGTGCATCTGAACCTGCCGTTCCGCGAACCGCTCGAACCCGAAGCGCCCGATTTCACACATCCGTGGGCCGCGCCGCTCGAAGCGTGGCGAGTCTCCGGCGAGCCGTGGTCGCGCTTCGCGCTGCCGCTCTGCGAGCCGCGAGCGGAGAGCATCGCGGCGCTGCGCGAGATTCTCGCCGGAGCCGAGAGGCCGCTCTTCGTCGCCGGAAACATGTCGAACGCGGCGGACGGCGAGGCTGTCGCGGCGCTCGCAGACTCGCTCGGCGTACCGCTTTTCGCCGATCTCACCTCCGGCATCCGGTTGTCCTCAACTTGCACGCCATGGCAGCTCGCCTTCCAGAACGAAGCCTTGACGGACAGGTTCCAGCCCGACGTGGTGCTACATTTCGGCGGCCCGCTCATCGGCAAGCAGCCCGCCACGGCGCTGCGCAAACATCCGCCGCTGCACTACGTCGTCGTCCGCGACCATCCAGGACGCTTTGGCCCCGACCACAACGTCACGCTGACTCTCGAAGCCTCGCCAGCCTCAGTCGCCTCGGCACTCGAAGCGTGCCGTGAGCCGCTGCCGGGCATCGATTGTGGGGACGCATTTTCAGCCGCCTCCGGCATCATTGACGAAGTTGCCTGCAAGCCCGATGAGCCGGTCAACGAAATCTCCGCGCCGCGCATCGTCTCGTCGCTCGCGGGTGGCGATCACGCGCTCTTCGTGGCCAACAGTATGCCCGCACGGGACATGGATCTGTACGCCGCGCCGAGGGCGAAAAAACCGCTGCGGGTGGCGCTCAACCGGGGCGTCAGCGGCATCGACGGCATCATCTCGACTGCCGCGGGCTATTCGGCGGGACTCGGCAAACCGGCCACGCTGCTCATCGGCGACATCTCGTTCCTGCACGACCTTAACGCCCTCTCCCTGCTCGGCCATCCGTGGAATCCGCTGATTGTCATCGTGCTGAACAACAACGGCGGCGGCATCTTCTCCTTCCTGCCCATCGCCGCGCAGACCGACCGGCTCGACGAGTGCTTCGCCACGCCGCAGAACTTCAGCATCGAATCCGCCGCCCGCACCTTCGGCCTCGATTACGTCAATCCGACGACAAACCACGATTTCATGAACATCTACGCCGAAGCGCTGAACACGAACAAAAGCCTTGTTATCGAAGTCAATAGCGACCGGCAGGAGAACCTTCGCCTGCACCGCACCCTCAAGGCGCAACTCGACCCGGTGTTCGGGAAGGCCGCTTTCTTCGGCAATCTCTGACTGCTGTAACCAAAGTATCGCCTAACTTGATTAAATGTTAGGGTGGTTCGCGAACCGCACCTACAGATCACTCCGCGTCCTGCGCTTCACGGGAAAGCAGGTAGTCCCTCAAAACAACAGCATGGTTGCACTCGGGATCACGAGCCGCATACAGAAGAGTCACCCGATCCTTCCGCGCCAGTTCAAGCAATCCAGCCATAACATCCGGCTTGCCTGAAAGCTCTTCGAGATAACGATGCCGAAACTCTCTAAACTTTGCCGGATCGTGCCCGAACCATTTTCTCAGCGGAGTTTCAGGAGCAGCCTCTTTCAACCACATCGAGGCTTGAACCCGCTCCTTGGTCAATCCCCGAGGCCATAGCCGGTCAACAAGTACACGATACCCATCATCCGGAGACGCAGGCTCATACACCCTTTTATCCTGATATTGCTCATCGAATTAAACCTCACGATTATTCTCTAAAAGCATACATCATTTTACCCCAGCGAAAAGCACTGCCGCAACAACTCAGTAACATCATCCTGCCCGACGATCCTCTCTTCCACCCGCCCTTTCGAGACGTAGCGGAACCGGTCGCCGCTCAGTACCGCTTTGCCGTCTGGATGCTGCATCGCGACGATCAGCCCCTGCACGAAGATCGAGTCCGGGTGGGTCGCGTTGAGCCAGTTGGCCGGTTCGAAGTCAACCCACTCCTGCGGGCAGAGGTTGAACTCGTAGAGCTTTTTCCACTCGTTATCGACGAGCGACTGCAAAAGATAATCGCGCTCCGACGCCATCGTCAGCCGAAAAGCGTCGTAATCCTGCCTGATCTCGCGGTCGAGCCAGCGCAGATTGAGCGGTTCGCGGATGCCGTAACCGCCGAAGCCGAGGTCGCAAAGCCACTCGTCGCGGTCGATGGAGGCGATGATCGCCACGTGGGTTTTCGGTCGCCGGACGGCGTAGGTCATGGGCCGCGCCGCCACGAATCGATAAGGGATGCCGACCGCTTCGAGCGCCATCGCGAAGAGGCCGTTCACCTCGTAGCAGTAGCCGCCGCGCCGACGCTCGACGATTTTCGTATAGATCGCTTCAGGTGCGAGCGAGGGGACTTTGCCCGCCTGAACGTCGAGATTCTCGAACGGAACCGAAAAGAGTTGGCAGCGCATCAGATGCTTCAGCGTGTCGAAATCCGGCGACGCTTCGCCGTTGAAGCCGATGCGGGCGAGATATGATGGAAGATCGAAATTGGTGGCTTTCATTCGTAACGCATTCTGATAAGATAAAATACAGTCATTTTGATTCAGGCCACGCCGCATCCGGCTTATGCCGCCAGACCCAGGCGATGTAGTCGGTCATGGGCGGATCGACGCCGAGTTCGCGCAAGCGGGCGCAGAGCTGGCCGCGATGGTAGGCGCTGTGCTCCGGCACCTGCACGAGCGTTTCGGCAAGCGTGTGCGCGGCGACCTCGAAGCCGAGCTTTGCGGTCGCCATCTTCGACCACGGCAGCCTGACGACGCGCTCCAGCGCTTCGGGTGTCAGCGATTCGAGAAAGCGCATCGATCCGGCGTGAACTTCGCGGGCCAACCCGGCGAGAGCGCGGAGATCGAGGCCATCAGCCACGCACGGATCGAACGTCTCACCGCACCAGACATCGAGAAAAACGCTCTGCACCATATGCAGATGCCGCAGCTTGTCGAGGATATAGCCATCCCGCTCCGCCACCGGCCTGTCGGAGATCATGGACAAAACCAGCGCATCCGCCCATGCCATGTGGCGGAACATATCGGTGAGGAGTGAAAGGGTATTCATGACGGCTCGATTGATCCATGAAGAGAGTCTCTTCTGAATGTAGAGAATTGGTTCTTCGCGGAATTTCGTGGAAAGCGTTTTCCGGGATTACGTCATGCTCCGATAGCCATGTTGAGTTTGCCGCAGTAAAACAGAATGCGGTTCCGGTAACTCTCGAAACGGTGAAATCCTTTGGCTGAGGCCTTGACGATCTGAATCTTGCTGTTCAAGCCTTCGGATACCGCATTGGTGATGGCGTGTTTAAAATACGTCAGTATGTTGCCGAAATGTCGCTCTAAAAGCTCTTTGACCTCGATCAGCGGACTCAAACCAACCTCATCGACCCGCTTCGACCAGTACTCGAAAAAAAAGCTTGCGCCATCAGCGTCCCCAAGTTGCCAGAAGTATCGGAACATGTTTTTCAACGCCCACGCCTGACTGGTTTTGAATTCACCGGCCATCAACTTGTTCAGCTCCGCTTTTTGCTGCTCGCGCATATGCTCTGGATTACGTAAAAAGACGTATTTCGAGCCGACCAGACGCTTGTCGCCATCCTCATCCAGTTCGCGGGACTCCTTGCGGCGCACCGCATCGACCGCATCGTTGAGATACTTGCTGACGTGAAAGCGATCATGCACCAGATCGGCATTCGGCAACAGCTCCTGAACCGCGCTGGCAAAGGGTTTCCACATGTCCATCGCAACCGCTTTGACCGATTCTTTTTGCTTCTCGTTCAGCGTTTCGAGCGCCTCTTTGGCCGCATCGGTGGTTCGATGTTCGACCACTTCGAGCACCCGACCTTGCTTCAGGTCGTTCAGCGCCGTGACGTAATGATGGCCTGACTTGAAACTTTTTTCGTCAATCCCCAAATACGTCATCTCATCATTTTCACGTCGTTTCAGCCCGCGTTCGACGGCTCGACGCATGATCTGATCGAGCGCGTGCCAGTCCAATCGCAGCATTTGGGCTGCCGACTTGATGTTGGCGCAGTGCTGCAAAAGTTCGATAGCAAAGCTCTCGAACAGCAGCGTGAAGCGTGAGTGCCTTGCCGCCCACGACGGCTGAGCGGTTTTGACGCCGTGTTCCTTGCATTGACAACGCGGCAGCCGAGCCACCAGAATCGTCTCGAACTGCATGGTATCCAGATGCCGCCACTGTTGCTCGGCGGTATGATCGTAAATGTTGCCAGCCTGGCCGCAGACGGGGCATTCGACCTGTTTGCCCTCATAAACCAGCCGAATCTCGATCTGCTTTCCAGTCATTGACAGATTGATCTTTTCGACTTTCCAGTTTGACGGAAGACCTAAAAGCTGGTGATAGTGGTGTGTCAGGCTCTGCATGGGCGATTTCTGCGAGATGGTTCGACAAGGTTCAGAATTACGCCAAGGTACCAATTATACACCTCTCTTCCACGAAATTCTGCGAAGAACCATTTTATCTAACAGGGTCGCTTTCAAAGCTTTTTCAAAATCTTAAAAGAACCGTACAAACTTCGCTGTATTGTTAATTCAAAACACACACTTCCTTATTTCGCAATCTCCTCCACGCACTCCACTACCGTGTCGTGCAGCAATGGTCTGAACTTGCGAATCTTGATATTCTCTTCCGTCGGCCAGACCCGGTTGCTCAATAAAATCACCGCTAAATCTTTCTCCGGATCGACCCAGATGCTGGTGCCGGTGTAGCCGAGGTGGCCCCAGGAGGTTGGGGAGAAGCGGGTGCCTGCCGAGGATTTTCCGGTGGTCACCATGTCCCA
The DNA here is from genome assembly GCA_013334855.1 of Chlorobaculum sp. Taxonomy (GTDB): domain Bacteria; phylum Bacteroidota; class Chlorobiia; order Chlorobiales; family Chlorobiaceae; genus Chlorobaculum. Next base: position 1,198 of record JAAXWU010000012.1, on the reverse strand, counting down.
GCCGATGGCTCGCGGCCATTCGGTTTTCCTCAGAAATCGCCGGACGGTCGATGCCGCGATGGAGCGCTTGCCGTTGAGTTCGCCTCCGTTCATCAGCATTCGCACCATCTTTTCAAGGTCGCCGGTGGTGGTGAAGAGTCCCGCGTGACCTGCCGCTCCGCCGAGGAGGGCGGCGTTCTGGTCGTTGACGAGCGGGCGCGGCGTGGCGAGCGGCCAGGCAGCGTCGGGCGCGGTCGGGGCGATTCGGGGCTGGAGCGCTGGCGGCGGGTTGAAGAGCATCGAGTTCATGCCGAGCGGTGCGGCGAAGCGGGCGTGGAAGTTGGCGTACAGGCTCTGGCCGGTAATCTGTTCGACGATTCTGCCGAGCAGGATGAAGTTCAGGTCGCTGTACTCCGTCTGGCTGCCCGGCTTGCAGAGAAGCGAATCCTGTTCGATGGCGTGGAACACCTCGCCGGGCGTGCGGCACGTTTTGGCGTAAAAGGCGTGCGCACGCAGGCCGGAGGTGTGGCGCATGAGCTGCTCGATGGTGACGCGCTCCTTGCCGTTGCAGGCGAAGCCGGGCAGGTATTTCGCGACAGGCGCACGAAGATCGAGCGAGTCGCGCTCGACGAGCTGCATGGCGATGCTCGTGGTGACGACCGCCTTGGTGAGCGACGCGGCGTCGTAGATAGTCGTCGTGTCCACGGGAGCGCTCGCCTGATTGTAGGTCAGCCGCCCGAACGCCTTGTGATAGACCGTCTTGCCCCGGTACAGCACGGCGATACTCGCGCCGGGAAAGACGCTGTCGGCGACGGCACGGCGCATCACGCTGTCAAGTGCTGTAAAATCGGGAGTTCTTGCTTCCAGCTTCAGCGCAGCCATCATTACAGCCACGCTGACGAGGATCGGGAGGAGGATGGTTCGAAGCGTTCTCATCGTGCGTTCCGTGCCGGAAAAGCTCAGAAGAGCGTGAAACGCACGTAGCGGTTCGGGCGCTTCTTCAGATCGACGAGCAAGGTGTCGAGCGAAACCAGCGTTTTGCTCAGGTTGTTGTAGAGCGCCGGGTCGTTGTTCAGCTTGCCGAGGGTGCCCTGGCTGTCGTTGAGCTGCTTCATCAGCGTCTCGGTTTCGGCGGCGGCGTTCCTCAGGTTCACGATCGTCTTTTCGGTGTTGTCGGCCAGCGACTTGTCGTTGATGAGCTTCGGCAGCAATCCCTTGC
>JAAXWU010000111.1 GCA_013334855.1 Chlorobaculum sp. | reverse complement strand
CGGTTCTGGATCGCGGCAATCGTGCCGACCATGACGCCATCCTTCCATGCCGTGAACATCGCCAGATCGGCGTGGTCATAGAGCGGATAGCGCTCGGTGTCGAGCGTCTTCATGTAGTCCGAAATCACGGGCGGCACCCAGTTTTTGCTCAGTTCAGGGTCTTTTCTGTACACCTTCCACGCAAACTTGATGAACTGTTTACGCTCCTGGCTGGTATTGACCCGCCTGATTTCGACGCTCATGATGTTTTTTTGAATAGTGATAGGAGTAAAACGCCAAGCGCCCCATTATGTCGGGACGCCTACCGCTGAAAATTATTCAAATGCATGACCCGGTTTGACACCAGCCGCCTTGAGAATCTTGGCGAGCGGGCAGAAACCGGTAAAGGCTGCCTGGAACAGGTTCAGTCCGACAAAGCCGGTGAACCAGAGCCAGTTCTGGTTATGATAGATGGAGAGCAGGACGCTGGAAAGAACGAAAAATCCCGCGACCGCATAGACAACTCTGTCGATATTCATGTCTGTTGAAGGGTTTTGGTTGATAAAGGAACATTGATACGTCAAAATTAGGAACGAACACGCTTCATGAATTCAGCGCCATCGCGAAGCATTTTCTCGGTCTGTTCCCACGATACGCACTCGTCGGTAATCGAAACGCCGTATTTCAGCTCTTCCGGCTTGACCGGGAAGGGCTGATTGCCGGAGCAGATGTTGCTCTCGATCATGACGCCCGCGATGCTTGTATTGCCGCTCTTCTTCTGGGCGAGAATATCCTGCCACACATTGAGCTGGTTGCTGAACTTCTTGCCGGAGTTGGCGTGGCTGCAATCGACCAGGAGATGCGGCGTCAGTTTAGACTTTCGGATCTGCTTTTCAGCCGAAGCGATGCTCTCTGCATCGTAATTCGGCTTGCTTGAACCGCCACGCAGCACGAGGTGACCGAAGGGATTGCCTTTGGTCGTGATGACGCTGCTGTGCCCATCCTGATCGATGCCGAGGAAACTGTGCTGGTGCATGGCAGAGCAAATGGCGTCTATGGCCACCTGGAGCCGTCCGTCGGTCGCGTTCTTGAAGCCGACCGGCATCGACAGGCCACTGGCCATCTGGCGGTGCGTCTGCGACTCGATGGTGCGAGCACCGATGGCCGCCCAACTGATCAGATCGGCCACATACTGCGGAGAGATCGGATCGAGAAACTCCGTCGCCGCCGGAAGCCCCATCTCGTTCAACTCGATCAAGAGCTTGCGGGCATGGAACAGACCATGCTCGATGTCGTAGGTATCGTTCAGATGCGGGTCGTTGATGAACCCCTTCCAGCCGATGGTCGTGCGCGGTTTCTCGAAATAGACCCGCATGATGATGCAGAACTCCGGCTCCAGCTCCTTGCGCAAAGCGAGAAGGTGCGAGGCATACTCACGTGCGGCCTTGATATCATGGATAGAACAGGGGCCAACGATGACCAGCATCCGGCTGTCCTTGCCGGTCAGAATATCCTCGACCTCACGCCTTGCCTGACAAACCGTATCGGCTATATGCTCCGTAACGGGCAACTTGTCCTTCAACGCCCGCGGTGAACTCAGTCTGATGATTCTTGAAACTCGTAAATCCTGTAACTGTTGCATTCGTAATAGTCAGAAAAATCGTCAATTATACACAATGTGTAAGAAGATAATAAAACAACCAGAATAACCGGAACCAGGAGCAGTAAATTCCTCGGTGCTCCGGCAAGCCTACAAACAGGAAAACCTGCCACGCTGGCAGGTTCTCCTGTTCCTTCAAAAAGGTATGAAAGAAAGGAGCGACTTACTCCTTGGTAAAGTCGATGTTCAGCCAGCCGCTCTCGAACGAAGCGCCGGTGGACTCCATTCCGGCAAGGAAGATCGGAAGCGCCACGATCTTCTGGTAGTCGCCGATACGGATGGTGAGGTCATCGCCAAGCTTCATGATCTTCGGCTCCAGACCCATGTTCTCCATGAAGGGCAGCTTCACGCGAACCTTGTAGTGACCGTCCGAAATCTTGGAGATGTTGATCGGGTCTTCCTTGAAGAAGATATCGAGCGGGTTATCGGTGCCATAGACCTTCTCGCCAACCCTGCGAAGCATTTCCAGACCGACAACCTCGTTGTCGAACAGCGGCACTTCGGCAATCGGGATCGGGGCGAATGCGTCCTGGATCTGCTCGATGTACTTCTGCTGGATGGCACGCCATTTCTGGAAGTACGGATCGGGGCTCTGATCGGGCATGACGCGGTTGATGGTGATCCTGTCAACCGTGATTCCATAGAGGTTCAGGTAGGTCAGGGCGCGCATCGACTCTTTGATAACCATCTTCTCGGGGTTCATGACCAGGCGCATCGTGGTTTTGGAACCATCGGCGAGCAGGTCGATAATGCCCTCGGTCGAAGAGAAGAGGTTGTCTACTTTCTCGTAGACCTCTTCGGGAGCCACGAAGTCATCGAGCTTCTTGACCTTCTTGGAGAGAGGGCGAATCATCGGCTTGACCATGTACTTCTCGACGTTGCGGATGAACTTGATGAACCAGCCGAAGGTCTCGGGCAGCGAGAGCAGCCTGAGCGTTTCGCCGGTCGGAGCGCAGTCAACGACCAGAAGATCGAAATCTTTCTGCTCTTCGTTGTAACGCTTGATATAGGAGAGCGAGAACAGCTCTTCCATGCCAGGAAGCACGCCCATCTCTTCGGCATAGACGCCTTCGATGCCACGCGAGGCCATCAGGTGCGCGAAGTGCTCCCTGACGACATCCCAGTTCAGGTTGAGATCACCGAAAACGCTGACTTCCTGACCCCATAGGTTTTCGGCAACCTTGACCGGAGAGGGGCCGAGCTCGACATCGAGCGAGTCTCCAAGGCTGTGGGCCGGGTCGGTCGACATGATGAGCGTCTTGAAGCCCATGTCTGCAGCTCTCAGGGCCGTAGCAGCCGCGACTGAAGTCTTGCCGACGCCTCCCTTACCGGTGAAGATGATATTACGCATACGCTGTGTTAAATACCCTTTGTTGGTGGTTGAAGAAACTGTCCGTACCCCGGAAATACTGGCCTTCGGGTGCGTGCGAAAATTGAATGCTCAAGATAAGAAAAAACTTCAATGAGAAGAAGAACAACTGTTAAACTAACGCAGATTTAACAGCGTGAGTTTTCCCGCCAAAGTTGCGGACAGGCGATGAACCCGCCTGGCGACGCTCCTACCTGCGCCGTTTTTTCGCGGCGCTTTTCTTGACGGCGTTCTTGCCGCCTTTGGCTTTCCTGAGCGCCTTGGCCTTGGCCGAACCCTTGTTGGTCTTTGCGGTCAGCTTGCCTTTCTTGCCCTTGAGCTTCGCCACGGTTGATTTCCGTGATCCGCGCTCGCTGGCGGCGTTGAAGACCACCAGCTTCTGACCCGGCTTCAGCCTGGAGCTTTTCAGATCGTTCCAGTCGATAAGCTGGCTGACCGAAACGCCATATTTCCGGGCGACTCGGGCCAGCGTCTCCCCTCTTTTGGCGACATACACCTTCCGGCCGCGCCCACTGCTGACGACATCGTCCTGACGTTGAGCCTCGCGGACCATGCTGTAGAGGCGCGCTTTTTCGGCAACCAGCTCAGGCTTGTAGGCGTAAATTTCCTGCTCCTTCTGCCGGAACGACTCGATGTACTGCTTCGGAAGCCGGAGCATGTTGGGCGTGGATTCAGACTCCGGAATGAGTCCGGCCTTGTACTGCGGATTGAGAAATCTGATATCCGCCATCGGCACGCCGAGCGTTTCGTGAAGCTGATCGAAGGAAAGCGCCTGATTGACCGGAACCCTGCCGGTTTCGGAGTAAAGGTATCCCGGTTGCGCTGGCTGGATGTTGTGCTCGCGGTAGTAGTTCATGACGTAATTCACCGCAATGAAAGCCGGAACGTACCCGCGGGTCTCCTGCGGCAGGTAGGGCCAAATCTCCCAGTAATCGCGTGCGCCGCCGGATTGCCTGATGGCCCGCTGAACGGTGCCCGCTCCTGCATTGTATGCCGCGAGCACGAGGAACCAGTCGCCGAACATGTTGTAGAGATCGTGCAGATGCTCGCACGCCGCCACGGTCGCCTTGTTCGGGTCGTAACGATCCTCGATGAACGAAGAGGATTTCAGTCCGTACATCCGGCCCGTGCCGCTCATGAACTGCCAGAGCCCGCGCGCGCCAGCCCGCGACACCGCCGTAGGATTCAGGGCGGACTCCACGACGGGCAGGTATTTCATCTCGTTGGGAATGTTGTACTCGCGGAATTTCTCTTCGAAGAGCGGGAAGTAGGTATTGGTCAAGCCAAGCACCTTCGACACGAACCTCCTCTTGTCAACGGCGTACACGCGGATGAATCCCCTGACATGCTCGTTGTACACCAGATTGAAGCGGCTTTTTCTGGCAAGCCTGGCAATTCTCGAAGCATAAATCGAATCGCTGAACTGGGGGATAAAATCTTTGGGGAGATACTCATTGATGCCATTGATGCCGCCCTGTTCGACGCCTTTTTCAACGCCCTTTTCGACAGGCGAAAACTGCTCATCGTCAAAATAGGTGGCATTGACCAGACTGTCGAGCATCTCCGAAACACGCGAGGATTGCGCATTCGAGATGCTGTCAAGTGCGTCGTCAGGTTCCGCCGCGAACGATATGGACGCAAAGAGGAGAACCTGCAAGAGTAGGCTGAAAAAAAAGAGCCTGAACGGTAAAAAGCTTTTCACAAGCCGGGCCGGGTTTACAGGTGAGGTTGCGCAGGCATCCTCGGGTTCGAAACAAAAATATGAGCAGGTAACTTAACCAGACCAGACGATTAATACAAGGCGCACCGAAGAAAGCGCATCAATAGCGTGCTGCAAAAGGTTGCCAATGAGGCAGTTAATGACTTATTCGATTGGGACTTATGGGATGATTGGGACAGTTGGGGCAATTGGGACGATTGGAACATTTGGGACGATTGCGAAAACCGCTTGCCCGGCATTTGCATTATCCATTATCAATTATCCATTATCAACTATTTGTACCTGACCTTCCAGAGAAACAGGCCTGCGGCGTCGGCGGGCTTCAGATTTGGCAGGCGGCGACCGCTTTCGAGCATCGTCGCGAACTCTTCCTCTCCGAGACGGCCCTTGCCCGCTTCGATCATCCCGGCCACCAGGAAGCGCACCATGCTGCGGAGGAAGCGGTTCGCCTCGATGTGGAAGACGTAGAACCGGCCAAAGCGATACCATCGGGTGACCTTGATGGTGCAGAGGGTCCCCGGCTGATCGGAATCCTCTTTCGAGAAGGCAGTGAAGTCGTGAGTTCCGGCAAGCATCGAAGCCAGACGATTCATCGCGGCAAGATCGAGCTTGCCGTGACAGCATCCGGCGAAACGGCTGTCGATGGCCGACGGACGTTCGAGCAGGAAGTAGCGGTACTCACGCGATGTGGCGCTGAAGCGGGCGTGGAAGCTCTCGGGAACCTGCCGCATCGCGGTGATGCGGATCGCGCCCGGCAGCAGCGAGTTGCACGAGTGCTTCAGGCGACCAAGCTCCATCGTCGATGCGGTGGCGAAACTCGCCACCTGGCCGCGAGCGTGCACCCCCTTGTCGGTTCTGCCCGCGCCGTCGATGCCGATCTTCTCCTGCGTGATCCTGCCAAGCGCGGCCTCGATTGCCCCCTGCACCGTCGGCAACGAGCCGGACTGGCGCTGCCAGCCGCAAAAGCCTGTGCCGTCGTACTCGATCTCCATTCTGATGGTTCTTACCGATCCAGTCATCTCTTCGCAAATGCCTTTTGTGGTTCTGCTTAAATTTTCCCGATAATAATTATCTTTAGCCTGATTTTTCGCCTCTATCGATCCAAAATACCAGCAGATTGACCACACCCACCCTCGACATCATCCTCGAATCGCTCAGGACGGCAAAAAGTCGTCACTCGGCGAAGCCATACGCCGTGCCGAATCTCTGGCGCATGGGCGCGACCGGCGTTTCGATGGTCGATCCCTTTGACTATTTCATCGATACAATTGGCGAGATCAAAGCCTCGCCTGCGATGACAACAGGACAGCTCGACAGTGACGGGCAGAGCTGGAGCGCTTCGGCGACAGTGTACAACCTCTTCGTCAGGTACAACGCGGCTTTCGACCATGACCGCGACGGAAAGATCGGCACGGAGCCGCTTTCGGGCGGATTCCGCGAGACCGGCACCCTGCTCAAGGCCATCGCCATGCTGCCCTACATCCGGCGGATGGGCGCCGATACGCTCCATCTGCTACCGCTGACCAGCATCGGCAAGATGAACCGCAAAGGCGAACTCGGCTCGCCCTACGCGATCAAAAATCACTACAAGCTCGACGAGATGCTCTCGGAACCGGCGCTCGCCCTGCCGGTGGAGACGCAGTTGAAGGCGCTGGTCGAAGCGGCGCACCACCTCGGCATGAGAGTGGTGTTCGAGTTCGTCTTCCGCACGGCATCGATTGACAGCGACTGGATCGGCGAACATCCCGAGTGGTTTTACTGGCTCCGCAAGGATCGCGACCTCGAAAGCTACGGGCCTCCGACTTTCGGCCACGACACGCTCGCTCGCATCTACGAGCAGGTGGACAAGCACGACTTCCAC
>JAAXWU010000110.1 GCA_013334855.1 Chlorobaculum sp. | reverse complement strand
ATGGATGCGGTCGTCAGGCTCATTCCGGGGGTGCTCGGCGATGGTGAGTCGGCATTGACCGATTCGTTCCAGAGCGAACTGCTCGACTGCGCATGGTATACCCGCCCTGCACAGTTCCGGGGAATGACAGTGCCCGACGTGCTTCTTTCAGGCCATCATGAAAAAATCGAGCGCTGGCGGCAGGAGAATGCGCAAGAGCGCACGCTTGAACGCAGGCCGGATATGCTCGGCAAAGAGAGTGAAGAAGAGTAAAGACAACATAAAGATAACAGTGTCATCATGGATCAGTTAATTCAGTTGGTCGAAGCAACCCAGCAGAGGAGCGATATTCCCCAGGTTCGTCCCGGCGATACCGTCAGGATTCAGCTCAAGGTTATTGAGGGCGAGAAAGAGCGCCTTCAGGCTTTCGAAGGCGTCGTGATCGGCGACAAGGGCATGGGCGCTTCCAAGACCATCACCGTCCGCAAAATTTCGCATGGCGTAGGCGTCGAGAGGATCATTCCGATCAACTCGCCGAACGTCGAGAGCGTCACGGTTGTGAGGAACGGCAAGGCAAGAAGGGCCAAGCTTTTCTACCTCCGCAAGCGTACCGGCAAGGCCGCGCTGAAGGTCAAGGAGCGCAAGAGCGCTCACGCCTGAGCCTCTGGGCATTTCCGGCTTTTTAGCAGAGCAGCGCTACCGTGAAACCGGCGGCGCTGCTTTGTTGGTTTTACTCGCAGTTTGTTTGCGTGTGGACGTGGTGGACGAAGAGCGGGAGACGAAAGAGCTTGCTGCGTTATTTTTTCCTTTCTGATTTTACCTTACCATGAATACCGCTCGTGTCGAGGCTTTTCAGTCGAAGATTTTCGATTTTTACGAAAAGAACCGGCGGAGCTTTCCCTGGCGCTCGACCACCGACCGCTACGGCGTGATGGTGAGCGAGGTGATGCTGCAACAGACGCAGGCCGACCGGGTAGCACCTCGTTTCATCCGCTGGCGGGAGCGTTTTTCTGACGTGCAGTCGCTCGCTTCGGCTTCGCTGCGCGAGGTGCTCGAAGAGTGGAGCGGGCTTGGCTACAATGGGCGCGGCCAGCGGCTGCACCGGGCGGCCTCGATGATCGTCGAGCGGCACGATGGCCGGGTTCCATCGGAGCCATCGCAACTCATCGAGCTGCCGGGCATCGGCGCTTACACGAGCCGCTCGATTCCTGTCTTCGCGGACAACCGCGACATCGCCGCCGTCGATACCAACATCCGGCGCGTGCTGATCCACGAACTCAACCTTCCCGAAACGATCACCCCGAAAGAGCTGCTCGACGTGGCCGAAGCGGTGCTGCCGAAAGGGCGTAGCCGCGACTGGCATAATGCGCTGATGGATTACGGCGCGATGGAGCTGACCGGTCGGAAAACTGGCATCGCGCCGCTGACGAAACAGTCAAGCTTCAAGGGCTCCCGGCGCTGGTATCGCGGGGCGCTCTTGCGCGAATTGCTGTCAACCGGTGAACTCTCCCGCGAGTCGGTCGAGGAGCGTTACGCCGATTGCCCGCACGGCATCGGCTCGATTGTCGATTCGCTCGTCATGGAGTCGATGATCGAGGAGTACGGCGAGAACCGGATGCTGCGGATCGCCGGGGAATCTGGGAGTGGAGGGTGAGAGAAGGCTGTTCCGGGATACAGTCCTGAAACAGCCTCTGAAATCGTCAGCGGGTGTGCGTCACTCGGTATTATAGACCATGTTCAGCGCGTTGTAGAGATTGTCGATCTCCGTGCCGTATTTGCTGATGATCTCCTTGCGTTTGAGCTTGAGGGTCGGGGTCATCATGCCGTTCTCAATCGAGAATGGCTCATCGACCAGCAGGAATTTGCGCACCTTCTCATGGGTGGCAAGCTGGCGCGAGATGCTCTTGAGCAGCTTTTCGTAGACCTGGACAACCTCCTTGGTGGCGATCAGCTCTTTCGCGTTTGCCGCTTTGATCTGGTGCTCCGCGGCGTAATCTCTCAGTTTCACGAAATCGGGCACGATGAGCGCGATGAGGAAGGGCCGTTTTTCACCGATAATCATCACCTGATCGACATAGGGGCTGTCGAGAATGAGATTCTCGATTGGCAGGGGAGCGATGTTCTTGCCGCCGCTGGTCACGATGATATGCTTCTTGCGGTCAGTGATTTTCAGGTAGCCGTCGGCATCGATCACGCCGATGTCACCCGTATAGAACCACCCATCCTTGATCACCTCGGCGGTCGCCTCCTCGTCTTTCCAGTACCCCTTCATGATGTTGGGGCCTTTGAGCATGATTTCGCCATCCGGCGCGATCTTCACCTCGACGTTCTTGACCGGTGGCCCGACCGTGCCGAACTTCACCTTTTCGGGACGGTTGACGTGGGTGACGGGCGAGGTCTCGGTCAGGCCGAAGCCCTCCATAATCGTGATGCCGATGGACTGGAAGAACTCTCCCGTTTTCTGAGGAAGCGCCGCGCCGCCGGAGACGAAGTAGCGCAAGCGACCGCCGAATTTCTTGCGGATTTTGCTGTAGACCAGCTTGTCGGCGAGGCTATGCTGCACGGCCAGCAGCGGCGACACCTTTCCGGCGGCGAGCTGCTTGTAGTACTTTTCACCGGTGCTTACCGCCCAGAAGAAGATTTTCTCCTTCACGCCCCCTTCGCTCGTGACCGATTTGAGAATGCTTGCCTTGATGCGGTCAAAGAGCCTCGGCACCGTGAAGATGATGGTGGGTTTGGCCTCCGACATGTTGAGCGAAATGGTTTCGATGCTTTCGGCGAGGTAAATCCTCGCCCCGCAGGCAAAGAGCAGGTAGTAGCCGCCCGTACGTTCGTAGGCGTGGGAGAGCGGCAGGAAGGAGAGGCTGCTGTCGGTTTCGTCGAGGCGGATGACCGTCGAGCACGATTTCACGTTTTCGCACAGGTTCCGGTGGGTGAGCATCACCCCCTTCGGCAGACCGGTCGTGCCCGAAGTGTAGATGATCGTCGCCACATCGTCAGGCTTGCTTTTGATGCCATCGAACAGCCAGGGCGCGGCTTGCAGGATTTTGATCCCCTCGGCTTTAGCCTGGCCAAGATCGATTACATCCTCGACCGGTTCTTCGAGCCGGTTCATGACGATCACCATGTTCAGCTCCGGAAGCTTCGGCCAGATGGAGAGAATCTTGCCGAGCTGAAGCATGTTGGAGACGATGATCCCTTTCGCGCCGCAGTTGTTCAGGATGTATTCGATCTGGTTCGGCGGAAGTGAGGGGTAGAGCGGCACGTTGGTTGCGCCGAGCGAGAGAATGGCCATGTCGGACAGATACCAGCCTGGACGGTTCTCCGACAGAATCGCCACCCGGTCGCCCGGCTCGATGCCTCTCTTTTTCAGATAAGCGGCGAAATGGCGGCAATCCTCAGCAAGCGAGTCATAGCTGATCGGCGCATATGCGCCCTGGATTTTTCTGGCGATTGGCGCTTTGTCGCTCTGGCCTTTGTAATGGCTGAAAACGGAGGTAAACAGCTCGGGCAGGGTCTGGAAATCAGGGTTGATGAGTCCCATAAACGAAAGTTTGATTCCGGAAAGCTGAGAAGAGAGTCGTGAAATCGGGTCTGACGCAAACGGTCAACAACGGCATCCGCAAAAACGGATAGTGTGACAGGAATGCACTGCATAAAATCGTAACTGATATGTAACAATCGACGCTCTCTTCTCCAACAGTTTATTCGAATTTTGATCGCCGCGCCATCTCTGAGACTCCGCTCGCTGCAACGACAGGTCGATTTCGAAATCGCGATTGTTACCTCAGCTATTGTCGTGACCATTCTCGCGAAGAGTGGCATCATTCGGGTGGATTCACGGGAATGCCTTATTTTCGTTATATTTGGGCGCTTCACTTCAGAACAGCTCATACCGACACTCATTGTCCGCTTTTTTCGGACGGGAGGATCAGGGTCGTCAAATGTTTTTCTTCAAAAGCGTTAGAACCGGGCAGCCGCCCGATGGCGCCGGTACACGCAGAACAGTTTCATTTCCAATCGATTACATGCAGGTACGAAATAAAGGGAAAAAGTCATGGAGCGGGTATGCGGGGTTGCTGGCCGGTCTGGCGCTCATCGCCTATCTGTTCAGCAAGGTGGATCTGGCCGGATCGATGAAGCTGATCGGTTCGATTGGCCCGTACTCCCTCTTGATTCTCCTGCCATATCTCGCCCTGCATCTTCTTGAAACGGCATCCTGGCGTCGGCTTATTCCGAAAGAGAACGGGGCTGTGCCGTTTTTCTCGCTTTTCAAAATCCAGCTTGTCACCGAGACGGTCTCCATGACCCTGCCGGCGGGCATCGCGGTCGGCGAGCCGTTACGCCCCTGGCTCTGCCGTCGATTTCTCGGCATTCCGCTGCCGGACGGATTTGCCAGCGTTGCGGTGCGCAAGCTCCTGCTTTCCGCGACAGAGGGGTTCTATACCCTTATCGGCGCGATTGCCGGTTTCGGCTTGTTGCAGTCCGTATCCGTGCAGGTGATCGATTTTGAAGGTCTTGGCGTGATCATGATCGTTGCGGGTATCTCCATCACGCTCGGCTTCATGCTGCTCCTCGTCGTGATGACCAACGGCAAAGCCGCGCTGAAGCTGCATCACGTACTGATGAAGATTCCGTTTGAAAAGGTGCGCCAGTGGCTGCTCAGCCAGGAGGCGGGGTTCGCCGAGACCGACCAGAAGCTTCAGCGGGTCATGTCTGGCGGCCTCAGATCGCTGCTGCCGGTCATGGGCATCTATATCGCGGCATGGATGATGCTTGCTGTGGAAAGTTATCTTATATTGCACCTCCTTGGTCTCAAGGTGACATTTCTGCAAGTGCTTGCATTCGATACGGCGCTGACCATTCTCAGGGCGATCTTTTTTTTCATTCCATCAGGTCTGGGAATTCAGGACTTGGGCTATCTCGCGTTTTTTCAAGCGCTTGGTCTGCCCGATCATCTCGCCTGGGGAGGAGCGTTCGTGTTGCTGCGCCGTTTCAAGGAGGTTATCTGGTATTCGATAGGTTATGCGGTGATGTTCATGGAAGGCATTCATCTTCGGGATGCCGAACAAGTCAGTAAAGAAAGCGAATGAAGAAGAAGATACTTTTTGTCTGCGGATCGATGAATCAAACCACCCAGATGCACCAGATTTCGGAGTATCTCGCGGAATATGATCAGTGGTTCACCCCTTTTTTCAGCGACGGTCTGCTCGGCAAAGCCTCCGACATGGGGATGCTCGAATTCACGATCATGGGCAAAAAGCGGGCCAGCAAAGCGATCGACTACCTGACTTCGCACGGGTTTCAGCTCGACATCGGCGGCGCACGGCACCGTTACGATCTGGTGGTGACCTGCACTGACCTCATCGTACCCAAGCACCTCAAGCGCTCCAAAATCGTCCTCGTACAGGAGGGAATGACCGAGCCGGAAACCGTTCTGTTCCATCTGGCTCGCAATTTCCGCTGGATGCCGAGATGGATCGCCGGTACGGCAACCACCGGTTTGTCCGACACCTACGAGAAGTTCTGCGTGGCCAGCGAAGGGTATCGCGACCTGTTCGTCCAGAAGGGGGTCAATCCGGCCAAGATCGAAGTGACCAGCATTCCCAACTTCGACCACTGCGAGCGCTTCCTCGACAACAAGTTCGAGCACCGCGACTACGTGCTGGTCTGCACCTCCGACAATCGCGAAACCTTCGTCTACGAGAACCGCAAGCGCAACATCCGCAAATACCTCGATATGGCCGACGGGCGGCAACTGCTCTTCAAGCTCCATCCCAACGAGAATGTCTCGCGGGCCAGGAGGGAGATCGAGCAGCACGCGCCAGGGAGCATCGTCTATTCGGAAGGGAAGACCGAGGAGATGATCGCCAATTCGCAGATGATGATCGCGCAGTTTTCCTCGACGATCTTTGTAGGATCGGCGCTGAACAAACCGGTATATTGCGGTCTGGAACCAGATTACCTCAAACGGCTTACCCCGTTGCAGAACCGCTCGGCGGCTCATAAAATTGCCGGGGTGTGTCGGGAAGTGATCGAAAAATGAGACGACATCGGCCAACAATCATGAACCAGAAAACGTACTGAATGCGAACGGCAGCGATCATTCCGGCGCGAGGCGGCTCGAAGGGACTCAAGCAAAAGAACATCCATCCGGTAGCCGGTCTTCCGCTGCTGGCGTGGAGCGTATTGCAGGCCGTCGATGCCGCACATGTCGATCAGGTGTTTGTGACGACCGACGACGAGGCCATCGCTGAGGTGGCGCGGGAGTATGGCGCTGAGGTGATCGACCGTCCAGAGGAGATCAGCGGCGACAAGGCCACCTCGGAGTCGGCTTTGCTGCACGCGCTCGAAACGATTGCCGGGCGGCACGGCGCGGAGCCGGAGACGGTGGTCTTCCTGCAAGCCACCTCGCCCCTGCGCAAGCCGGGCGACATAGACCGCGCCATCGAGCTGTTCCGGCGCGACGAGGCCGATTCGCTGATTTCGGTCACGCGGGCCGACGATCTCACCATCTGGGAGCAGCGTTCTGGCGAGTGGAATAGCGTGAACTTCGATTACCGCAACCGCGGGATGCGGCAGGATCGCCCTTCGCAGTATATCGAGAACGGCTCGATCTACCTTTTTACGCCATCGGTGCTGCGTAGTTTCGGCAAT
>JAAXWU010000109.1 GCA_013334855.1 Chlorobaculum sp. | reverse complement strand
TCTCAAAAGAAGTCCTCTGATGGGTCGCCAGAGGTGATAGTGCAGCCTCAATCAGCTGCATGAACAACAGCAAGTTACCAGCTTAAACTCGACCTGTTTTTGTCTGGCGGTTGGGGTCCACTTCACAATCCCTACGATAGGAAACCTGATTCAAAGAGGGGTTGGTAGCACTTCCAAAATTCCCAACCTTACGCTCCAGCCGACTGACCAAAGCGGACTTCGCCTGCTTTCAACGTCGGCTGAGCTTGAAAGCTAGGCGATCCTTAAAAAAATTCCATGTGAACGATGTGGTATCGTCTCGATTGCCACGTTGCCACGCCCCTTTCCATGAATAGATAAGATTTTGCTTATCTTTCACTTTGCTCAATATCTGTGTGCGGAAGCGGGCCGGATATGGGCGACTCGCAATGACAGGCAGGTATTGACTTTTCCGACAATCTAAATCGATTTCTTTAAGCCTTCCCGACCACAAACGACTTCCTTATCGTTGTTCACCGGCGCGCAAACCGCCAGAGCGAAGCCGCAAGCGTTTTCGGCTCGTGAATCTTTGAGATCGACGACGCCTGATTTACTGGTGTCGATTCCGAGAAAAAAAATGATGGGAACTATCTCACCATGTGACACATTCATAGATGAGACTATTCAAACATAAAACGTTTCATCGCTGGGCACAGGACAATCGTGTCTCCGACCAGGTTATTTGGAAGGCAGCCGAAGAGGTGGTGGAGGGTAAATTCGATGCCGATCTCGGTGGTAATCTTTTCAAAAAACGTATTGCCCGTGAAGGCGAGGGTAAAAGTAAAGGGTTCAGGACTCTGGTGGGGTACCGAAGGCCAGATTCCGAAAGGGTTGTGTTCCTTTACGCTTTTGCAAAAAACGTGAGGGCGAACATAACTGACGCCGAAAAGAAAGCCCTTCGGCTGGCATCAAAAAGCTTTGTCTCAACCAGCGATGAACAGCTTGCCCTGCTTTTGGAACGAAAAGAGTATTATGAGGTGATAAAATGAGCGAAATACTTGATATGGCACACGATATGGCCAAAAGCCTGTTCGATGTTGGAGCAATGGATGAGATCACCCTTCGTGAAGTCGAGGCGCTTTGCCTGCCGAAAAAGAAGGATTTCGAACCTGATGAAATCCGCCTCATTCGCCAACGCCATCATATTAGCCAGGGAGCTTTTGCCGCACTGCTTGGAATCGGGAAAACCACAGTCCAGCAATGGGAACAGGGGGTGAAAAAGCCAGGCGGAGCAGCCAAGCGTCTGCTCGATGTGATAGACCGTAAAGGACTGGAGGTTCTCTCCTGAAAAATCTTGCGAACGAGTCTGCCAGAAAGCAAAACACCCGCACGACCGTTGCGTCTTGTGGGATTATCTGTTTCAGCGTATTCCGCGAAGTGTCTGCTTTTTCAGGGCTTTAGAGGTAAATCTCCGATGTGAGTTGTCAGTGAAGTGAAGCATTTGCCGTTCCTGAAAAATACGACTGGCGAACGGTTCTTGCCAAAGTGCGCTCGCGACCAATGCCAAATCGCCCTGATTGCTGCCTCCCTGCATTCCTCGCGATGACGTTCGAATACGATTATTTCACCCACCTTTCGAAGTCGCTCCAGTCAAAATCCAGTAAAATTCCATCCTCAATACCACACAGTCTGCCGACTCCGCGACCTCACCTCGACTTGCGGCCTCGATGCGGCGTAGCGGCGCAGCAGTTCGCGTTGCGCGGCGGTCATGAATGGTCCCGGCACGAGCAGCATCCGGCGCGGACGGGCTTCGGCGATCCAGGCATCGAGCCGACGCCACTCCTTGCCGGTGAAGCGGTGAACCCAGAACACCACGTCGGCTCCGTCCGCCCGTTGCGCTTCAAGTCGTTTCAGTCCCGACACGAGCAGGAGCGAGTGCTGCTTGCTGTCGATGCGGAGCGCCTTGTCGTCGACTCTTCGGACGACGAACGTCCGGCGAGCGGAACTCCCGGAGCCGGGTGGAAACGTCGGCAACGGCAATGCCCGCATCACCGAGTCAGGCGTGAAGATACTTGTCGCCGCAACCGGCGTCGTCATGCCCCAGCTTTCAGACTGCCGCCGAACTCTGTCCAAACCACCCTTGCGCCGCCCGGCATCGACAAGGCAGGTCTCGCTGCCCGACGTGAAAAGCACCGCCACCTCCTTGCCGAGATTCACTGTCACCACTCCGGGAGGTTTCGGAACAGGCTTCGTCACATCGTGCCAGAGCAAGAGGTTCAATCCAACCAGCACAGCGATGGCCGCCCTTCCCCACGCCCTCTTGCTGAAAGCATAAAAAACAAGCGCGACGGTGAGATAGAACACGGCGACGGCGAACAGATCAGGCCGCACGTCGATGCTCGCCATCGGCATGGCGCTGAAAAGATGCACAAAGTAGAGCGTCAGCCGTGCGAAGAGCCAGATGGCCGCGCCGAAAAGCGAGGCGATCCAGCCGCCGAAGCCGTGAAACAGAAACAGCGGCAGCGCCGCGTACATGGCGAGGTTCGAGAAGAGCACCGCCGGAAGGTTCGCCACGATGCCCGAAACTGAGAACGTCCCGAAGTACAGCGCGATCACCGGGCTGACGCCGATTATCGCCGACAGGCTGACGGCAAATCCATCCCACACGAGGCGCAACAGTCGCCAATGCAGCGCCTTGCCATCCGGCGCAAGAGCGGCAAGCGGGCCGTACAGTGTGAGAATCCCGAGCACCGCGCCGTTAGTCATCACGAAGCCCGGATTGAAAAGATCGAACGGATCGAGCAGCAGAATGAGGAGATCGGATGCGGCGAGCGAGTTCACCGCGTAGCTTTTGCGCCCGAGCGTGCCGCCCGCGAACATCATCGCCGACATGATCGCCGCCCGCTTGATCGAGGGCGCGTTGCCGGTCACGAAGCTGTAGAGCGCGATGATCGAGACGAGCAAAAGCATCGCGAGCCACCGTCCGGCGGGCGTCACCTTCAGGCGTTGCAGACAGAGATTGACCGCGTAGGCGAGCAGCGCCACATGCAGCCCCGACACCGCCAGCACATGCGCCGTGCCGGTGCGCCGGAAGGCATCATTCAGCTCGGCGGAGAGCATGTCCCGCTCGCCGAGGATCATCCCCTTGACGAACTGCCGCTCCTCGCCACCCGGCACATGCTTGTCCAACGCCTCGGCGAGATAGTGCCGAAGCGGATTGACGACGCTTCCCATGAACGAGAATCCGGGCTTCGGTGGCTCACGGAGCAGCTTCCACGGCCCGGCGCAGAACATCTGGACATGAATCCCTTTCAACCGGTTCTGAAAACGCGGATCGTACTCTCCCCGGTTCGACGCCACAGGAATCAGTCCGGGCCGTCCCTTCACCCGGACGAAATCGCCCTCCTGATACCGCGCCTCGTCATCTTTCGGCATACGCACGACAACCTTCGCTTTGTCAGAAATCCGCGTCCGCAGCCCTTTCTCGAACACCTCGCTCACCCGCATCTGCATGGTCGTCACGCCGTCGCCCTCGACCGGACGGCCATCGATGGTGCCTGACAGGATCACATCCCGCCCAACCCACGAAAGCAGCGAAGGCGAGGGCGCGAGCCTGAACGAAGCCGAGGCGTGAAACGCGAATGCCGCGAACACGAGCACGAGGTAGCAGAACACCGACCATGCGGAGAGCTTGCCGCCGGGGAATCGCTTCCCGTCGATCAGCAGCATGAGCAGCGCCAGAAGAGAGATGCCCATTGCCGTGACAAACCAGACGAGCGGCGCGACGGGCAAGGAGATTGCGGCCATGATTCCCGCCACGGCGCAGGCGAAGAGACGCGCCGCCGGGTAGGCCGGAAGAAAATACCGCATCATCAGGGGTTTATGGCGGTGATTTCAGGAGTTAAGCAACAGGATAATTTACTATATTCAGCTCAGAAATTTACGCCTGTTCAATCAGCAAAAAATTACGCGGATGCTTGTCAAAGAGATTCTCCAAAACGCAACCGAACCGGTCTTCAGCCTGGAAGTTTTCCCTCCGAAAAAGCAGGAAGAGTGGGACAAAATCTTTGCAACCATCTCGAACCTCTCTCCTCTCGACCCCTCGTATATCAGCGTCACCTACGGCGCGGGCGGCTCGACGCAGGAACGCACGATCAACCTTGTCACGCGCATCCAGCAGGAGACCGGCATCACGGTGGTCTCGCACCTCACCTGCATCGGCGCGGAAAAGAGCGAGATCGAAGGCGTCCTGCAACTCTACCGCGAGCACGGCATCACCAACGTGCTGGCGCTCAGAGGCGACAAGCCCGCCGATATTCCGACGCTTGAAGAGGCGATCAAGGATTTTCCGCACGCCATCGACCTGGTGCGATTCATCAAAGCGAACTTCCCCGAAATGGGTATCGGCGTGGCAGGCTTTCCTGAAGGCCATCCCGAGACGCCGAACCGCATGAAGGAGCTGGAATTCCTCAAGGAGAAGGTTGATGCCGGAGCCGATTACATCGTCACGCAGCTCTTCTTCGACAACCGCGACTACTTCGATTACGTCGAGCGTTGCGAGTTGGTGGGCATCACCGTGCCGATCATCCCCGGCATCATGCCCGTCATGACCAAAAAAGGGATGATCCGCATGGGCGAACTGGCCCTCGGCTCCCGCATCCCGTCAAAGCTGCTCCGCAAGGTGCTCGAAGCCGCCGACGACAAAGAGGTCGCCGAAATCGGCATCGAATGGGCAACAAATCAGGTGCAGGAGCTGATCGACCACAAAGTCAAAGGCATCCACTTCTACACCCTCAACCTCTCCGAAGCCACGCTGAAGATTTTCAGAAATCTGAAGCGGGGGTGAAAGGGCAACTCCACTGTTTGACTTCCAACTGAGCTGCCGCAAATTCCGGAAATGAGAAAGCAGTGTGGAGAGTGCCGGGATCGGTGCCCTCTCCGCGCCCATATATGGGCCATCGTTCCCCTTTTCTCTCCGTTCCGCATCGAGAACGCGCTTTCCTGCCAAACGCCTGGAACTCATTCTAACAAATAGAAGTATAATGAGTAAGACGCAGCCGACCCCGCTATCTTTGCCGGAGGCGATGGCTGAAATGAACTCTATTGAATCAAAATCACATTGCCATGGGAACCAAAGGACGTGAAATCGTAGGTGAGCATATCGGAAGGGTGCTCGAACTGCTGAACAGGGCGTTCGCTGACGAGTGGCTGGCCTACTACCAGTACTGGATCGGCGCGAAGGTTGTTCAGGGGCCGATGAAGGATGCCGTTATCGCCGAGCTGATGCAACATGCCGCCGATGAACTGCGTCATGCCGACATGGTGAGCCTGAGAATCATCCAGCTTGGCGGAACGCCCCCGACCAGCCCGAAGCAGTGGTTCGAGCAGACCAATTGCGGTTATGACGCGCCAGATGATCCGTTTGTCAAAAGGATTCTCGAACAGAACATCTCGGGCGAGCAGTGCGCCATCACCACTTACAACAGCATCATTCAGGAGATCGGCCTCAAGGATCCGGTCACCTACAACCTCGCCGTGCAGATTCTTCAGGACGAAGTGACGCACGAAGAGGATCTTCAGGCGCTCCTCGAAGACCTCGACGTCTTCCTCAAAAAATGATTTTCAATGCATCATTCGTAACTCATAATTCAACATTCACACATGCCAACGACACACGAGAATCTGAAAAACGCCTTTGCCGGTGAGAGCCAGGCTTTCATGAAGTACACCACCTTCGCCGAGAAGGCGGAGAAAGAGGGGTTCAAAAACGTCGCCAAACTCTTCAGAACCACCGCTCAGGCCGAGCGCATCCACGCGCAGGGGCACCTTGCCGCGGACGAAGCCATCGGCTCGACCGCCGACAATCTCGCGACGGCCATCGGCGGCGAGACCTACGAGCACAACGAGATGTATCCGCCGATGTGCGAGCAGGCAGAAGCCGAGGGGCACAAGGCCAAACGCATGTTCGGATACGCCGTCGAGGCCGAGAAGGTGCACGCCGCGCTCTACACCAAAGCGCTCGAAGCGGTCAAGGCTGGCAACGACCTCGCTGAAACCGAAATCTGGCTCTGCCCGGTCTGCGGCCACATCGAGTTCGGCGCGCCGCCGGAGCACTGCCCGATCTGCAACGTGAAAGCCTCAGTCTACGTCCAGATCGCCTGATCGACGGCGCTGAATCAATAATGAAAAAGCCCTCCGGCAAAACGGAGGGCTTTTTTGTCTAAATCCAAATCGTAGTCGAAATCGGACGTCAAACGGTCTGGATAACGTCTTCTCAAGATTGTCATTGCGAGCCGCCCGTATCCGGTCGTATACCGCACACGGACTTTGAACAAGTACTCAATAGGGATGGATCGCCACGTCCCGACAGAGGTCGGGCCTCGCGATGACAAAGTCTGAGCGGAAGTTCATGGAAAGGAGCGAAGTGACACGGCAATCCAATTCACTTCGTAGTTATGGGGTTTCAACACTGGAATGCATCCAGCTCACGCAACCTGTAAAGTCGTGCAATAAATCGATTTCAATCACGATCACAATTTCGAGACAAGAGAGTGCTCTCCGAAAGATTGTCTTACGATGCTTTCTGTTCCGCGCAGCTTGAACAGACGCCGCTGACGACAACTCTCGTGCCGGTCACGGTGAAGCCGTTGCCGAGGTGCGTGGGAAGCGGCACGTTGTCGAGCGATGCGTCGCAGAAATCGATGATCTGGCCGCATCTGATACAGTGAA
>JAAXWU010000108.1 GCA_013334855.1 Chlorobaculum sp. | reverse complement strand
GCCTGCTCGATGTCGATCACGGAACCTATCCCTTCGTGACCTCCTCCAACCCGACCTCCGGCGGCGCCTGTACCGGTTCCGGCGTGGCGCCGAACCATGTCGGCAAGATCATCGGCGTCTGCAAGGCTTACACGACGAGGGTGGGCAACGGCGATTTTCCGACCGAGCTGGATGACGAGATCGGCGAAGCGCTTGGCCGCATCGGCTGCGAGTTTGGCGCGACCACGGGGCGCAAGCGGCGCTGCGGCTGGATCGACCTGGTGGCGCTGCGCTATTCGCTCACCGTCAGCGGCGTGACCGAGCTGGCGCTCACCAAGCTCGATGTGCTCGACACCTTCGAGGAGATCAAGGTGTGCACCTCCTACATGCTCGACGGCAAGGAGATTCACGACTTCCCGACCGAGCACCAGACGCTCTCGAAGGTCAAGCCGGTCTACAAGAGCCTGAAGGGGTGGATGGCCTCGAACGCCAGCGCCCGCTCGTTCTCCGAGCTGCATCCGAACACCCAGGCCTACGTCAACTATCTCGAAGAGGCGCTGGAGGTTCCGGTGACCTTCATCTCCGTCGGGCCGGGCAGGGAAGAGACGGTCTTCAAGTAAGCGATCAGGGAGGCGATTGGGCTAAAGCCCGGATAGATTTTGTTTTCTCTATCTCCGATCCCCGGCTTGAAAGCCGGGGCAAGTGAATGTAAGAGTGGATAAATGTCCGCCGGGTTGAAACCCGGCTGAATGTTTTTTACCAGTTGCGCCATGGCCCTTCTTGAAATTACGGTGATACCGCTTGGCGCGACGGGCAGCGGTTTGAGCGCCTGGATCGCAGGTCTCGAAACGCTGCTCGAAGCGAGCGGTTTGCCCTTCCGGTTGAACGACATGGGCACCATCGTCGAGGGATCGGCAGACGAACTGTTCGCTGTTGCTCGTAAACTGCACGAGCACTGCTTCGGTGAGGGGGTGGCGCGGGTCTATACTGTGATGAAGATCGACGACCGGCGCGACAAGGTGGTCTCCATCGGTGACAAGGTGGCCTCGGTAGAGAGAGCTTCCCGGAAGCAAAAACCGGAAGAGCTTTAGCTGAAATCCGTTGGTACTCTCTGTCATTCCGAATCCGGCTCAGCCGGGCGAAGAATCCAGAAATCCTGAAGCTATTTGCAGAACAAAGGCTCCTTACAATTGCGGAAAGAGTGGATTCTTCATTTCGTTCAGCATGACAAACAAGGCTAAATGACTGTCCCGATAGATGTTAAATCTGACCTGAGGGGAATCCCCTTTCGAGTCAAAGCCGTTAAGCCGGATAAATGAAAAATATTTTTATCTTCGAGTTCTAAAATTCAGGGTTGCACGCCCGGAATCATTTCGGAGCAGCCAGCACCATCTTATAAAGAAATAACGCCATGATGCCGGTTTCAAGCGATTGCCAGATTCTCAAGGAGGATAACGTTACCCACAGCTTCTGCGGTCTGGCCTGCGTCGGCTGGCTCTACCAGAAGATCAAGGACAGCTTTTTCCTCATCCTCGGCACCCACACCTGCGCCCACTTCCTCCAGAACGCCCTCGGCATGATGATCTTCGCCAAGCCCCGATTCGGCATCGCCCTTATCGAGGAGGCTGATCTTTCCCGCGCCGAGCCGCAGCTCGAAGAGGTGATCGCCGAGATCAAGCGCGACCACAATCCGTCGGTGATCTTCCTGCTCTCCTCCTGCACTCCGGAGGTGATGAAGGTCGATTTCAAGGGTCTGGCCCACCATCTCAGCTCCGACAAGACTCCGGTGCTCTTTGTTCCGGCCAGTGGCCTTGTCTTCAACTTCACCCAAGCCGAGGATTCGGTGCTCCAGGCGCTCGTGCCCTACTGCCCCGAAGCTCCCGCCGGTGACAAGAAGGTGGTCTTCGTCGGTTCGGTCAACGATGTGACGGCGGACGACCTCCGCGCCGAAGCCGAAGATCTCGGCATTCCGGTGGGCGGCTTCCTGCCCGAGAGCCGTTTCGACAAGCTTCCGGCCATCGGCCCCGACACGGTGCTTGCGCCGATCCAGCCTTATCTGTCGCGAGTCTGTTCCCGCCTGAACCGCGAACGCGGTTCGCAGGTGCTGACCTCGCTCTTCCCGTTTGGCCCCGATGGCACCCGCGCCTTCTGGGAGGATCTGGCCGCCATGTTCGGCGTCAAGGTCGATCTGGCCGATCGCGAAGCCGCGGCCTGGCAGAAGATCAAGCCGCAGACCGATCTGTTGAAGGGCAAGAAGATTTTCCTCACCGCCGACACCATGATGGAGCTGCCGCTGGCCCGCTTCCTCAAGAATGCCGGAGCCGAGGTGGTCGAGTGCAGCAGCGCCTATATCAACAAGAAGTTCCACGCACGGGAACTCGAAGCGCTCGATGGCGTCAGGGTTGTCGAGCAGCCCAACTTCCATCGCCAGCTCGAAGAGATCAGGCAAACCCGGCCCGACATGATCGTCACCTCGCTCATGACGGCTAACCCGTTCGTCGGCAACGGCTTCATCGTGAAGTGGAGCATGGAGTTCACGCTCATGTCCATCCATAGCTGGTCGGGCGTTTTCACCCTT
The DNA here is from genome assembly GCA_013334855.1 of Chlorobaculum sp. Classification (GTDB taxonomy): domain Bacteria; phylum Bacteroidota; class Chlorobiia; order Chlorobiales; family Chlorobiaceae; genus Chlorobaculum. Next base: position 4,168 of record JAAXWU010000108.1, on the reverse strand, counting down.
GCCAACCTGTTCGTCGCTCCGCTTCTGCGTCGCCAGTCGCTGCCGGAGTTCGACGAGTCGGTCTGGCTCGAAGGGGTGATGCCCAGCGCTCAATAAATTCAATGACGAAAACCAACGAAGAATCATGCGTTTAGCTTTCTGGCTGTATGAAGGGACCGCGCTGCACGGGGTAAGCCGTGTGACCAACAGCATGAAAGGGGTCCATACCGTTTACCACGCCCCGCAGGGGGACGATTACATTACGGCGACCTACACCATGCTCGAAAGGACGCCCCAGTTTCCCAAGCTCTCCATAAGTGTTGTTCGCGGCCAGGATCTCGCTCGCGGCACCTCGCGGCTGCCCGGCACGGTGCAGCAGGTCGAGGAGTACTACAAGCCCGAGCTGGTTGTTGTCGCTCCGAGTTGCAGCACGGCGTTGCTTCAGGAGGATCTCGGCCAGATGGCCCGTTCCTCCGGCGTCGATCCTTCCAAGATCATGGTTTACGCGGTCAACCCCTTCAGGGTGACTGAAAACGAAGCCGCCGAAGGGCTGTTCACCGAACTGGTGAAGCGTTATGCCGCGGAGTGCCCGAAGACGGAAAAACCCTCGGTCAACCTGCTCGGCTTCACCTCCCTCGGCTTCCATCTCCGCTCCAACCTCACCAGTCTCCGCCGGATGCTCCAGACGCTCGGCATCGAGGTGAACGTCGTGGCTCCGTGGGGCGCGGGTATTGGCGATCTCGCCAGACTTCCGGCCGCATGGCTCAACATCGCGCCCTATCGTGAAATCGGCAATCAGGCTGCCGGGTATCTGAGCGAAAAGTTCGGAATGCCGGTTATCACCGAAGCGCCGATTGGCGTCAAGGCTACCCTGCGCTGGCTCGAAGCAATTATCGCCGAGGTCAACAAGATTGGCGCGACGTGCGGCGCAGCGCCAGTCGTCATGCCGGAGCTTCGCAAATTCTCGCTCGACGGCCAGAGCGCTCCGAGTGGCGTGCCGTGGTTTGCGCGGACGGCGGACATGGAGAGCTTCAGCAACAAGCGGGCCTTCGTCTTCGGCGACGCCACGCAGGTGGTGGGCGTGACGAAGTTCCTCAAGGACGAACTCGGCATGAAGATCATCGGCGCGGGCACTTATCTGCCGAAGCAGGCCGACTGGGTGCGCGAGCAGCTCGAAGGCTACCTTCCAGGCGAGCTGATGGTGACCGACAAGTTCCAGGAGGTCTCGGCCTTCATCGAGGAGGAGATGCCGGAGCTGGTCTGCGGCACCCAGATGGAGCGCCACAGTTGCCGCAAGCTCGACGTGCCCTGCATGGTCATTTCGCCGCCGACGCATATCGAGAACCACCTGCTCGGCTACTACCCATTCTTCGGTTTCGACGGAGCGGATGTGATTGCCGACAGGGTCTACACGTCGGCCAAGCTCGGTCTCGAAAAGCATCTGATCGACTTCTTCGGCGATGCGGGACTCGAATACGAGGAGGAGGAGCCGGAAACGCTCTCCGCACCGGCGATGTCATCGAACGGCACAGCAACGGCTCATGCCGCCGAAGCGTCCTCCACTGCACAGGCTGAGGCTGACGTCGCGGTCGCTCCGGCAACCGGCGAGATGAGCTGGACGGCGGAGGCCGAGAAGATGCTCGGCAAGGTGCCCTTCTTCGTACGCAAGAAGGTGCGCAAGAACACCGAGAATTATGCCAGGGAGATCGGCGAGCCAGTTATCACGGCGGATGTGTTCCGCAAGGCGAAGGAGCATCTCGGCGGCTGAAAAAACGTTCTCCCCGTCCCGAAAGCTTTCGGGACGGGGCAATGTGAATGTGAGAGTATTCAATGTCCGTCGGGTTGAAACCCGCCTGAAGAACGCTTGAAAATCAACAAACAAATTGACCTCTATCAAACTATGAGTTTAGTATTGGCCGTATACGGAAAAGGCGGGATCGGCAAGAGCACGACCAGCGCGAACATCTCGGCGGCGCTCGCCCTCAAGGGGGCCAAAGTGCTTCAGATCGGCTGCGATCCAAAGCACGACAGCACTTTTCCGATTACCGGAAAGCTCCAGAAAACCGTCATCGAAGCTCTTGAAGAGGTCGATTTCCACCACGAGGAGCTGACCCCCGAAGATGTTATCGAGACCGGATTTGCTGGCATCGACGGCCTCGAAGCGGGCGGCCCTCCGGCGGGCAGCGGTTGCGGCGGCTATGTGGTCGGCGAGTCGGTCACGCTGTTGCAGGAGATGGGGATGTATGACAAGTACGACGTCATTCTCTTCGACGTGCTCGGCGACGTGGTATGCGGCGGTTTCAGCGCTCCGCTGAACTATGCCGACTACTCGATCATCATCGCCACCAACGACTTCGACAGCATCTTCGCGGCCAACCGCCTCTGCATGGCCATCCAGCAGAAGAGCGTGCGCTACAAAGTGCAGCTCATGGGCATCGTGGCGAACCGCGTCGATTATGCGACGGGAGGCGGCACCAACATGCTCGACCAGTTCGCCGAACAGGTCGGCACGCGCCTGCTCGCCAAAGTGCCCTACCACGAGCTGATCCGCAGGAGCCGCTTCGCGGGCAAGACGCTGTTCGCCATGGAGTCGAACGAACCCGGCCTCGTCGAGTGCCTCGCGCCCTACAACGAGATCGCCGATCAGATTCTTTCGAAGACTCCGCTCGCCTCGGTGCCAAAGCCAATCGGCGACCGCGAAATCTTCGACATCGTCGGCGGCTGGCAGTAAGAAAGGGCTGGCCACAGCATAATGCACAAAAGGGCGCGAGAGCGCCCTTTTGTCGTTGTGCGCCCAGCATGGGCGCAATCTTGGAGGTGGAAGTCCTCCCGTGAGTAGACCACAGCGAACGAAGTGAAGCGCAACTGCATGAGGGCGACCGATTGTGGGGAGGAAGCGTGGAGCGAAACCGCGAGCCGATGGACAAGAACCGGATAGAAGGCGGCACCGAACAGGGCGAGCAGGCAACGAACTGCAAAGCTCTCGTGGTCAAGGTTCAGGCGTCGTAAATCCGGCGGTTGCGCGGTGAAGGATTGCGTTCTTCCCTGGGGAGCTCTCGCCTTATGCCTGAAAGGGCGACGGCGCAAGCCGGAGCGAGAAGTCAGCAGAGGCCATAGTAGCTCACAGGAATGGAGCGAAGGGCTGAACGAAAAGGAAAACCGGAGATCAAGTTGCTCAGAACCGCAAGGCATCAGAAGCCCGAGGCATCGGGGCGAGCTGCAAGAGGCCAAGGTGAAGCCGAGGCGGGCGGCAGAGGCGATGAAGCGGAGCTGGCGCAACAGGAACGCGAAGGTTTGGGGCGAACCGACTTGCTGGAGCAAGCGTTCGCGAGAGCCAACATGGTCAAGGCCTGGAAACGGGTCAAGGCCAATGGCGGCAGTGCAGGGGTGGATGGATTGACGATTGAAGCAACGCTGGAAAAGCTGAGAACCGACTGGCCCCGGATCAAGGAGGAGCTGCTCAAGGGGCAATACCGCCCCGAACCGGTGCGCCGGGTGCAGATTCCCAAAGCCGGAGGAGGTCAGAGAGAACTTGGCATACCGACGGTGACGGATCGTCTGATTCAGCAAGCCCTGTTGCAAGTCCTGCAACCAAAGATCGATCCCACACTCTCAGATTCAAGCTACGGATTCCGACCGGGCCGGAATGCGCAAGGAGCGGTGCTGCAAGCACAGCGATACGTGCAGGAGGGTTACGAGGTCGTCGTAGACGTGGATCTGGAAAAGTTCTTTGATCGGGTCAATCACGACATCCTGATGGAACGGCTGTCAAGGCGAATCAGCGACAAGCGAGTGCTTCGGCTGATTCGGCGCTACCTTGAAGTCGGCATCATGGATGGCGGCGTGGTCATGGAGCGGCACGGCCTGAACTTCGTGCGTTATGCCGATGACTGCAACGTCTATGTCGGCAGTCAGAAAGCGGGCGAGCGGGTACTGCAAGGGATGCGGAAGCTCTACGAGAGACTCCACCTGAAGGTCAATGAAAGCAAGACGTCGGTAGGCAGGGTCTACGGGCGGAAATTTTTGGGTTACAGCCTGTGGAAGACGGGGGGCAAAGTCAAGCTCAACGTATCGAAGCAAGCGCTCAAGACCTTCAAAGCTCGCATCAGGCAAAAGACGCGCCGGTCAACGGGCCGCAGCATGGAACAAGTCATCGAAGTGCTGAGGAGTTACGTGACCGGTTGGAAAG
>JAAXWU010000107.1 GCA_013334855.1 Chlorobaculum sp. | reverse complement strand
CTGCCGTGGATGGGCTATGGCTATCAGGTGATGGCGACGCCGCTTCAGGTGCTTCAGGCATACGCGACGCTGGCCAACGACGGCGCTCGCATGAGGCCGTTCGTCATCAAAAACGTGACCGATCCCGAAGGCAAGGTTATCACGGCGAACGCTCCGCTGAAGGTGGCACAGGCGCTGAAGCCGGAGACGGCGCGGTACATGGCGAGGGAGTATTTCCGTGCGGTGGTGGAAAAGGGCACCGGCGCGTCCGCCGACATCGTGGGCATTCCGGTGGCGGGCAAGACCGGCACGGCGCAGAAGCTGCATAACGGAAGCTATCAGGGGTGGCGTTACTACGTGGCGTCGTTCGCCGGATTTTTCCCTTACGACAATCCTCAATATGCGGCGATTATCGTTGTCGATGAGCCGAAGACGGAGTATTATGCAGCAGCCGTGGCGGCTCCGCTGTTTTCGCGGGTCTGCGGTCGGGCGGTGGCCTGCTCGCTCGAAATGCAGAAACGCCTGAGCATGAAGGCCCCTGAGAAGGAGGCGCTCGATCGCGTTTCGACGGTGATCATGCCGGATCTGCGAGGATTGCGCCAGAGCGAGGCGGCCAAACTGCTCGAATGGTACGGCCTCGAGATGGAGCCTGCGGCGGACAGCGGTGGCGGCTACGTGACGGCGCAGAGCGTTGCGCCCGGCACGCAGGTAGGCAAACAGACAAAGATCAGGGTGACACTGGCAAAAAGCGTTCAGAACAAATGATTCAAGAATCCGCTAAACAACCCCCAATGGCGCGACTCGACGATCTGGTCGCCGGACTCGGCACGCTGTTCGGGTTCCGGGGCGAGCACGGGGAGCGAAGCATCACCGGTGTGACCTGCGATTCACGGGCGGTCGCGCCTGGCGCACTGTTCGTCGCGGTGCGCGGCTTCAGCACGGACGGCCATCGCTATATCGACGCCGCCGTCGAGGCGGGCGCGGCGGCGGTGGTGTGCGAAGAGCTTCCGGCGGAGTGTCGTGATGAGGTGACTTATCTTGTCGTGCCGGATGCCCGCAAAGCCTTGGCTGAACTTGCGAAGACGTTTTACGGCAACGCTTCGGACAAGCTGATGATTGTCGGCGTGACCGGCACGAACGGCAAGACCACCACGGCGCGGCTCATCACCTCGATGCTCAACGCCTCGGGGATTCCCGCCGGATACATCGGCACGGGGCTGTGCCGTATCGGCAGCCGCGACATTCCGCTCGAACGCACCACTCCCGAGTCCAACGGGCTGCACGACCTCATCCGGCAGATGGTCGATGCCGGATGCAGGGCGGCGGTGATGGAGGTATCCTCCCATGCGCTCGTGCTCGACCGTGTGCACGGCCTGCGCTTCCGGGCGGCGATTTTCACCAATCTGACCCCCGAGCATCTCGACTTTCACGAAACGATGGAGGAGTACGCCGAAGCCAAGCGGTTGCTCTTCGACTGCCTCGACGACGACGGTTTCGCCGTGGTCAACGCCGACGATCCCCGCGCAAGCTACATGATTGCCGCTCTCCCGCCGGCGCGAGTGTTCTGCTGTTCGACCGGCGGCGGCGCATCCTTCTGCGATCCCGTCCAGCGCTTCGACGCGACGGCGTCGGCTATGAGCGTCGAGGGGACGAAGGCGGAGGTCGCTTTCCGTGGCCGGACGATGGCGATGAATGTCCCGCTGCCGGGCGAGTACAACGTCATGAACATGCTCGAAGCTTTTGCTGTCGGCGTCGGTCTCGGCATCGATCCCGAAACGGCTTTGCGCGGTCTCGCCGAGGCCGACAGCGTTGCCGGGCGGATGGAGCGCATCTGGAGCCGCGACCGGAGCCGGTGCGCCGTTGTCGATTACGCCCACACGCCCGACGCACTTTCGAAAGCGCTCGAAACCCTTCGCGCCATCACGCCCGCCAGCTCGAAGCTCGCGGTGGTGTTCGGCTGCGGCGGCAATCGCGACCGGCTGAAGCGCCCCGAAATGGGCCGCATCGCCGCCGAGCTTGCCGACCGGGTCATCCTCACCTCCGACAATCCGAGGGACGAAGAGCCGGAGGCGATTCTCGACGAGGTTGAGGCGGGCATGGCGGGGCGGGCGTATCTGCGCATCGCCGACCGCGCCGAAGCGATTCGCCGGGCGGTCGAGGGACTCGGCAAGGGCGACATTCTGCTGGTAGCCGGAAAGGGGCATGAAGCGTATCAGGAGATCAAAGGGGTGAAGCGGCACTTCTCCGACCGCGAGCGGCTGGAGGAGTGTTTCGCGCAAACGCCATGAGCTTAACGAACTGGCGACAATACGTCACAAAAGTCTCCGAAATAAGAAATTGGGCTAAAGCCCTGATTTATTTTGTGTTATCCATACCAACCCCCGGACTGAAGTCCGGGGCAATTGTTTAAGCGTTTTAATCGCTGGAGTAATAATAAAGGAAGTGAGGGAGTGACGATGAAAGGTGCGCTGATCTTCAGCGATTTCGAACGGGCGGGAACCATCGTGGCCCACGATGTGGACGAGAGCTACCGGCTCGCCGATCCGGTGGTGGTGATCGATTCACGCAAGGTGGTCGAAGGCGCGGTGTTTGTCGCGCTGCCAGGCGAGCGAACCGACGGGCATCGCTTCGTTGGCGAGGTGTTCGCCGCAGGAGCCTCGTGGGCCGTGGTTTCGCGGCAGTGGTTCGCTGAAAAGGGTGCGGAGTTCGAAGGGCCGGGTCGTCGCTTCCTCCTCTGCGACGATCCGGTCGCGGCGTTCCAGCAGCTCGCCACGGCTTACCGGGAGCGCTTCGACATTCCGGTGATCGGCATCGGCGGCAGCAACGGCAAGACCACCACCAAGGAGATGGTCGCCGCCGTGCTCTCGACCGGCTTCCGGGTTCTCGTGACGCAGGGCAACTACAACAACCACCTCGGCGTGCCGCTGACGCTGTTGCAGATGCGCCGCGACACCGAAGTGGCGGTGATCGAGATGGGCATCAACCATCCCGGCGAGATGGAGTTCCTCTGCTCGATTGCCCGTCCGACCCACGGCCTGCTCACCAACATCGGCCACGAGCATCTCGAATTTTTCGGTTCCCTCGACGGGGTTGCCGATGCAGAGGCAGAGCTGTTCCGCTACCTCGAAACGCACACTGGCACGGCGTTCGTCAATCTCGACGACCATCGTCTCGCCGCCGCCGGAGCTTCGCTGTCGCGCAAGACCGGCTACGGGATGGAGCCGGGCGAAGGACGAGCCTGGTGGGCCGAGGAGATTGGCGCGGATCGCGTGGGGCGGGTGTCGTTCACGCTTCGCTCCGAATCCGGCGTCCGCCAGCCGGTGGCGATGAACTTCATCGGGCGGCACAACGTCATCAACGCCGTGGCTGCCTCGGCGGTTGGCGCTCACTTCGGCCTCGACCTGGCGCGAATCGCCGAAGGGCTTGGCTCGCTCCTGCCCGCCAAGGGGTGGAAGCGCATGGAGCTGTACGACGACGGCGACATCGTGGTGCTCAACGACACCTACAACGCCAACCCCGATTCGATGCGCCTCGCGCTCGATACGCTCGCCGCCATCGGGTGCCGTGGCCGCCGGATCGCCGTGCTTGGCGACATGCTCGAACTCGGCGACAATTCAGCCATTGAACATGAGGCGATGGGCAATTATATTCGCGAGCTGCCAATCGATGCCTGCCTCACCTACGGCGAGGCTGCCCGGCTCATCGGCGAACAGGCGGGCGAGCGCTGCCTCGGTCACTTCGAGACAATGGACAAGCTTCGTCAGTTTCTGTCGAACTACGTCCAGCCGGGCGACGCGCTGCTCTTCAAGGGGTCGCGGGGCATGAGGCTCGAACTGGCGGCGGACGATCTCATCAAACAGAACCAAACGCACACGATCTGAATCAAAGATGCTCTATTACTTTCTCCGGTATATCAACGAACTCTACGCGGTGCCCGGGATGCGGGTCATCGAATACCTCACCTTCAGGGCGAGCGCGGCGGCCATCACGGCGCTGCTCATCATTCTCTTCGCCGGGCCGTCGTTCATCCGGTTCCTGAAGTCGAAATTCGTCGAGCCGATCAAGGAGGAGGCACCGCCGGAGCATCGCAAGAAGAAGGATGTGCCCACGATGGGCGGCCTCATGATCATTTTCGCCATTGAAATCTCGGCGTTTCTCTGGGCCAAGATCGACGATCCGCACGTCTGGCTGATCATGCTCGCCATCTTCTGGATGGGGCTGATCGGCTTCATCGACGACTACCAGAAGGTGGTGCTGAAGGTCAAGGGCGGGCTTGCCGGTCACTACAAACTGATCGGGCAGGTGATACTCGGCCTCGTCATCGGCCTCTACACCTGGCAGGACCCGGCATTCTCTGTGCTGCTCTCCAAGACCACCGTGCCCTTCTTCAAGAAGCTCTCGGTTGACTACGGTATATTTTATATCCCGGTGGTGATCTTCATCATCACGGCGGTCTCCAACGCGGTGAACCTCACCGACGGCCTCGACGGACTGGCCGCCGGAAACGCGGCCATCGTCACCTTCGCCCTTGGCGGCTTCGCCTATCTTGCCGGTAACGCCGTCTATGCCGGCTATCTCAGCATCCCCTTCATCTCCGGCGCGGGTGAAGTGGCCGTGGTCAGCATGGCCATCGTCATGGCCTGCGTGGGATTTCTCTGGTTCAACTCCAGCCCCGCCGAGGTGTTCATGGGCGACACGGGATCGCTCTCCATCGGCAGCGCTATCGCGGTGATCGCTCTCATGATCAAGCAGGAGCTGCTGTTACCGGTGCTGGCGGGTGTCTTTTTCGTCGAGACCCTCTCGGTCTCGATGCAGGTTGGGTGGTTCAAGATTTCAAAGAAGATTTACGGCGAAGGGCGGCGCATTTTTCTCATGGCCCCCTTGCATCACCATTTTCAGCTTAAAGGATGGGCGGAACAGAAGATCGTCATCCGCTTCTGGATCGTCTCGATTCTGCTTTTCCTGACAAGCCTCATGACCCTGAAACTGAGATAACGTGAAACCGGAAGCCCTGAACGGAATGGCGGTGTCGGTCATCGGCACTGGAAAAAGCGGAGTAGCCGCCGCCGAACTGCTCGTCAAGTCCGGCGCGAGGCCGTTCGTGAGCGAATCGGGCTCGGTCAGTTCCGAAACAGTCGATACGTTGCGCCAACTCGGAGCGCCCTTCGAGGAGGGCGGCCATACGGAGCGGGTCTTCGACGCGGAGCTGTGCGTTGTCAGCCCCGGCATTCCGCAGCGCGTGCCGGTCATCCGCGAAATGCACGCACGAGGCATACCCGTCATCAGCGAGATCGAGCTTGCATACTGGTTCTGCCCCGCCCGGATCATCGGCATCACCGGCACGGACGGCAAGACCACCACGGCCACGCTCATCCACCGTATTTGCGAGGCGGAGGGCGAGCGTCAGAAATACCGCGCCTTCAGCGTGGGGAACATCGGCATTCCGTTTTCGTCGAAAGTGCTCGAAATGTCACCAAAAGAGATCGCCGTGCTCGAACTGAGCAGCTACCAGCTCGAAGGGTGCTTTTCATTCCGCCCCAATATCACCGTGCTGACCAACATCACGCCCGACCACATGGATCGCTATGGTGGCAGCATCGAGGCCTATGCAGCGGCGAAGTTCCGCATCCACGCCCAGCAGGGCGCGGGCGATACGCTGATCTACAACCACGACGATCCGATGCTGCGAGCGCACTTCGACCGTGAGGAGCCGTGGCCTTTCCGCGTGGTTCGCGTCAGCCTGCGAGCTGAAACGCTCGCCGATGCGCCGGGGGACTTCGTTTCGGTCGAGGAGGGCGAGATCGTCCTCAGAACTTCAGGATCGACGGAGCGCTTCATGCGGGTCGATGAGATCATGAAGCCCGGTTTCCGTGGCGACCACAATCTCTACAACGTGCTCTCCTCCGTCGCGGCGGCCTCGGCGGCTGGCGTCTCGCCGGAGACGATGCGGCGCGTGCTCGCGGAGTTCGGCGGCGTGGAGCACCGGCAGGAGTTTACCGGACATGCGTGCGGCCTCGACTGGATCAACGACTCCAAAGCCACCAACGTCAACGCCCTGCGCCAGGCGCTTCAGTCCGTGCCCGCGGGCATGGTGCTCATCGCCGGAGGGCGCGACAAGGGCAACGATTACAGCGTTATCGCCGACATCGTGCGGGAGAAGGTCGCCTGCCTGGTGGCGATTGGCGAGTCGCGCCAGTTGATCGCCGACGCCTTCAGGGGCATCGTCACCGTCCTTCCCGCCGCGTCGCTCGCCGAAGCGGTCGATCTTGCCCGCCGGAACGCGAGGCCCGGCGGCAGCGTCCTCTTTTCGCCCGCCTGTTCGAGCTTCGACATGTTTCGTGATTTCGAGGATCGCGGACGGCAGTTCAAGCAACTTGTCCGGGAGCTGCAATGAAGCTGGACGATCTGAAGCTGAATCTGGATATGGCGCTCGGCGACTCGTCCGCCGAATCGACGGCGCTGCTTCCGGCGCTGCCCGGTCGCGGGGATATGATTGCCGGAAAGCTGCTTTTCCTGATCGTCGCGCTTCTGATGTGTATCGGCGTGGTGGTGGTCTACAGCAGCGGCGCGGGGTGGGCGGAGAAGAAATTTTCCGATCCGCAGTACTTCCTCTGGCGTCAGCTCACCTTCACGGCGGCTGGCATGGCGGTGATCTACGGAGTGGGCACGGTCGATTACCACTTCTTCCGGAAGATCAGCAAGCTGTTTCTCTTCGTCAGCATCGGCCTGCTCGCCCTGCTGCTCCTGCTCAAACTGGCGCATGTGTA
>JAAXWU010000224.1 GCA_013334855.1 Chlorobaculum sp. | reverse complement strand
TCACCTTCAAAATATCGTACTCACAACACGGATAAAATAAACACAAGTAAATTATAGGCAAAATCTCCCACATTACCAGCGAGGCGCTGTGCTGACTGGCCGGGTACGGAGACGAAGCGGTGTCAAGGCTTTCCACACTGTGCACAGAATCGAAAATCCGTCGGCATTAATCTTTTTTTGCTTTTGAAGACCGGCGACGTGTCAAGTCAATGCCAAACTGTCTTGTACATTCCTCGTCTTTGCGAGGAGCATAGCGACGTGGCAATCCATACTGTGTCAGTGAAGGCACTCAACAGGGATGGATCGCCACGTCCCGACAGGTCGGAACTCGCGATGACGAATCTCCATCATTTTGATTTTGAAACCGGTGCCTCAATGCTCATCTCATCCCCCCCAAAAAGATCATCCCGCGGCTCACCGCGTGACCTTCCCGGCGGCGACAAGCTCATGAGTTCACATGTTCGTAACGGTTTCGTTGTCAGCGATTGGCTAAGTTTGGATATTGATCTGATCCGGAGATGTTGCAGGGTGTCGGAGACACTGCCGCCATGCGTTCGCCGGTTCAGCGATGGTTGCCGGTCAAGGCCGGTCGCCTTTTCGACACTCAGTTTCACACGCAGAACATGGGCGAAACCACTTCAGACACACTCCACGCCGGATCACCTCCGATGCCGGTGCATTCCAACGGCAAGGAGCGCCACAAGAACTTCACCGACCCGTCACTCTACATCAACCGTGAGTTGAGCTGGCTGCATTTCAACCGCCGCGTGCTCGACGAGGCGATCCGGCCCGACGAGCATCCACTCATCGAACGCGCCAAGTTCATCGCGATCTTCAGCTCCAACCTCGACGAGTTTTTCATGATCCGCGTGGCGGGCATCGAAAAGCAGGTCGAGGCGGGAATCCGCAAGAAAACCATCGACGGATTCACGCCGTCCGAACAGCTCGAACGCATCAGAACGGAGGTGCTCGCGCAGCTCGAACTGCGTCACGCCTGCCTCTACGGCGACATCCTGCCCGCGCTCTCAGCAGTTGGCATCAGCTTCGTCCGCTTCGCCGAACTGCCTGCCGGGGAGCGAGAGGCGCTGAACGCCTGGTTCCGCAAGGAGATCTATCCCGTCATCACGCCGCTGGCGTTCGATACCGGCCACCCCTTTCCGTTCATGTCGAATCTGTCGCTGAACCTGGCCATCGAGCTGGAGGACATCGAACATGGCAACAGAAAATTCGCCCGCGTTAAGGTGCCAAGCATCCTGCCGCGCCTCCTGAAACTCAACGACGTCGTCGGACTCGACAGCGATCCCTCGCGTCTGCGCTTCCTGTGGATCGAGGAGCTGATCCAACACAACCTCGATCCGTTGTTTCCGACGATGAAAATCTTGCAGTCGCACCAGTTCCGCATCATTCGCGATGCCGACATCGAGATCGAGGAGGACGAGGCGGGCGACCTTCTGCAAACCATCGAAAAGGGGGTGCGGTCACGACGATACGGCGATGTGGTGCGTCTCGACATCAACCCTGAAATGCCGGAGTTTATGCGGCAGTTGCTGATCGACAATCTCGAAATCGAGGCGCGTTGCGTCTATGAAATCGAAGACGCGCTCGGCCTCGGCTGCCTGATGGAATTGCTGAAAATCGACCGGCAAGAGCTGAAAGACGAGCCGTTCATCCCGTTCAATCCGTTCGAGGAGGCGCGAAACGCCAACATTTTCCGCGCCATCGATTCGGGCGACCTGCTTCTGCACCACCCTTACGACTCGTTCCAGCCGGTTGTGGATTTCATCGACAGGGCGGCGAGCGATCCCGATGTACTCTCAATCAAGCAAACGCTTTACCGGGTCGGCGGCAACTCTCCCATCGTCCGGGCGCTGATGCGGGCCGCCGAACTCGGCAAGCAGGTGGCCGTGCTGGTCGAGCTGAAAGCGAGGTTCGACGAGGAGAACAACATCGGCTGGGCGCGTGCGCTCGAAGATGTCGGTGCGCACATCGTCTACGGCCTGCCGGGGCTGAAAACCCACGCCAAGCTCACGCTCGTGGTGCGCCGCGAAG
>JAAXWU010000106.1 GCA_013334855.1 Chlorobaculum sp. | reverse complement strand
AAAGAACCCACAATTACAGGCAAGATCAATCCAGGCGTGGAACGGGTTGAAAGGAGGGGGGAGTGCAGTAATCGAAGACAGGATAGAGCGGTTCGTAGCAGAGCTTCTTGTGGATCAGTTCGAGCGCACGGCAGCGATGCTATCTCGGAGGCTGTCTCAAAAGCCGGTTATGAATGGGTATGCAGGAATCCGCTGTTCGGGATATTGCCATAAGTGAATAATTCATAATAATTTGCGAAGATTTACCGGATTATTTTAGGGTGAGCAAATTCACTCGACTGATTGAGGCTTTCGAGTTACTGATTGCTTGAAGAAAATAATGGACATTTGGAGTAATTACGATATATTTTGTGGTTCAGAAATCCGCACGGTAGCTGCATGACACAGCACCGCAAATACAATACGGGGGATACATAATGGCAACCGCTGAACAGATCAAGTCCCTCATTCGTTCACATTTCAACGAGCAACCAGAGCAGTTTTTCACGATTGCTTTGCAGGTTGCCGCGCACGAAGCCAAGCAGGGACACCAAAGTCTTGCGCACGAAATACGTGCACTTGTCGATAAAGCCAAACTGCGCCCTGGCCGGGTCATTCCCTTCACGCCTGACCTGGACCATCTTGTCCTGACGACAGAGCCAAAAGAACGTCTCAGTTCTCTCGTTCAGCCGGATGATATGCGCGGGCGGATAGAGCGGATACTTCGTGAATACTGCCAGAAAGACAAGCTTGAAAAGTATGGCTTGTCACATCGGAGAAAAATTCTTCTCGCTGGCCCTCCTGGTACCGGAAAGACGCTGACAGCATCGGTACTTGCAGGAGAGCTGGCCCTTCCCTTGTTCACGATCATGATGGACAAGATCGTGACTAAATTCATGGGTGAAACGAGCGCCAAACTTCGGCAGATATTCGAGGTCATGCCGGAAAGTCGAGGTGTTTACTTTTTCGATGAGTTTGACGCCATCGGCGGCGAGCGCAGTCGCGAAAATGATGTGGGCGAGATGCGTCGGGTGCTCAATGCCTTTTTGCAGTTCATCGAGCGAGACGAATCTGACAGCCTGATCGTTGCGGCAACCAACAATCCGCGAATTCTGGATCAGGCGCTTTTTCGACGATTCGATGACGTGTTGCATTACCATCTGCCGGAAAAGGCTGAAATCGAACGGTTGATCGATAATCGACTTGGTTCTTTTCGACCCAAGAGCATGGCGACCGATGCTACCGTCAAAATCGCCGAATCGCTCAGTCATGCCGAGATCACGCAGGCATGTGACAACGCGAACAAGGAGACGATTCTTGCCGACAGGCAAACCGTAACCGCAACATTGCTCAAGCAAATGCTTCAGGAACGACGTTCAGCTTACTCGATATCTTCGGATTATGATCAGATAAACAGACGACAGCACCATGAGAATAAACAGGCTCAGGCTTCATAATTTCAAAAAGTTCGATGAAGCCGTATTTCAGTTTCATCCGGAGTTCACGGTACTTATCGGTGATAACGCTACCGGGAAAACATCAATTTTGGACGCATTAGCGATTCTTTTGGGAACCTACTTGCTTCGTGCAGAGATTTCTACCGGGCGTTCTGGCTTCGGAAAAGATGATGTCAGATTTATCGTTACAGTAAAAAAGGGTCAGGTATTCCTTGAACCACAAAAAGATGTTTTCATTGAATCTCAGGCTATTTTTCGAGAACAGATTATTGACTGGAGACGTAATCCGGGTGATCGTGGAGGCTCAGCCAAACAATTAAGAGATGCCGGCGCAGAGGATTTTACAAAGATAAGCAAAGGTGAAGACGTTGACCTTCCTGTGCTCCTTTATTATGGCGTTTGTCGGCTGTGCCGTACCCATCGCGATGTTGAGATAGGGAAGCCCGAATCGAAGCTGGTTGGTTATCGTAACTGTCTTGATCCACAGTCGGATTATCACCTTTTTAAAAAATGGTTCAAACAACTTGAACTGGTCACCTTGCAACAAGGCAAGCGAATTCCTGCGCTGGAAGTAGTTCGTACCGCTGTCATGACCTGTATCCCTGATGCCGATCACTTTTATTACGATGTAGCGAATGATCAATTGATGATTCGTTTTGGCAAAACCGGCCTGATGCCGTTTGATAACCTGAGTGATGGCTATCGTAACATGCTGGGTATGGTGGCCGATATTGCCCATCGTCTTTCTCGCCTGAATCCTCATCAAGGCATGAATGCTGCTGAAAAAGGAACCGGTGTTGTTTTAATCGACGAGATTGACCTCCATCTCCACCCCAAATGGCAGCGTCGCGTCGTACGTGACCTTCAAAAAGCCTTTCCTGCATTACAGTTTATTGCAACCACTCATTCACCTTTTATTCTACAATCGCTTGATCCAGGAGAAGTTATCGATCTCAATCGATCATGGGGGAGGCAAGATTCTGGTGATGAGATAACCGGTTTTGCAGTACCCCCTCCGGCGGATTCGTTCAGCAATCGCTCCATTGAAGATATTGTGGAAACAGTCATGGGGGTGTCATTGCCGCAAAGAAGTGATCGTTACCAGAAAATGTATGAGGTTGCCAAAGAGTATTACATGATTTTGCAAGAAGCCAAAAGTGCCGATTTTTCCAGAAAAAAGGAAATCAAAAAGCGTCTCGATGAGCTATCTGCCCCATTCAGTGACAACGTTGCCTATCATGCTTTCCTTGAAATGGAAAGGCTTGCTGCCGGATTGGGGTGCTCCAATAAACCGGAGGAAAAATAGATGCGTCCAGTTGTCAGAGGTACCCGACCTGTAGATGAGGAGGGAAACGATATTCAATTCGCTGAATATCAACAGGCTCGAGGAGAATTGATTCGTCGAATGGGACAATATTGTTCGTATTGTGAAATGAAGCTCGATTCCGCTCTAAGTGTAGAGCATAAAAGACCAATAAAACCCCCGGGCGCAGCAACCGATGACCTTGAACGCAAGTTTGATTGGAATAACTTTCTGCTTGCCTGTGTCAATTGTAACTCCACAAAAGGAAATACTGAGGTACAGTTGGGTGACTATTTATGGCCGGATAGTGAGAATACATTCAGATCATTTCGATATTCGGAAGGTGGATTGATCGATCCAGCTCTTGAAATCGAGCTCGATCTCAGGCTCAAAGCTCAAAATACCATTGAACTTACAGGGCTACATAAACAACCGTTAAATAATCCCACTGCTTCTGACAGACGATGGCGAAATCGTCGTGAAGCTTGGGATATTGCACAACGATCGAGGCAAAATCTTGCGCAATGCAATACATCATTGATGAAAGATCAAATTATTGATACTGCCGAAGCTAAAGGGTACTGGAGTGTCTGGATGACGGTATTTGAGGATAATCCGGACATGAGGAGGCGCTTGATTTGTGCCTTTCCGGGAACCTGTCCCGATTGCTTCGATAGTGACGGCAATCCTGTCGCTCGGCTTGGCGGGCAATGTTGATGGCATTGTTGAACACTTTCTTAAGGGCATCCACGCAATAAAAAAAGCCAGAGTGTTGCATGCTCTGGCTTTTTTAGTATCAATCCGTGACCTTTCGCGGCGGTCAGTTCTTCGACTTCTCCATCAGTTCGGTGAACTCTTTGAAGAGGTAGTGCGAGTCGTGCGGGCCGGGGGCGGCTTCGGGGTGGTATTGCACCGAGAAGCAGGGCAGCTCGCGGTGGCGGATGCCCTCGACGGTCAGGTCGTAGAGATTTTTGTGGGTCAGTTCGAGCGCTTCGGGCAGGCTCTCCACGTCGACAGCGAAGCCGTGGTTCTGCGAGGTGATCTCGATGCGGCTGTCGAGCAGGTTCTTGACCGGATGGTTCGCGCCGTGGTGGCCGAACTTGAGCTTGTAGGTTTTCGCGCCGAAGGCGAGCGAGAGCAACTGGTGACCGAGGCAGATGCCGAAGATCGGCAGTTTGCTGTCCTTGCCGGTCAGCTCCCGGATGGTGTCGATAGCGTAGGTGACAGCGAAGGGATCGCCGGGGCCGTTGGAGAGGAACACGCCGTCGGGATTCAGCGCGAGCACTTCGGCTGCCGTGGTTTTTGCGTTGACCACCGTGACCTTGCACCCCTCGACGTTGAGCTGGCGGATGATGTTGGTCTTGATGCCGTAGTCGAAGGCGACGACGTGATATTTCGCGTCGGCTTTGTCCACCGTGTAGCTCTCGTCGGTCGTGACGAGCTGCACCAGGTCGAGGCCGGTCATCTCGGGGATCGCCGCCGCCTGCGCTTTCAGCGCCTCGACGTCGTCGGACGCGGTCGAAATCACGCCGCGCATCGCCCCCTTCTGGCGGATCTCACGAACCAGCTTGCGGGTGTCGATGCCTGCGAGTCCCATCACGCCCGCCGCTTTGAGCGTCTCGTCGAGGCTGCGGGTCGATTCGAAGTTGCTGTAGACGTTCGACGCTTCGCGTACGATGAGCGCCGAGGCCCAGATTTTTTTCGACTCGTCGTCGTTCGGCGTAATGCCGTAGTTTCCGATGAGCGGATAGGTCATAACCACCATCTGCCCGGTGTAGGAGGGATCGGTGAGAATCTCCTGGTATCCGGTCAGCGAGGTGTTGAAGACCACTTCACCGGCAGCTTCGCCGGTATGGCCGAATGCGGTTCCGCGATAGATGGAACCGTTTTCAAGAACCAGAATTGCGGGTATTTCCTGCATCGATCTCTCTCACTCCTTCGGGGCGAGCTTGTCGCCGGTTTCCTGTTTTTCGATGTTGGCGATAGCCGAGCGCTCGAACTTGAGCTTGACGTTGTCGGCAACCTGAACGAGAACCGTTTTCTTGTCGGCTTCGATCCCGGCGACGGTGCCATGAAGACCGCCGATGGTGACGACTTTGTCGCCGCGTTTAATATCGTTGAGCAACGATTCGCGATCTTTCTGCTTTTTCTGCTGCGGACGGATCATGAAGAAGTAGAAGACGACGAAGATCAGGACGAGCGGCACGAGCTGGATGAAGGGATTCGGTTCCGGTCCGGTTCCGGTCGGCGGAGCGAAAAGCATCAGGGCAAGGATGGTGTCAGACATGGTCAGTTGCTTGCGGTTGGTATTCGGAGCTTGCCTTTCCGGCGGAATCAGGGCCGGATCGGGCGCTTTTTTAGAATCCGAAGATAATCTATTTCCCGCACTATTTCAACGCACCCCTTTTCTGGCCGCCTCGAAGCGGGCGAAGGGGGCGACGCCGTACGAATTCGGCTCGAACCGGTACTTGCCGCGCTCGATCATCAGCCGGGCCATCGTGGCGATCATGGCGGCGTTGTCGGTCGAGTAGGCGAGCGCGGGGACGAAGAGCGCGATGCCGTGCTTGTCGCAGGCCGCCTGCATCGCCGAGCGGAGGCCGGAGTTGGCGCTCACGCCGCCCGCCAGCGAGATGGCGTCGGTTTTGTGCAGGAGCGCGGCGGCGACGCTTTTCTCCACCAGCACCTCCACGATGGCCTCCTGCACGGAGGCGGCGAGGTCAGCCAGATGCTGCCGGGCGTATTCGGAATCGTGACCTTCGAGCCAGGTGCGCACGGAGGTCTTCAGGCCGGAGAAGCTGAAGTCGAAGTTGCCACGATAACTCTTGCTGGTTTGCGAACTTGCGGTGAGCGCCCGCGGGAAGCGGTGGAACCCGGGATCGCCGTCGCGGGCGAGCCGGTCGATCACCGGCCCGGCGGGATAGCCGAGGCCGAGCATCTTGCCGGTCTTGTCGAACGCCTCGCCCGCCGCGTCGTCGATGGTGCGGCCGATCACCTCGTAGCTCAGATCCTGCCGGACAACCGAGAGCAGCGTGTGGCCGCCGGAGACGGTGAGCGACACGAAATCGCCCTTCGGCTCGCCGCGCCCGGCCTCGTCGCTGATGAAGGGCGAGAAGATGTGCGCCTCGACGTGGTTGACCGGCACGAAGGGCTTGCCGAGCGCCCACGCCAGCCCCTCGGCGAAGCAGAGGCCCACCATCACCGCGCCGATCAGCCCCGGCCCGGCGGTGGCGGCTATGACATCGAGGTCATTTTTTGCTATATTTGCTTCGTCTATGGCGGCCTCGACAATCGAGACGATCAGCCGCTCATGCTCCCGTGAAGCCAGTTCAGGCACCACGCCGCCAAAATCGGTGTGGCATCGCTGGGAACTGACGACGTTCGAGAGAACCTTCCCGCCGCCAAGGACGGCAGCCGAGGTCTCGTCGCAACTGGTTTCTATCCCTAAAATATTCATGCTCAAGAGTGGAAATGTGCAATGGCCAAAGCTAAGAAAGAGGAGAACAATAGCAAACCTCGCGGCAAGATGAGTTTATTCAGAGCCGTGCTCATTATGCTGGGGGCAGATATTATTCTGCTTTTCGTGCCGGGTTACGGAATGCTCAGTATGGGCCAAAGCACTCTGTTTAACTGGTTATCGCTGATTGCTGGTCTCGCGCTTCTCGCGTTCGGCTTCAATGGCCTCTTTCGCAAGGAGTGAAGAGGAATTGATAATTGACAATGGATAATGGATAATTATGGTGGTGTCGGTCTGGCGGGCATTTCCAATCCATGCATTCAGACGGGTTTCAACCCGCCGGACATTCAGAATTCTTACATTCATGTTGCCCCGGCTTTCAAGCCGGGGAGGTGAATCGCAACCACTGGAACATTCGCAACCAACCCATGAAACAGGAAACGGAACTTGAGTCTCTTGGCAGGCAGATCGCCGAGGAGTCGGCATTCATCGACCGGGCGCGGGAGGTGCTGGCCACGACCATCATCGGCCAGAGCGGGGTCATCGACAAGGTGTTCATCGCCCTGCTCGCCAACGGTCACCTCCTGCTCGAAGGGGTGCCT
>JAAXWU010000105.1 GCA_013334855.1 Chlorobaculum sp. | reverse complement strand
GCTCGTAAACAAAAAAGACTGGAAATGAGGTCGCCCCTTGCTTCCAGACAGATTTCGACAACAACAGACACCATCAACCAACTAACTCACCAAACCCGATTCTCCACTTCCAGCTGAGGCAAAACAGGGTGAAGCAAACGCTCTTGGCAACATCGGTATTGTGTACTGTCAACAAGGCAAGCTGGAAGCCGCGCTGCAATCGCATCAGCAGTCGCTTGAAATCGACAGGAAGATCGGCAATC
The DNA here is from genome assembly GCA_013334855.1 of Chlorobaculum sp. Classification (GTDB taxonomy): domain Bacteria; phylum Bacteroidota; class Chlorobiia; order Chlorobiales; family Chlorobiaceae; genus Chlorobaculum. The sequence goes on along the minus strand of JAAXWU010000105.1, from coordinate 6,568 downwards.
CTTTGGGTGAGGCAGATACTCTCGGCAACATCGGTATTGTGTACTGTCAACAAGGCAAGCTGGAAGCTGCACTGGAATCATATCAACAGGCCCTTGAAATTTTCATGAAGATCGGCAGCCCTTTCGGCCAAGCACAAGTCCTCGGCAACATCGGTATTGTGTACTGTCAACAAGGCAAGCTGGAAGCCGCGCTGCAATCGCATCAGGATGCGCTGGAAATAGATCGGAAGATTGGCAACCCGTTGGGCGAGGCAGCAGCTCTCGGCAACATCGGTAATGTGTACTATCAGCAAGGCAAGCTAGATGAAGCTTTGCGAATGTATCAGCAGGCTCGTGATATTTTTAAGCGGATCGGTGCGCGGATTCAGCTCCAGATCGCTGAAAGAAATATCAAGCGCATAACCGATAAGCTCCTATCCTCCAAAAACCCCTAATCCGCCCCCACCGCCTCCATCCCACTCCGCCCGCCCATCCCTCCCCCCCCCCCAAATCTTTCTCCCACCCCGTATTTGTAATTCGTGCCGGGATGTGCGAAATTCTTCTGAGCTTTGTGATGGCTTGCCGTGTCCCGGTCGGGAGCGCGAGCCGCTAACCTGTAATTTTGAGCAGCTTTGACAGATTTTCTCCGGGAACTCAACGACGTCCAGCGCCAGGCCGTCCTCGCTACCGAAGGCCCCGTGATGGTGCTTGCGGGCGCGGGTTCGGGCAAGACGCGAGTCATCACCTTCCGCATCGCGCACCTCATCCGCAACCAACGGGTTTCGCCGCAAAACATTCTCGCACTGACGTTTACCAACAAGGCGGCGGGCGAGATGCGCCACCGCATCGACGGCATCCTCGAACAGGGCAGCTCCTCAAGCCTCTGGATCGGCACCTTCCACTCGGTCTTTGCGCGTCTGCTTCGCAGCTACATCCACCTGATCGGCTACGACCGCAACTTCTCGATCTTCGACGCCGACGACAGCAAGAGCCTCATCAAGCAGTGCATGAAGGAGCTGAACCTCTCGCCCGAATCGCTGCCGGTGAACCTGGTGCACTCGACCATCAGCAAGTCGAAGAACAACTTCATCCTCCCGCCGGAGTTCCATCGCAAGGCAATCGACGACCAGTACCAGAAAATTGCGCTGGTCTATGAACGCTACGTGCAGCGGCTGCGCGAGAACAACGCGCTCGACTTCGACGACCTGCTCATCAAGCCCATCGAGTTGTTCACCGAACATCCGCCCGTCCTCGAACAATTGCAGGAGTACTTCCGCTACCTGCTCATCGACGAGTATCAGGACACCAACCGGGTGCAGTACCTCGTGGCGAAGATGATCGCCGCCAAACACCGCAATATTTTCGTGGTGGGCGACGACGCGCAGTCGATCTACTCGTGGCGCGGGGCGGACATCTCGAACATGCTCAACTTTAACGACGACTATGGCGACGCGCAGGTGTTCAAGCTGGTCGATAACTACCGCAGCACCAAGACGATTTTGCAGGCGGCCAACAACGTCATCAGCCGCAACCAGCGCCAGATCAAAAAGGAGCTGGTGGCCAACGCGGGCACGGGCGAGCCAATCACGCTCATCGAGGCGTACAACGAGCGGCGCGAGGCCGAAAAGGTGGGCGACAGCATCCGCTCGATTCGCCTTGCCAACGGGGCCGAGTACCGCGCCTTCGCGATCTTCTACCGCACCAACGCCCAGTCGCGGGTGATCGAAGACGTGATGCGCCAGAACCGCATTCCCTACAAGATTTTCGGCAGCGTCTCGTTCTACAAGCGCAAGGAGATCAAGGACGCCGTGGCCTATATGCGGCTCGTGCTGAACGACCGCGACAGCGAGTCGCTCCTGCGGGTGATCAACTTTCCGCCGCGCAAGATCGGCGACGTGAGCATCAACAAGTTGAAGGAGTTCGCCGAGGAGCAGAATATTTCGCTCTACGACGCGGTGAAGCGCGCGGGCGAAGGTGGATTCCAGGCGCGGCTGGTCAGCGCACTTGCGCAGTTCGCGAGCCTCATCGAGGCGATGCGCAAGCAGGCCGAAGCGGGCACGGCCTACGACGTGCTCTCGATGCTCTACGACACGACCGGCCTGCTCTCGCTGCTCAAGGAGGAGAACACCCCGGAGTCGCTCGCCCGGCACGAGAACCTGCAGGAGCTGCTCTCCATGACGCGGGACTTCGCCGATCACAATCCGTCGTCGGCCACGCTCGGCGACTTCCTCTCGACCATCTCGCTCGCCTCGGACTACGACGAAACGCAGGAGTCGGACAACTACGTCTCGCTCATGACGGTGCACGCCGCCAAGGGGCTTGAATTTCCGGTGGTTTTCGTCACCGGCATGGAGGAGAAGTTGTTCCCGCTCAACAGCTACGAGCCGAGCGAGATCGAGGAGGAGCGGCGGCTCTTCTACGTGGCGATCACCCGCGCCCGCGAAAAGCTCTTCCTGTCGTGGGCTCAGAGCCGCTACATGTACGGCCAGCCGCAGATGTGCCTGCGCTCGACCTTTATCAACGAGATCGACCCCGACATCGTCGTCACCGAGGGAGGCCGGAAGCTCTCCGAAAGCCCGAAAAAGGTCGCCGCCTCAGCGATGGCCGGACGCCCGGTCTTCGGCTCCTCGCTCGCCAACCCCACGCGCCCCGTCGCCCCGACTCTGGCGGTGAAGCCCGCAGGATCGGCGTCGCCCACCGGCGCGGCCAAAAGCGCCTTCCGTGTCGGCGCGAAGGTGCAACACGCCATCTTCGGCCCCGGCGTGGTGCTCGAAGTACAAGGCAGCGGCGCGAAGCAGAAGGTAAAGATCAACTTCCGCACCGCCGGAGAAAAAACGCTGATGGTGCAATACGCGAATTTGAAGCTGGTGTGACGAGCCGAGATTCCTCTCCCGGCTCATTCTCCGTCCACAGCGTCCGCACTGCACCTCACCCGCGCCCTGCCGACGAGTTGAAGCGCACGAGCTTTGGCCAGTCGATAGCTCCGTTCATGTCGCAATATTCGTTGCCGAACTCCAGCGTGAAGCGGTTGAGCATTTGCGCGTAGGATTGCTGGAACTCCTCGTTTTTTTCCTGCGCTTTGTGTCCGAGCGGCTCGATGATTTCCGTGTAGAGATCGTGTTCTCCCGAAATGAAGGCCCAGAAATCCTGCCCGCAATACTTGAAGTAGTCGCCCTTGTCGGGATTTTTGTCCCTCCCGTAGCAGCAGCCGTTGACTGCGACCACCTGAATTCCGGAATTGCTGGTGCGAAGCGTCTTTTGCGCAGACCTGAAATCCGCTATCATCTTTTTGATTTGACTGCTGTTTCCCCAGTTCGGGCCGGATTTGATGTTGACGATGTAGCGGCAGCCATCACGGTCGAATTCGAGATCGATGCCTGGAATGCCCGATTTCCTGCCACTGAAAACTTTCGCATTGATGAAAATGGCCAGCCCTTCAAGCCAGTCTCCGAAAACGGTCTCCTCGTTCGAGGAGATGTGGGCATCGACAAGCCCTCTGACGATCTGTTCAGCCGTCAGAACATACTTGGCTTTGAAGAGGTAAGGGTTTTTCCTCCCCAGCACTTTGGACAGTTTCAGGCTGTCGAGGCTGGCGATTCTTTTCTGGTGAAAAACGCCAATGTTGTTTTCAACGTAAGTCGATACGTCGCTGAGGTTCAGTTGGGGCATAACTGTCCTTGTTTTCAAGCAGATAGAGTTCTACCGGCCTTAGTTCTTTTTCAACCATCTCGCAATATTCCGGCATGATTTCGATGCCGATGGAGTTGCGCCGCATCCGCTGGGCGACGAAGTTGGTAGTGCCGGAACCCATGAAAGGATCGAGCACAGTGTCGCCCTCTTTGGTGAAGAGTTTGATGAACCATTCGGGCAAACCTTCGGGAAAGGCCGCGCTGTGGTTTTTGTTGTTGCACTCGGTGGCCAGGTGCAGCACGTTGGCGGGATAGGCCATGTCGCGCCGGAGCCAGTTGGAGATGTTCTTGCCGAAGCCGCTGCCAACTTTCGACTCGTCGCGAGTTTTGTCCGTCTCGCTGAGATTCTTGAGGCGCGTTTTCGACCAGTCGCCCATCGGCACCATCACCGCCTCCTGGTACATCGAGAAGTGCCGCTCCTTGTTGAACTGGAGGAGCCGCTCCCACGAATCTCTGAACCGGTTGGGCCATTTGCCGGGGTAGCAGTTTTTCTTGTGCCAGATGAACTCCTCGGTCCAGAGCCACCCCTGCCGACGCCGCATTTCGAGGATCAGTTCCATCACGTAGGTGCTGCGCTCGCCGTTGACCACCTTCTCCTTGATATTGAGGATGAAGGTGCCGGAGGGTTTGAGCACCCGCTTCAGCTCGGCGGATATTGGCAGGAACCATTCGACGTACTGGTCGGGATGGATGCCGCCGTAGGTCTTTTTCCGCTGGTCGGCGTAAGGCGGCGAGGTGAAGACGAGATCCACCGAATTGTCCGGCAGCGTTTTCAGAACCTCCTTGCAGTCGCCAAAAAGAATGTCGGTCTTGATTTCCATCGAAAAACAGGCTTGTCAGTAAAGTATAGGCTTCGGCGTCGTTCGGGCCGGACTCTCGTAAACTTACACTTTTCTCCATTTCTCTCATATCTTCAGTCAATTTGCGCATCAATGGCGTTACGGCATCGAGACGATGTTCTATATTTCCGTAATAATTGTAATTTTAAGCTACTGACATTCGAAGTCGGAGCTGTGTACAAGCGCAGTATCTCCGGTGAAAGGCATTAAACAACGCAGTGCATGAAGATCCTTTTCGGCGTTCAGGGAACCGGCAACGGCCATATCAGCAGAAGTCGGGAGCTGGTCAAAAAGCTCAAGGCGGATGGTCACGAGGTTCAGGTTGTCATCAGCGGCAGAAAGGAGGAGGAGCTTCGTGAAATCGAGGTTTTCGCTCCGTACAAGGTGGTCAAGGGGTTCACCCTCGTGACGCGCAAGGGAAAGATGAACTACGTCGAGACGATGTTTCAGCTCGATTTCGTCAGCCTCTGGGCCGATGTCCTGACGCTCGACACCGCCGGAGTCGATCTGGTGATCACCGATTTCGAGCCGGTCACTTCGATGGCGGCGCGAATCAAGGGTCTGGTGAGCGTCGGATTCGGCCACCAGTACGCTTTTCCGTTCCATATTCCGATGGCGCGGGGCAGCCTGTTCGAAAAGTACACCCTGCTCAACTTTGCGCCGGCGCGGTACAACGCCGGTCTGCACTGGGATCATTTCAACCAGCCGATCTTCCCGCCGGTCATTCCCGACACTCTCTTTCGCACCGTTCGCCCCAAAGTGGATCCGCAGAAGATTCTCGTTTACCTGCCGTTCGAGGAGGTCGAGGATATCGATGAATTTCTTCGCCCGTTCGACGCTTACCGCTTTTTCATCTACGGTAAGGTGACCGAGGATCGCGACGACGGGCATCTCTCGTTCCGCGCCTATTCGCGGGAAGGGTTTTTGCGTGATCTCATGGAGTGCAGCGGCGTGGTCTGCAACGCGGGGTTCGAGCTGCCGGGTGAGGCGCTGCATGTCGGCAAGAAGATGCTGCTCCGTCCGCTCGACGGCCAGATCGAGCAGGAGTCCAACGCGCTGGCGATGGTCGAACTCAATCGAGGCATGGCGATGCACACGCTCGACAGCGAGGTGCTCAGGGAGTGGCTCGCTCTGCCGCCGGGCACACCGCTCAATTACGCCAGAACCGTCGATTACATCGCCGAGTGGATCGCCTCTGGGCGGTGGGACGACCTGCGCGTCTTTACCGATGCGGCATGGAAGGACTCCTGTTGCGGGGAGGAGGGGCCATGAGGTTCAGGGAGCTGGTGAGTCGGAGCCGCAGCATCCGGCGCTTCGACGAGTCTTTCGAGGTGAGCGAGGCCACGCTCCGCGAGCTGGTCGAGCTGGCGTGCTACGTGCCGTCCGCAGCCAACAAGCAGTTGCTGCGATTCATGCCGGTCACGGGCGCTGACATGCTCGACAAGGTGTTTCCCTGCCTGAAGTGGGCCGCCTATCTCAAGGAGTGGCCCGGCCCCGAACCGGGCGAGCGACCGCCAGCCGCGCTCGTCGTTTTGTGCCGGAAGGATGACATCCCCGGCGCGGCTTGCGACAGCGGCATCGCGGCGCAGACCATCATGCTCGGCGCGGCGGAGAAGGAGCTTGGCGGCTGCATCGTCGCCGCCATCGAGCGCGAGCGGCTCATGGCCTCGCTCGACATTCCCGATGCGTGGATGGTGCTGCTGGTGATCGTGCTCGGCAAGCCCGCCGAGACGGTCGTCATCGACCAGATCGAGCCGGGAGGCGACATCCGCTACTGGCGCGACGAGCACAGCATCCATCACGTGCCGAAACGGCGGGTCGATGAATTGCTGGTGACGCCGGAAAAATTGCGGGCGCAAGAGTAACGCATCACAAGGCAGTACCGTATGATACGAGTCGAGGATGTGCTTCGCGCCTACCGGCACGGCTTTTTCCCGATGGCCGACTCCCGCGAGGGGACGGTGAGCTGGTGCCAGCCCTACCAGCGGGCCGTGGTGCCGCTCGACGATTTCCGCCCGTCGAGAAGCCTCCGGCGCGTTATCGGCGAAAAACGCTACACCA
>JAAXWU010000223.1 GCA_013334855.1 Chlorobaculum sp. | reverse complement strand
TTGATGCGCATCGCTGACGGTTAGACCTCCGTACTTCGAATTCCAGTTATACATCGTTGCGTCGCTGATGCCATACTTGCGGCAGAGTTCCTTGACCGGCAGACCGGACTCAGCCTCTTTCAGGATGACGATGATCTGTTCTGTGCTGTACCGCTTGCTTTTCATGCGTGCATCCTCCTTGGTTGAGTTTATTATTCATTTTTTCCACAACCAAGTGGTCTCGTTTTTCGGGGGAAGGTCACAGGGTTTTCACGCCCTGAATAGCCTCAAGCGCCACCTTGGCCTTGAAGTCACTGCTGAAAATCTTGCGTTTCTTGGTACTCATTGACTTTCTCCTTTTTTGAGCAAGCTACCACCTTAAACTTCTGCCTGAAAATTGGGGCTCAGTTCATGATGGTTCATCAGAGCGAGGGCTTGCACGGCGACTGAGCGAGGTTTTATTGGTTATATTGGCGTCAAGACCGGATCGAATCCGGGTTTTCAAACAAACATAGGAAAAGGTACAATGACTGTTTTTGAGCTTCGAGTGTCGCTGTTGGGGGCTGAGCCGGTGGTCTGGCGGCGGATTCGGGTGCCGGAAGATGCTGATTTGCCTCTGATTCACATTGTGCTTCAGATGGCGATGGGGTGGGAGAACGCTCATCTGCATGAGTTTGTGTCGGCTGACCGGAAACGATATGGCATTGTCGATGAGGTCGATCCAGAGTCGGGCATGCTGGATGAAGGGCAGTACCTCCTGACAGACCTTGTCGGCGAGCCGGGCGACCGGTGCCTGTACATCTACGATTTCGGCGATGACTGGGTGCATGAGATTGTACTCGAGGCGGTGTCGGAGGCAGAGTTCGAGTCGGAGGCTGAACAGTTCAGGTGTCTTGAAGGCCAGGGCGCGTGTCCTCCGGAAAATTGCGGCGGCGTGCCGGGCTATCTCGCTCTGCTCGAACAGTTCAATGACCTCGATGCCGTCGGGCATGACGAGGCGGTCGATCTGCTCGGCGAGGAGTTCGATCCTGAAGCGTTCGATTGCAGCGTTTTCAATGAGCGGATTGCGAACCTGTACACGAGCCACATGAGCGGTTCGGAGTCTGAAGAGATGGATGAGGAGATGGCGCTGATATACGATCTTCTGGATTTTCTCGTATCGGATGTGGTGCCTGAAAGCACCATGTCGATTTTCACGCTCGACGGTTTTTTCGCGGCGCTGGCGATCCATCCCGTCGCGATTATGCCGAGCACCTGGCTTCCGATGGTTTGGGATATGTCGGGCAGTGGCCATCAGCCGAATTTCTCGTCGGCACCGCAGGCGGAAAAAGGTATGGGGCGGTTGTTCATGTACATGAATTCGGTGTTGAGTCAGTTGACGGGTGAGAGCGCCGACTATGCGCCATTGTTCGAGATTTTCGAGATCGATTCCCCCGATGAGATGATGCGGGCCGCAACAGAATGGTCCATAGGCTTCATGTTTGGAGCCATGATCGACGAGGAGGTTTGGGAGCGAACGTTTGCTGACGAAGAAGGCTACAAGATGCTGCTACCCTTTATTGTCATGTCGGGAGTAAATGATAAAGAGATCGACATCGACGAGGCGAGGAAAAAGGAGATCAGGGAGGGGTTGATCGATCAGTTGTATGCGTGCGTGCTCGATCTACAGGATTTCTGGGAGCTGTGGCGCAAAGAGTATCTGGCAAAGAACGCCCCCGGAGGGACGAAGAGGTCGCAGCAGCGCGTCGGGCGCAACGACCCGTGCCCGTGCGGCAGCGGCAAGAAGTTCAAGCAGTGTTGCGGGAAGTAGGGTTGGCGACAAGCTCGTCGATGGCGTTCAGCGGGAAAAGGCGGGATTCGATTCCCCCCTTTTCCGTCAGCATCTCAACTCACGGGTGCAATTCCGGAGGCGCGATTTCGCCCGTGAGTTGGTGAGCAGCGTGCAACGGCATGAGCGCGAGACGCTTAAGGCTGTTTGGTGATATATTTCGTGGTGTATTTGGCCGCGAAATCCATGACGCACATGGCTTCATAGCGTCGATGAGTCCCTGCGGCGACGCCGACCTGATTGAGGAGGCCGTTGAGCAGGGTTGTTCTGTGTCCGCGCGAGGGAACATCATCGTCGACAA
>JAAXWU010000222.1 GCA_013334855.1 Chlorobaculum sp. | reverse complement strand
CTCGGCGATCATGATGCAGGGGATGGTTATGGAACAGCGTGCAGCAAGTTATTAATCCGGTAACAATAAATGGCAAAGAGATGCAGAAAAGTGCCTGTCATTCTGAATGGAGCGAAGCGTAATGAAGAATCCATCTTATTATAAAACAAAGAGTTATGGATTCTTCTCCCAACAAGTCGGGATCAGAATGACATGAGGAAAAAGATATGCTTCAAAGATGGTTGAGACTTATAAAGGACGGAGTAATAGGGCGATGAGCGTTGCGGGCAAAGAGCGACGCGCGGTATCTTGTTCCCTTGCCGATTCTTTTTCGAAATCGAAATCGGAGACAGCGATGGCTGCGAAATTTATTCAGCTCTTTGCATAGATTGAATAAAAATCCATAAACAGATGGATCACGACGGTATTTCAACAGTTGAAGTGACGAACATCTCCGGTCATGGTCTCTGGCTTCTGGCGCACGGTCGGGAGTTGTTCATGCCCTACGAGCATTTTCCGTGGTTCAGAGAGCTGCCGGTGAGCGCGATTTTGCGGGTCGAAGAACCTTCGCCCGGCCATTATTACTGGCCCGATATCGATGTCGATCTCACCGACGAGATCATCGAGCATCCCGAGCGTTACCCCAACATCGCAAAATGAGTCGATGCCCGGTGCCATTTTGCGCCGGACGAATCTAAAAAAGGACAAAAAAAAGCCGCAGTTTGTCGCTACGGCTTTACACTGTCTATGGGACGCGGATCAGTACCTGGCGCGGGGAGCCGGGCGATCTTCGCGCGGTTTGGCCTCGTTCACCCTGATTTTTCTGCCTTTCAGGTCGCTTTCGTTCAGCTTGGAGATTGCCTCGTTGGCTTCGGCATCGTTGGGCATTTCAACAAAACCAAACCCTTTCGAGCGGCCTGTGAACTTGTCGATGATGACGTTCGACTTGGAAACGGTTCCAAATTCGCCGAACGCAGCGCTCAGTTCTGCTTCAGAGATATCGTAATTGAGATTGCCGATGTAGATATTCATGTTTGTTCAAGGTCTTAGTGCTTTGAGATGTAGAGAATAGCTGCCAAATAATCAAAAGCACAAATCACTTGAAAGCCTCTGGCCCAACCGTTGTCCAGAAATCTGATATTACTCTTTATTGTTTGAACATACAAATTTTGGCGACATGAGATTCACGCGCCGCCATACTCCCGCTCTTTCAGGTGCAGGGCGCAGACCTTGCGGAAATGGTGGCCGTAAATGGCGAGCGTGACGGCCAGAGGCAGCGCCTGCTGGCGATTGATGGCCGTCCAGGCGAGCATTCGCCAGTAGTGGAAGCGCTCCCGTCCGATGACGCCGAGTATGACCGTCGAGCGCAGGAAGGCCATGAGCTGGCTCATCCTGAAACGGCTTTTGAGTTTTGGAACCTCGTACTCTTTCAGCAGCGTGCGGATGCGCTGGTAGTAAAATTTTGGAGCGTAGAGGTGGTTCATCATCTCGCGGTATCCCTTGCGAAGGAGTTCCGGGTCCATCATCGGGATGATGTTGGTGTTGCTGTCGGCGTTGTCGCCGCTCGAATGGGGAAGCAGGCGTCCTTCGCTGCTCAGGCGCTCGTAGAGCTTCGTGCCGGGCAGCGCTTGCAGGATGCCGACCATCGCAGTGACGATGCCGCTCTTCTGGATGAACTCGATCTGCTTCTGGAAGATCGAGGGCGTGTCGCTGTCGAAGCCGACGATGAAGCCGCCCTGCACCTCAAGGCCCGCACGCTGGATTCGCCGGACGTTATCGAGCATGTCGCGTGAGGTGTTGTGCTGCTTGCCGCAGGCCTGCAATGCGGTGTCCTCCGGCGTTTCGATGCCGATGAACACCTGATTGAATCCGGCCCTCACCATCAGCGCCATCAGCTCGTCATCGTCGGCCAGATTGATCGAACACTCGGTGTAGAACTTTGTCGTCACACCGTTGGCCTCCCGCCAGGCGATCAGCGCGGGCAGCAGCTCCTTTTTCAGATACGACCGGTGAGCGATGAAGTTGTCATCCACGAAAAAGATGCTGTCAAGCCAGTTATGCTGCCGGATGCCGTTCAGCTCGGCGATGATCTGGGCGCTGGTTTTGGTGCGGATTTTATGGCCGAACAG
>JAAXWU010000104.1 GCA_013334855.1 Chlorobaculum sp. | reverse complement strand
TCTGCACCGGGCGCGAAGGTAGCACCGAAAGGCGCTCCGGCAGCACCCAAGGGCGGTGCTCCCGCTGCACCAAAAGGGCCTGCTGTTCCCAAGACGGCTGCGCCAGCCGCCAAAGGCGGAGCACCGGCGGCAAAGCAATCCGGCAAGCCCAGGCTTGCTTCGCTCGACGTAACTCTTGGACGTTCGGGCGTTCGTCAGGAGTCCGCGCTCCCATACGTGAAGCCGAAAGCCGCGCCGCCGCCGAAACCGGCAGCACCTGCGGCAAAGGGCGCACCGGCAGCTAAAGGTGCTCCAGCGCCAAAAGGGGCACCAGCTGCTCCAGCAGCACCAGCAGCGAAGGCCGCTCCAGGCGCTCCAGTTGCAAAAGCGGCTCCCAGAGCCAAAAAGCACTACTTCATTATCGAGAACCTCTGTGTCGGTTGTGGCCTGTGTCTCGACAAATGTCCGCCAAAGGTCAATGCCATCGGATACAAGTTTTACGGTGACGTGCAGGAGGGCGGCTTCAGATGCTACATCGATCAGGTGGCTTGCATTTCGTGCTCTGCCTGTTTCTCGGGTGATGAGTGCCCGTCAGGCGCGCTTATTGAAGTGCAGCCGGATGGCGAAGTGCTCGATTTCTCATACACGCCTCCAGAAAGGCTCGATTTCGATCTTCGCTTCCTGCATCGTTTCCATCGCGAAGTCAGGTAGTAAGAATCTGAATTCAGATACGGAATAACAGAAAAAAGCATTGCTTTGTAAAAAGGCAGTGCTTTTTTTATTTGGGATCAGCTTCTTTTGGGGAAAAACACTAAAAACGATCAAGCAGGAAGGACAGTGAAGGGCGAAACGGTTAGAGCGAGAACTCTCATTATTATACCAACTTACAACGAAGCCGAGAACATCAGACCGCTTATCGAGAGCATTCTCGACCGTTATCAGACGGGTATCGATCTTCTTGTTATCGATGACAACTCGCCCGATGGAACTGCCGAAATCGTCAAGGCGATCATGGATAAAGAGCGGCGCGTGAAGCTTTTGTCCAGGCCTTCGAAGTTGGGACTTGGCACGGCTTATCTGTTGGGATTCCGTTGTGCGCTCGATCTCGGATATGAGCACGTCGTAGAAATGGATGCCGATTTTTCGCATGATCCAGCCATGATAGCATCACTGATCAGCGGTATGGCTGAAGCCGATATGGTAATTGGATCGAGGTACATGAACCACACGGTCAATGTTGTCAACTGGCCACTGTCGAGGCTCATTCTTTCGAAAACTGCCAGCATTTATACAAGATTGATCACAGGTATGCCAGTATTCGATCCAACCAGCGGATTCAAGTGCATCAGCGCAAAGGCGCTTCGAGCAATAGCGCTCGATAGGGTTCATTCACAGGGCTACTCGTTTCAGATCGAAATAGATTTCCGCGTATGGAAAAAGGGATTTGTTATCCATGAGGTGCCTATCGTATTTGTAGACAGAAGCGTTGGAAAGTCAAAGATGACACGAAAAAATATTATTGAAGCTGTCTGGATGGTCTGGTGGCTCAAACTCCTGTCAATCATCGGACGGCTGTAGGAATGGGTTGATGCGGCCTTTCCTGAAAAAGGGTCAAGATGATGATGGATGCTGTTTTAGGACAGATCAACTCCGCTGTCCGTCCCCCCTCTTTTGACGGTTGCCGAAACAACGCTATCTTTACCGGAGTTTTTCCCGATAATCGGGCGGAATCATAACATTAGTATGAGGCAGTGGGTTGCCTCTGACCTCCATCCAGGAGGGATAAATGACACCTATAGCACATGCGCGAACTGCTGCTTATCACCATATCAGGGTCGGACAAGCCGGGCCTGATGTCGAAAATTACCTGTGTCCTGAAGAAGTACCGCATTCAGGTGCTCGACATTGGGCAGTCGGTCATTCACAACCACCTTTCGCTCGGAATGCTCATCGAAGTGCCGAAGGAGTCCACCTCCGCGCCGATCCTCAAAGACCTGCTTTACACGGCGCACACCCTCGGCATCGAGATAGATTTCTCGCCCGTCACCACACGCGACTACCACAAATGGGTCGGCGAACAGGGCAAACCACGCTATCTGCTTTCACTGCTTGGCCGGAAAATTACGTCAGAGCACCTCGAAAAGGTTACGACGCTCGTTTCGAACCATGGCCTCAACATCGACACCATCAGCCGCCTCTCCGGGCGAATGCCGCTCGAAGACGAGCGCGATCCCGGCAGAGCCAAGGCGTGCGTCGAGTTTTCGCTCAGGGGTGCGCCTGCCAATGAGGAGCAGTTCCGGGTCGAAATGCTTGACATCACCGACAGTCTTGGCGTGGACATCGCCTTCCAGGAGGACAACATCTTCCGACGCACCCGGCGGCTCGTGGTGTTCGACATGGACTCGACGCTGATTACGTCAGAGGTGATCGACGAACTGGCCAAAGAGGCCGGATCGGGCGAGCTGGTCTCGGCAATCACCGAGCAGGCGATGCGTGGCGAACTCGATTTCACCGAGAGCCTGAAGCAACGGGTGGCGACGCTGGCGGGTCTGGATGAATCGACGCTGCAAAAGGTGGCCGAGCGGCTACAACTGACCGAAGGCGCTGAGCTTCTGTTCTATAACCTGCACCGACTCGGCTTCAAAACCGCCATCCTCTCCGGCGGCTTCACCTACTTTGGCCACTACTTGCAGAAAAAGCTCAACATCGACTACGTTTTCGCCAATGAGCTGAAGATCGTGGAGGGCAGAATGACCGGCCAAGTGATCGGCCAGGTGGTGGATGGTAAGCGAAAAGCCGAGCTGCTCCAGCAGATCGCCGCTACGGAGCACATCCGCCTCGAACAGACCGTGGCGGTCGGCGACGGAGCTAACGACCTGCCGATGCTCGGCAAGGCCGGACTCGGCATCGCCTTCCGGGCCAAACCGATCGTGCGCGAAACAGCACGGCAGTCTATTTCGACGCTGGGCCTCGACGCGATTCTCTACCTGATGGGCTTCCGCGACAGGGATTCGCTGGCGGTGTAACGGAGAGTGAATGGACGGGATGGACTGAGTGGAAATCGGCAATAAGAAAAAAAACCGGTAACGCAACGTCATTTCCTCATATTGTCCACTTCGTCCATTTCATCCATAATCTTTTTTCGCTATTCCACGTACTCCACATACTTCTCGAACTCCTGTGGATCGGGCAGGGTGATCGCGCCGGAGGGGCAGACCGGCTCGCAGCGGGTGCAGAGGACGAGGCAGTTGTAGGGACTGGCCACCTGCATTTTTGGACGTTTCACCACCACGGCGTCCGGTTCTGGTGGGCCGGGCGCGAACACTCCGGGGCGGCAGAATTCGGCGCAGGCTTCGCAGCCGTTGCATATCTCCGCATCGATGGCGGGATGCCAGGGAATCTCCTCCCTCGGCGCAAGCAGTCGTTTCCTCATACCAATCCCCATTATTAATTATCCACTATCAATTAATCGAGATACTCCACGTACTTCTCGAACTCCTCCTTTTTGGGCAGGACAATCGCGCCCGATGTGCAGATGGGTACGCAGCGGTCGCAGAGGACGAGGCAGTTCATGGGGTGACCGACCACGAGTTTGGGGCGGTGAATGCCGGTCGGGTCGGGTTCGCCAAGTTCGAAGACGCCGGGTTTGCAGAGCACCTTGCAGTCACCGCAGCCGTTGCAAAGCTCCGGCTTGATGATCGGGTACCACGGAATCTTTTCGCGCGGAACGAGCAGGCGCTTTTTGCGCTTGGCCGATGCCTTGCTGGCTGCCGGGGACTTTCCGGCAAGCGTCGCGTCCACCGCTTTTTTCCATGACTCGTCCGGTTCGACGAACGAGTCATCTTTTTTATTCATCGAGCGCGACTTGAGCGCCCGCCGCAGATTGCGCACTGGCATCAGGCCGCAACCATCGCACGAGGGTTTTTCACATCGTCCGAAAAAACAGTCAAAAATCAGCATGAAATCAATCTGTTACTATCCATTATCACTGCAATGCAGACTTGACCGAGGCGACGAATGTCTCGATGGCCTTGTCCATTCCGGCAGGCTCCTTGCCGCCTGCGGTTGCCAGTTCGGGCTTGCCGCCGCCGCCGCCCTTGACGCAGACCGCGGCTTCGCGCACCAGTTTGCCCGCATCGAGCTTCAGCGATTTGACCGCCTCGTCCGACGCAAAGCCGACCAGCGACACCTTGCCGTCGGCCACGCTACACAGCAGGCCAACCGCGCAGGGTACGCGCTCGCGTAGCGCCACCGCCGCCTGGCGAAGCTCGTCCGCGCCGACGCCGTCGAGTCGCTCGGTCATGACGCGGCATCCGGCGATCTCCTCGCCTCCGACGAGCGAGGCCGACAGGCGGTCGAGCAATCCGGCCAGGCGGCTCTCTTGAAGCTGCTTGTCGAGCGCCTTTTTCTCGTCGAGCAGCTCCCGGATTTTCGGCGAGGCCTCTTCGTCCGCCTTGAGCTTCAGGAGCTGCCGGATCTCGTGCAGCTCGCGGTACTCGTTCCAGAGCAGCGCTTCGGCAGCCTGGCCGGTGACCGCCTCGATGCGGCGGATGCCCGAGGCAACCGATGCTTCGCTGACGATTTTGACAATGCCGATCTGGCCAATGTTGCCCACGTGAGTGCCGCCGCACAGTTCGATGGAGATGCCCGGTACTTCGATAACGCGCACGCGGTCGGCATATTTGTCGCCGAAGAAGGCAAGCGCACCAAGCGAGAGCGCCTCTTCGTAGGGCACGTCGGCGTGTTTGGTGACGCCCGCCGCCTTGCGAATCTCGGCGTTGACCTCGTGCTCGACCTGCTCCAGCTCCCCGGCGCTGACTTTCGAGAAGTGGCTGAAGTCGAAGCGCAGCCGCTCAGGCGTGACCAGCGAGCCTTTCTGCTGCACATGCTCGCCAAGCACCTTGCGCAATGCGGCGTGGAGCAGGTGCGTCGCCGTGTGGTTGCGCTCGGTGGCGACGCGGCGGCTGCGGTCAACGGCGGCTTCGACGGCAACCAAGCCATCGAAGCGTACGTCGGCGGGCGTTATGGCGCAGTCGCGCACCTTGTCGTGCGCCGAGGTGACGAGGTGGACGATCTGCTCGCCATCCTTGCGCGTGTCGGCGACATCGAGAAAGTATCCGGCGGTTTCGAGCGTACCGTGGTCGCCAGTCTGGCCTCCGCTTTCGGCGTAGAAGGGCGTACGGTCGAGCACCACGAGAAGTTTGTCCCCGCTGACCCGGACGGCGACAAGCGATGCCGCCGTTTCGAGCGTCTCGTAGCCGACAAACACAGTCGGCTGCTCTTCGGCGAACCGCCGCCACTCGCCGCCGTCATCCTGCGCCTGCATCTTGTCCTTGCGGTCCATGCGGGCGCGGGTTTTCTGCTCGGTCATGCAGTGCTCGAAACCCTCCTCGTCGATGCCAAGGCCGACTTCGGCGGCCATCAGGCGCGTCAGGTCGAGCGGGAAGCCGAAGGTGTCGTAGAGCCGGAAGGCGTCCGCGCCGGAGATGGTTGTGCTTCCGGCGGTTTTCATGCCCGCGACCACTTCGTTGAAGATTTCGGTGCCGCGTCCAAGCGTGGCAAGGAAGCTCTCCTCTTCGGCGCGGATGATCTTTTCGACCGTCGCCCGCTGCTTCTCCAGCTCCGGGAAGACCTCGCCCATCGTGCCCGCCAGCACCTCGACCATCTTGTACATGATTGGCTCATGGCAGCCGAGCGTGCCTGCGTAACGCACAGCGCGGCGCAAAATACGGCGCAGCACGTAGCCACGCCCCTCGTTGCCCGGCATCGCGCCGTCCGATAAGGCGAAGGTGAGCGTGCGGCAGTGGTCGGCGATGACGCGCATGGCGATGTCCGACGGGCTGTCGAGCGAGGCAGTGTAAACCGTGCCGGTCAGCTCCGTGATGCGGTCGAAGAGTGGCGCGAAGACGTCACTATCGTAGTTCGAGGATTTACCCTGCAACACGGCAGCCACGCGCTCGAAGCCCATGCCGGTATCGACATGCTTCTGCGGCAGCGGTTCGAGGCTGCCGTCAGCCTGGCGGTTGTACTGGATGAAGACGAGGTTCCACAGCTCGATCACCCGGTGGTCGCCAACGTTGACGAGCGGGCCTCCCGAACCGTCGGGCGTGAGATCGATATGAATCTCCGAGCAAGGGCCGCATGGGCCGGTTTCGCCCATCTCCCAGAAGTTGTCCTTGTTGCCGAACTTCAGAATGTGCGACGGATCGATGTCGGTCTCACTTTTCCATAGTTCCAGGCTCTCGTCGTCGTCCTGATAGACCGTTGCGTACAGGCGCTCTTTCGGCAGCTTCCAGACATCCGTCATCAGCTCCCACGCCCAGCCTATCGCCTCCTTTTTATAATAGTCGCCGAACGACCAGTTGCCGAGCATCTCGAAAAAGGTGTGGTGATAAGTGTCGCGCCCCACATCTTCGAGGTCATTGTGCTTGCCCGAGGCGCGGATGCACTTCTGCGTATCCGCCGCGCGAACGTACTCTCTCGTACCCTTGCCGAGAAACACATCCTTGAACTGGTTCATGCCCGCATTGGTGAACAGAAGAGTCGGGTCTTCAGCGGGAATGACCGGCGCGGAGCGGACTATGCGATGCTCCTTGCTGGCGAAAAAATCGAGGAACGACTGCCGTATCTCTCGTGAATTCATAGGTATCAGTAGCTTGCGGGCATCGGGAAAAACATGAACGGCAATCCGGCGACACCCTTGTGGGTTTGAGCTGCGATGGGCGGAAAAAAGCCTGCCGCAACGATTTTTGGCCCGAAATTTACGTTTTTCAACTCCCGTTACCAACCAATTTTTCCGGCCCGTTCCGAGATGCAAACCGCGAGAATATTGGCCACGACAACTGGTCTTATTGAATAAAGAGACTATATTGCTACAAGGGTGCATAAGCGCTCAGTCGAGCGATTGTTCCCATAAGTATCATAAGTCCTATAAGACCTATACATCCCACAGGACTTGTTCGTCCTGCAAGAATTTCTTCTTCTCTCAACCGCAAAGCGCAAGAGCACCATGAGCTGGGGAATTGAAAACGAGAAAAAGAGAAAAGACATCCTCGACCTGATGGACATCGG
>JAAXWU010000103.1 GCA_013334855.1 Chlorobaculum sp. | reverse complement strand
TCTTTCAGGCCGGAGAGCACGATGATGTGGGTGTTATCCGTCGTGCCGGTTTTGACTTTCCTGAATCGTGCTCGCTTGGCCTCGATGACGAAGACCCCCTCGGTTTCGCCGGTTTGGTGGGTTGTCTCGGAGACCCGCACCACTTTGTCGCCGTTGGCCGAGTCGGTAGGCGAGCCGGGGCCTTTGCCGGAAGCGTCGCGCATCGTGACGCTCTGGATCGGCACGACGAGCGCGTTCGGTACGCGCTGGGTCTCGATCTCCGCCGTGCCGCTCATGCCGGGCTTGAGCAGGCGCTGGTGGTTGAGAATCCTGATCTTGACGGCGAAGTTGGTCACCTCCTCCTGGGTGTTGGCGGCCTGCGTGGTGGCCGAGTTGGCGATTTCACGCACCTCGCCCGTGAACTTCCGGTCGCCGAAGGCATCGACCGTCACCGTGACCGGATTTCCCACGCGCACGTTGACGATGTCGTTTTCGTTGACCTCCACTTCGAGCTGCATTCGGTCCAGATTGGCGAGCCGAAGCACCTCGGTGCCGGGGAACTGCCCCGTGCCGACGACGCGCTCGCCGGACTTGCTCTTCAGCGACACGATCGCGCCGTCGATGGGCGCTCTGACCACGGTTTTGCCGAGCCGCTCCTGGTTCTGATCGAGCATGCTCCGGTTCTGCTGGATGGCGAAGCGCGACGCCTCGAACGCGGCGCGGCTCGCTTCGGCGTTGGTTTTGGCCGTGAGCCAGTCGGTCTGCGAAATCAGCTTCTCCTGATAGAGCAAGGCTGCTTTGCGGAAATCATCCTCCGACTTGAGCATCCGCGCCTTTGCCTCCATGCTCTGCGCGCTGGTGAGATTGAGCTGCGCCTCGCTCTGCTTCACCTGGTTGACGTAGATGTCGGGCTGAATCCTGAAAAGCAACTGGCCGACTTTCACCTCCTGCCCCTCCACGACAGGCAGCTCGATGATCTCGCCCGAGACGTCGGGAGACATGGCCACCTCGGTCTCCGGCTCGATCTTGCCGGTCGCCGTGACGGTGTGCACCACCTCCTTGCGGAACACCTTTTCGGTGGTGATCTCGACCGCCTTTTCCCGCGTTTTCAGCCAGACGATGAGCGAGCCGCCGATGGCGATGAGCGCGACGGCGATAATGATGATGAGGCGAAGCTTTCCCGAGCGTTGTTTTTTAGCCATAAATCAGTGAGATGATGATGCGTTGCCGTTCGTGATGCCGACGCCGCTGGTGTAGTCGAGCAGCGCCTTTTGCAGCGCCAGATTGTAGAACGCCTGGGTGAGAGTCGAGCGGGCGTTGAAGAGCGCCGCTCTCGCCGAGCTGAGTTCGACGAAGCTCGAAGCGCCGAGATCGTACTTGCGCATGATGCCCTGAGCCGCCGATTCCGAAGCTTTCAGGCTCTCCCGCGCCGACTCGATCCGGCTGAATGCCGCCCGGTAATCACCGGCCACCTGCTTCAGGTCGATCTCGATGCCATCCTTCAGCTCCTCATAGTCGAGCTGCCGGTTACGGCTGGCAACTTTGGCCGTCTCGACATTGTAGCGCGTCGTGAAGCCGTCGAAGAGCGTCCACGAGAGATTGAGCGAAATGGCGTGGTCGATGCCGTTTTCGAGCTGGCGACCAACCGGCGGATAGGCGTAGTCGATGCTCTGGCCGGGTATGGCTGTCTTGTAGGAGTCGATAGCGCCGCTGCTCACGCTGAAGCCGAGGTCGAGCCTCGGCAGGCGCGTTCCGGCGACCTGGCGGACATCCTGCCGCGCCGCGTCGCGTTCGAGGCGCTGCGCTTCGAGGTCGGCCCGCCGCTGGAGGCCCGAAGCCGAAAGCGCCACGATGTCCAGCTCTGGCGAGAGCATCGCGATGGCCGCCGTGTCCACCGGTTCGAGCGCGATTTCCGTTGCCGGATCGATGCGCAGCCGCCGGACAAGTTCGAGCTTGCTGCGGCGGAGCTGGTTTTCGGCGTTGATGACGCCGAGGTTCCCGTTGCTCGCCTCCGCCTGTTGCTGGTAGAGGTCGGTGATCGACTTGAGGCCGATGCTGAACTGCCGGTCGGTGAGGGTCAGCAAGTCACGCGCCGTCTTGAGGTTTTCCCGTGCGATGTCGAGCAGCTCCCGGTCGAGCAGCGCCTGGTAGTAGTGTTGCGTCACGTCGTACGCGATGGTCTCGCGGGCGCGTTGCAGGGTGAATCCGGCGGCCTTTTTCCGGTCGAGCGCCGCTTGCAGGGCGGCATAGTCACTCAGACCGTTGAAGAGGTTGAGAGAAGCCGTGAGACTGAGATCGACGGAGGCTGTTTCGCTACGGATTTTGTAGGCGTCAGTTGTCCCGCTGGCGACGGCGTATGAGCGACTGACCGAACTTGGCATGTAGCTGGCTGAAGAGGTGAGCTTTGGCAGGAAGTTGCCGTAACTTCTCAGAAGATCGACGCCGCTGAGATGCCGGGCGTTTTCAGCTTTTTTCACGGAGGAGGCGTTCCTGAGCGCAATATCGATGCACTCGGTCAGCGAAAGAGTTTTCGACTGTTGACTTTCTGCGTGAACGGTCACTACCGGAAGGAACAGGAGAAGGAGAGCAAAGAAAACGTATTTTTTCACCATTCGAAAGCTTGCGGTTTAACCTCGGTTACAGGGCATCGGTGCATCATGTTGCTATGAATATACGCAACATGTTGGCAAAGCACATAGTTGCAACGGAATGGATATGACAAATCTGGTCGAAGATTCAGGAGAATTGTAGGGACGGCTCTTGTGGCCGTCCTTTCGGGAATACCGCAAAAAATCGCAAAAAGAGGACGGGCATGAAACCCGTCCCTACAGAACATCGTTTCAAAAGGGAGGATTGCCTCAACGTCCCGTCACAGCTTTTCGAGCACCCGATCGATGCACTCGCGGTAGTGATCCGCCTTTGACGGATCGAGCAGGATGAGCGAAGTGTAGACGCGGATGGCTTTTTTGAAAGCGCCCTGATTGATGAAGAGGTTGGCCAGCGTCTCGGTTGGCACGGCAATCGAGGCGTCGTCGGGGAAGGGCTGCTTCTGCTCGGCAATCGGCGTCGGGTCGAAGCACTCGGTGGCTCGCGGCGGCGTGAATCCGGCGAGCGCTCTGGAGAGCTGCTCGAACTCCACGGCCACCTCGTCGATGGCCGGTTTCCGCTCCGGCTGCGGCGCTTGCGCCTCCAGCGTCTTGACCTCGATCAGCTCCCGCCACGCCACCTGGTTCGACGGAGCGATACGGCAGCAGTGGCCGAGATGCTCCGCCGCCTCGTCATAGCGCCTCAGTCCCCGCGTGGCCCGTGCGGCGAGCAGATGGAAGATGTAGGATTCCGGCAGCCAGCGCTTCATGCAGGTCAGCTTGTCGAGGGCTGGCTCGAACGCGCCGAGCTTGATGTCCAGTGAAACTTCGGCGAAAATGAGATGCGGGTCACTGGTCATTCGGATTCCGGGGTCAAGGCGGTTCGGGAGAGGGGGAGCGAAGCCGCTCCCGTACGCTCAGATTTTAGGCGTTATCGACCGCTTTTCCAAGGCCAAAAGCAGCAGTTTTTCAACCAGTTCGGCAAATCCGACGCCCGAGGCGGCCATCATCATCGGATACATGCTGATGTCGGTGAAGCCGGGTATCGTGTTGATTTCGTTCAGGATGACGCGGTTCGTGCCGTGCTCGACAAAGAAATCGACTCGCGACATCCCCTCGCAGCCGAGCGCCTTGAAGACCGTCAGCGCGGCTTTGCGGACTTCGTCAGCGACCCCTTCCGGCAGGTCGGCGGGAATGACGATCTTCGCTTCGTTCTTGATGTATTTGTCCTCGTAGCTGTAGAAGTCGCTGCCGGGGATGATTTCGCCGGGCGCGGAGGCCACCGCGTCGCCGTTGCCGAGCACGGCCACCTCGATTTCGCGGCCTGAAATCGAGGCTTCGACGAGCACCTTGCTGTCGAGCTGGCAGGCGGATTCGAGCGCTGTTGCCAGCTCCTCGGCGTTGCGCACCTTCGAGATGCCGACCGACGAGCCGAGGCTTGCCGGTTTGACGAAGAGCGGCCAGCCGAAGTGCTTCGTGATCTCGACGACGACGCCGAGCGGATGGGCGGCGTAATCGCTGCTCTTGACCGTTATGAACTCCGCCACCGCGACCCCCGCGTCCACCGCGCAGAGCTTGGTCAGCGCCTTATCCATCGCCAGCGCCGAGGCGGTCAGTCCGCAGCCGGTGTAAGGAACGCCGAAGGTGTCGAGGCAACCCTGAATCTTGCCGTCCTCGCCGTTCGAGCCGTGCAGAGCGATGAAGGCCACGTCGGTACGATCGAGGAATGCGCCAAAATCGAACCGCTCGCCGGATGCCGTCGCCGTCAGTTCGCTGAGCCGCTCTCCGGCGGACTCGGGCGTGCCGCTACGCAGAAGCGCGGCGATGTCGGTGTCGAGCACCGCTTGCGAGCAGTCGCCGCCGTGCCACTTGCCGTCGCGGTCGATGTAGAGCGGCGAAAGTTCGTACCGGTTCCGGTCGATCTGCGCCGCGATGGAGCGGGCGGAGATGATCGAAATCTCGTGTTCGGCGGACTTGCCCCCAAAAATCAGGGCGACGGTTTGTTTGGACATAGCGATAAAACTGAGTGTGAACGGAGATGGTCAGGAGACAAGGTGCATATGTTCGACGCTGATGCAGCGGTTTTGCACGACGTCGAGTCCGGCGTTTCGGGCTTTTTCCGCCGCGGCTGCATTGGTGATGCCGAGCTGCATCCAGACCACTTTCGCGCCGATGGCGATAGCCTCATCGACGACCGGCGGCACATCCTGCGGCTTGCGGAATATATCGACAATTTCGATCAGGTCGCGCTTTTCCGGCGGAATGGCGGAGAGCGAGGGCCTGCATTCGTGGCCGAGCACGGTGTTGAGCATCGGATTGACCGGATAGATGGTATAGCCCGCCTGAATCAGGTACCGCGCCACCCCATTGCTCGCCCGCTCAGGCTTGTCCGAAATGCCGACGACGGCAATGTGTTTGTATTTCGTAAGTATCGTTGCGATGTCCATCGTGATCAAGGTGAAGCGTTGCATCAAAGCTGCTGGCAGAAAGCCATTCCTGACGAGACTACCAGAAAATACCGGTCTGGTAGCAGACTCACAACCGGTTAAAGAGAAATTTGTGGGGTGATGTCTTATGGCCTAACAAATATGAGCTGATGGTGCACAATTCCGCCATGTTGTTAAATGCTGCTTTTTTATGTGAAATTTTATTTCATGGTCATAACTGTATTTATGTTTTTTCTGAATTCCTCTGCCTCTTGATCGGTAACTTTAGTCTTGAAACCTTCAAGTGTGAATGATACAATTTTTTTCTTTTTTAGTTCTTCTATCAAAGCTATCTCACTAACTATTAAATCTCCTCTAATTGTCCCAATATATCCTGCAACACCTTTCACGCCATCATCAAAAATCATTGGCACTCCATTGCTTAATGATTCATTAGAATACTTGAAAACCTTGCCGTCATCAAAATAAATCTCTATTCTTCCTCTATTTACATCATTGAGCTTGTGAGTGTTGCGGCCGTTTAGATAAAGCTCATAATGCTCGTCATTTTCGCCGATTTTTCTTTGAAAAACGATTACCTTATCAATAAAATCATTGGCGATAGCATCGCTCAATGGAGTTCTGATCTGCACTTCATTTATCATCAGATTGCTCTGAAAAAATCTCGAAATCTTTGTTCTATTCACCCCCTCATCTGGCCCTAATTGAATTTCATTCTGCGAGGATTGATCTTGACAGCCATATAAAGTGCTTGTTGCTGCTATTACTAAGGCTCTTCGCAATATTTAATGGTAACGCTCGCAGGTAATTACGTCAACCGGTAATGGCCATGTTGAGCTTTCCACAGTAAAACAGAATCCTTGTCCGGTAGCTGCGAAAGCTGTGGAACCCTCGTGCTGCTGCTTTATACAACTGGATTTTGCTGTTCAGACCTTCGGAGACCGCGTTGGTGATCTCGTGCTTGAAATAGTTCAGAATGTTGTCGAAATGGCGTTTCAACAGCTCCTTGACTTTGATCATGGGTTTCAACTTTAACTGCTCGACCCGTTCAGACCAGTAGTCGAAAAAGAAACTGGCGCTGTCTCGACAACCCAGTCTCCAGAACTCCCGGAACATGTTCTTGAGCGCCCAGGCTTTTGCGGTTTTCAACTCACAGGCCATCAATTTTTCAAAGCTCGCCCGCTGGCTTTCGGTCATGTTCTCCGGATTGCGAAGCCACGTGAATTTCGAGCCAATCAGTGTCCGGTCCCCTGCTTGAAGAAGTTGACGGGACTCCTGACGACGAACGGTATCGACCGCCTTGTTCAGGTACTTGCTGATATGGAAACGGTCATGCACCATGTCGGCCTGCGGCAAATGCTTTTTGGCAGCAATGGCGAAGGGTTTCCACATATCCATCGAGATCGATTTGACCGCTTGGCGTTGAGGCTCTTCGAGGCTTTGCAGCAGTTTTTCTGTCGCTTCAGTGGTTCGGCTTTGAACCACCTCAAGCACCCGACCGCCTTCAAGATCGTTGAGGATCGTCACATACCGATGGCCTGCGCGGAAGCTCTTCTCATCAATCCCAAGATGATCAATGGCATGGTTGCTCCGACGGCTCAGACCTCGCGCTACCGCTCGCTTCATGATCTCATGAGTGGTATGCCAGCTCAGTCGCAACAGTCCAGCAGCGGCCTGAATGCTTGAGCAGTGCTGCAACAACTCGACGGCAACCGCTTCAAACTTCAGCGTATAGCGCGAATACTTTGCCGCCCACGGGACTTTCATCGTCTTGACCCCGTGCTCTTTGCACTCACATCGGGGGATACGGGCGATCAAATGCGTCTCGTATTGCATGGTATCCAAGTGCCGCCACCGTTGTTCCGGCGCCAGGTCATAGATCCGTCCGGCCTTGCCGCATTCAGGGCATTGGACTTGAGATCCGATAAACTCAAGATAGACCTCTATCCGGGTGCCGGACATCGACAACCGGACATCGACAACCTGCCAGGAATCGGGTAATACCAAGAGCTGCTGGTAGTGGGTAATGAGGCTTTGCAT
>JAAXWU010000102.1:6912-7092 GCA_013334855.1 Chlorobaculum sp. | reverse complement strand
TCTCAAAAGAAGTCCTCTGATGGGTCGCCAGAGGTGATAGTGCAGCCTCAATCAGCTGCATGAACAACAGCAAGTTACCAGCTTAAACTCGACCTGTTTTTGTCTGGCGGTTGGGGTCCACTTCACAGCTCGACAGGGTGATGCGTGAAACGGAGGCGTGGCTGGAGAAACACGGAGATG
>JAAXWU010000102.1:0-6812 GCA_013334855.1 Chlorobaculum sp. | reverse complement strand
ACACGAATGTGCGAAACGGCTATCTGGGATTGCTCTCGAAGCAGGAGTTGAGCAAAGAGCAGCTCGACAGGGTGATGCGTGAAACGGAGGCGTGGCTGGAGAAACACGGAGATGACACGAATGTGCGAAACGGCTATCTGGGATTGCTCTCGAAGCAGGAGTTGAGCAAAGAGCAGCTCGACAGGGTGATGCGTGAAACGGAGGCGTGGCTGGAGAAACACGGAGATGACACGAATGTGCGCGGTGCCTATCTCGGATTTCTTTCACTGCAACATCTTGAAAAAAAGGAGGCATTAAGTAGAGTCAGCAACATTGATGCATGGCTGCTTGGTCATCCGCAAGCTACCTACGTATCCCAGCGGCTCAATACCTTCAGAAGAGTATATGATAACTATCGGGATGATCGACAAGACTCTCAGGAAGGAAAGCTTGATTTTCCTGTGATGAAGAAAACAGCCTTAGGCGGTACCATTGAGGCGCAAACGTCGTCAATAGCGTTACCGCTATCAGACATTGCTGGCATGATAGAAGCAGGAATCGACAGGGTAGTGCTTCAGGCTTGGAAAAATGTTCCGGCGGATATTTCTGAAGATGAGCGATTCAGGATTGCCAAACGGAATGCATCCAAAATAATCTCCACACTATCTCCAAAAATCAAGCGACAAGTCGCTGCACATTTTGAGGTCAGAAAATGGGAACCCTTGAAACAACAGGATTTAGAAGCATGATTCGTTTTGGAGTATCAAAGAGCATCTGTTCGAGGTGGGTACCTAGCAGATAGGCATCTATTACGATTTTCCGCAGAGTTTATTCGGAAATATATGAAAAGGCTGTTCCAGTTAGTTTCCGAGACAGCTCTCAACAAAAACCATTACAAACAGCAAAAGGGCCGCCTTTTCAGGCAGCCCTTTTTGCATATCTGTCGCGTCTCGCAGCTTACTGGTGGGCGGCGACGAGGGCGTTGTAGTTGGCGGCGACGGTTTTCTCCAGGTCGGCGTCGGTGTGGACGAAGCTGGTGAACATCGCTTCGAACTGCGACGGGGCGAGGTAGATGCCCTGGTCGAGCATGGAGTGGAAGTACTTGCCGTATTTGGCAGAATCGGCGGTGATGGCGCTCTTGTAGTCCACGACCGGGGTTTCGGTGAAGAAGAGGCAGGCCATGGAGCCGACGCGGTTCTGCACGTAGTTCAGGCCGAGTTTGTCCATGTTGGCCTTGAAGCCTGCTTCGAGGAACGCGGCTTTCCTTTCGAGTTCCGGATAGGGATTCTCTTCGATGAGAATCTTCAGCGTTTCGAGACCGGCGGTGAGCGCCAGCGGGTTGCCCGAGAGGGTTCCTGCCTGATAGACCGCGCCGAGCGGAGCGACGTTCTGCATGATTTCGCGCTTGCCGCCGAATGCGCCGACTGGCAGACCACCGCCGATGATCTTGCCCATCGTCGTGAGGTCAGGGGTGACGCCGTAGTACTCCTGAGCGCCGCCGAGAGCCACGCGGAAGCCGCACATCACCTCGTCGAAGATCAGCACGATGCCTTCAGCATCGCAAAGCTCGCGCAGGGCCTGGAGGAACTCTTTCTTGGCCGGGATGACGCCGGTGTTGCCCGCGACCGGCTCGATGATGATCGCGGCGATTTCGCCCTTGTTCTCGTTGACCAGCACTTTGACCGACTCGATGTCGTTGTAGGTGGCGTTCAGCGTGTCGTTGGCGGTGCCTTTGGTGACGCCGGGGCTGTCGGGAGCGCCGAGGGTGAGCACGCCGGAACCGGCCTTGATGAGGAAGCTGTCGCCGTGGCCGTGGTAGCAGCCTTCGAATTTGATGATTTTATCCTTGCCGGTGTAGCCGCGGGCGAGCCGGACGGCGGACATGGTGGCTTCGGTGCCGCTGTTGACCATGCGCACCATTTCGAGCGACGGCACGACCTTGCAGAGCAGCTCGGCGATCTCGATTTCGAGTTCGATCGGCGTGCCGAAGCTGGTGCCGATGTTGCGCAGGGTGTATTCAATCGCGGCGGTCAGGCGGGGGTGCATGCTGCCGAGAATGAACGGCCCCCACGATCCGACATAGTCCAGGTAGGTGTTGCCGTCAACGTCGGTCATGTAAGCTCCGCTGCCGGTCGCCATATAGATTGGCGTGCCGCCGACGGATTTGAATGCGCGAACCGGGGAGTTGACGCCACCGGGGATGAACTTCTTTGCTTTTTCAAAAAGCTCTGCAGAACGGGTAAGTACAGGCATGTCGAATCGTTCGGTTTGAATTGTTCGAAGGTGTGATTTGCTGAAATAACTGGTCAAGATAGAAAATAGTCCCGAAGATTGAAAACCGGCTTCCCGTAACGATTTGGTTTAGGCGGAGATCAATCGTGAAACGATGTCGAGATGCTTGCGATGCGGCATCCGGTCGAGGTGGCGGGAGCAGTACTCCTGCAGAAGGCTGGTGACGGCGGATACCTCGTCCGGCGCGGCTTCCGGCAGAGGCGAATGGCCTGCGGCGGCAAGGGCGCGGATGAAGCGGTAGCGGCTGACGGGCACCGTCTGGATCGACACGCTGTTGACGAAAGCGCTGCCCGGCAGGGCGAATCCTCCCGGATCGTGGACGAAAAGCAGCTCGCTAAGCTTCATCTCCTCGATGCTGGTCAGAAGATCGTTGTTGCTGAAGACGCAGCGGTCGAGCGACGGCGTGAAGCCGAGCACGCCGACGAGGCGCAGGAGGAACCAGGCGAGAATCGGCTGAAAGTCGCGGCTGGCATGGCAGAGCCGCCAGATGGCGACGTGCGTGATCGTGAAGAGCGGCACGTTTTTTTCCTCAGGCCCGGAGGCGTAACGCACCAGGTCGAGCACGCGGTAGAGCACGCTGAAGCGTTCGAGGTCGGGCGACTCGGAGAGCGGGCTGAGCACGAGGCTGGCGTCGCTGGCAAGCTGGATGTCGCGGTTCCCTTTTTTGTAGAGCACGGCGTCGATGACGTTGCCCGGCGAGAAGATCGGGCCGGTGCGGCTTTTTGCACTTCGTCCGCCCTTCAGGATAACCGACACCTGCCCGTACTCCCTTGTCAGAAGCAGGCAGATTTTGGACTGGTCACGGTACTTGATGTCGCGGAGTACAACCGCCCGCGTTTTTACGATCACCGGTGAAACTTTTTTTTCAGATTAAATATAGTTATATACTGCATCCATCATTGCAGGGTTCACGCGACCCGAAGATACCAAAACAACATACACAGAATAGATTCCCAACGGAGGAAAAGAATATGCCAACCTATCATTACCGCTGCAACGCCTGTGGATTTGAAGAAGAGGTCTTTCAGCGCATGACCGACAACGCCCTGACCACCTGCTCCAAGTGCGGCACCGAGTCGTACGAGCGCGTCATCAGCGCCGAAGGCGGTTTCGTGCTCAAAGGCTCCGGCTTCTACAGCACCGACTACTGCGGCAGCAAATCATCGTCCAAAGGCTCCGAATCCGGCGGCGGATGCGGTTCCGGCAACTGCCCCCTGGCGAAGTGACCGGACGGTGATCCCATAGAACACAAAAAAGCCTTCTCGACAAACGGGAAGGCTTTTTTTATGCGCGTTTCGAGCAATCTCGTCGCAAGCGAGATTGGGATCGATCTTCGGTGATCTGCTAATATGGGCGGGCATGAAACCCGCCCCTACAGAACCACATCAAACCACCTCCTGCGCAGGAGCGCATGGCGTGCGCCCTGAATCGAAATGGTTCGGATTCTTTCGTGAAAGCCCCCCCGTGTCTAAATCAGTCTCACAAATGGCTATGCTTCCTTGAAAGGTGATAATAACAGGGCGTTTTGTAGGGGCGGGTCTTGTGCCCGCCCTCACGCAATGTCACGGTATTATCGATCTGATCCGATAAGCTTCTCGCTCACTGACCGAACGTCGGCCTCTCCCTGTCTCGCAAGCGAAAGCCGGGAAGGTTGATCTCCGGATCGTTTCTCATGCTGTTCGGGTACTCCTTGCCGAGCGCACCGCCGGTGACGAGAATCCGGTCGAGCTTGCCTTCGGCGAAGATCATGCGGATTTTGTCGCCCGAGGTGAAGTTCACGCCCGAGGGCTGATTCTTGTCGTCGTAAATATGGTAGAGGCTTCGGGCGTTCTTGGTCGCCGTGACCCTCTTCAGGCGGGAACGCTCGTCCATATTCGCCGTCAGTTGCCTGCCGGAGAGCTGGTCATAGAGCGTCGGCGATTTCGAGAGCGAGTCCCGGGCCGCAAGGAAGGAGTGGCCGAAGACCTGGATTTCATCCACCTTCTTTTTCCCGGCGATCTCTCGCAGATGCACCCGGATCGAGTCGCCGCTGAGCTGGCGTCCGCGCTGCCAGGCCACGGCATCGCTGAACAGCCAGAGCTCGTTGCGGTTCCGGTCGAAGGTCGCCCGTGCCGATTTCACCGTCAGGCTGTCTTCGAGCACCCGCCCGCGAACGTTGCCTGTCAGTTCGCCGGTTTCCCGATCGGTGTGGTATACGCCCCGGTCGCCCCGCGTTTCGACGGTTTTGTCCCTGATGATGATATGCCCTTCGAGGTCGATGCGCTGGCTGTCGGGCCAGTCGGTCGCCCGGTCGCACTGCAAGGTTGTTTCGCCGTGCAGGAATTTGACGTTGCCGACAGCCGAGCGGTATGGAATGGTCGCGCCCGCTGGCCCCGGTTTTTCTCCCCCCTCGATCAGGTCGGCGTGTTCGAGTACCGTTTTCTTATTTTCCGCGGAGAGCGTATTATCAGGCAGGGATGTTCCCCACAGGGCCAGCGACAGCATCACGCGCCATGCGGCTTTTGAGATCGTTTGTCGTCTGCTGGTCATGCTGCAGGGTTCTCTGTGTTGAGCGTTATGGTTTCGATTTTCAATGTAATAAAGCTTTTCGGCGTGAAAAAAATTGTCTTGATTGCCCAGGATCGCGCGGCGTTTCTCCATGTCGCTCCACTTGTCAGTGCCTTCAGAAAAAAAAGCGTGTTTGAGTCGGTGCTTGTCCGCGCACTTACGCCCGGCAGTCGCGCCGAGCACGATGCGCTTGCCGCGGCCTTCGGCTTCGGGGACGCGCTTCGCATCATCGAGGTGGAGCCGGGCACGCCGGTCGGTGAAACCGCGTCGCACATGCTCGCCTTCGAGCGGATATTCAACGAACTCGCGCCCGATTTCGTCATTCCCGGCGGCCACGACAGCGCCAGCCTCGCCGGTGCGCTTGCCGCCGCGCAAATGGGCATCCCGGTCATCAGCCTCGACGCCGGTCTGCGCAGCTACGACCGAGCCGAAGCGGGGGAGATCAGCCGGCTCGTCATCGACTCGGTGGCCGCGCTGCACTTCGTCAGCGAGCACAGCGGCGTCTACAACCTCATGAACGAGGGGTTCGCCGACGAGCGTCTCTTCTTCGTCGGCAACACAGCCATCGACAGCCTCGTGACGCTGATGGCGCAGGCCAACGAATCCGCCGTGCTCGATTCGCTCTCGCTCGCCCCGAAAAAGTTCGTCACCGTCCTGCTCAAGCCGGAAAGCTCCGTAAATCGCGACCTCTTCTGCAAGGTGCTCGAATCGCTCGCCGCCACCACAACCGTGCTGCTGCCGGGAACACAGTCGTCCGACGAGGCGTTGAACAGCGTTGCGGATCTGCGGATGATCGAGATGCCTGGCTATATCGACATGCTGCGCCTGCTCAAGGAGTCGGCGTTCGTGCTTACCGACAGCGCCGAGTTCGAGGCCGAACTGACCGTGATGAACGTCCCCTGCCTCACCCTGCGTCAGAGCACCGCACGCCCCTCGACCGTCGAAGTCGGCACCAATGTGCTGATTGCCCCCGACGAGCAAGAGATACTCGAACGCGCCTCGGTCATCCTCTCCAGAAAAAAGAGGGAGAAAACGCTGATTCCCGAAAAATGGGATGGCGCGGCGGCGGCCCGTGTCGCCGAAGCGCTCGAACGGGCCGAGTGAGCGTGACGATGCGAATGGCTCCTCGCGGTTTTGCTGTCAGAGCATTGAGGAGCCTTTTCGGATCGATAGCCCGATCCTCATGAAACGGTTCGAGCTGACAGATTACTTTTCAAGTCTCGATTGTTTTCTGACGCTCATTTCGGCAAGCATCGCTCACAACGCCGGGACGGTCAGCACGGTATCGGCAACATCAAAAACAACCTGTCCGGTAAACGCATTTCACTATGGACGATACCCATACACACGAGCCGTTCGACCTCAGCCGGATCATTTCGCAAGGCTGGAGGCTTTATCGCCTCAACTTCGTTGCCGTCGCGTTGGTCGTTCTGGTGGTTTCCGTGCCGGTAAACGTCGCGTTGTCGCTCATTCCGCCATACTTCATCTCCGGGCAAGGCGCTTACGACGGATGGATCATCCGGCTGCTCTCCGCGGCAAAGCTGCTCGTGTTCAACGGCCTGATGGCCATGGCCGTGGCCAAAATCATCGAGGCATCGTCGAAGGGAGCCGCCATCACAGGGAGCGCCGCGCTTCGTCAAGCCCTGAGCCGCTGGGGCGCGGCCCTTTCGCTTGGGCCGATTCTGGCGCTTTTCGCCATCGGACTGCTGTTGCTCATGCTCGTACCCCGCCTGGGCGAGGCGGTCTATTACGCCATATTCATTTTCTACTTCATTGCCGTATCGCTGCGCAACCGCTCAGGAATGGCAGCCATCGACTATTCGCGGGCGCTCTTCAAGCAACAGTTTGGCCAGGTATTCTGGTGCCTGTTCGTCTTTTTCCTCTTCTCGGCAGTCTTTACCGCCGGAATGCTCCCGATGCTCTTGGTCTTTCCGCGAATCCCGGCGGTGGCCATCGCCTTCAACGCAATCCTCGACCTCTTCCTCGCCTATCCC
>JAAXWU010000101.1 GCA_013334855.1 Chlorobaculum sp. | reverse complement strand
TACCGCCTGCGCTTCGCGTAATGCTTCTTTTGTCCGGGCTGATGCCAACGCTGCTTTCGCTTGCGCCAATACTTCCCTGCCTGTTGCCGGTCGCGCCATATACCCACCTTTTTTTGTTTATGGGTATTTAATAGTCATGATGTTTTAGAATTCGAATAACCTCTATTTTACGTCAATCCAGTTCGAGTTTCAGCCCTCGATTTGCATCAACCTGAAGCTCACGTTTCCATTCGCCTGCAACGGTGAGTTGAACGACGCCGTTCAGCATATCAGGAACCCATGTCCGCCTGGCGCTGAGGTATACCAACAAAAAAAGCGCCCCGACTTGTCGGGAACGCTTTTTAGATTGAGTCGATACGTCCGGGAGAGACGATGACAATATGTCTTCAGGCGAAGATGGATTTGAGCATGTCGCAGTTCTCGTCCACGATTGCTGCTGATTTCTTCAGCGCTTCCAGTTCCGAATCGGAGAGCTTGATTTCGTACACCTGCTCCACGCCGTTCTTGCCGAGCTTGACCGGTACGCCGACAAAGGTGCCGTCGATGCCGTACTGTCCGTCGAGGCTGACGGCGCAGGGCAGCACGCGCTTGCGATCAAGCACGATCGCCTCGACCATCTCGACAGCCGAGGCTGCCGGGGCGTAGAATGCGGAACCCTGCTTGAGGTAGTTGACGATCTCAGCGCCGCCGTTCCGGGTGCGTTCGACAAGCTCCGCGATTCTGTCGGCAGGGATGAGATCGGAGATCGGAATGCCGGCCACCGTGGTGTATTTGACCACCGGCACCATCGCGTCGCCGTGGCCGCCAAGCACACAGGCGTTCACGTCCTGCATCGAAACGTCGAGTTCCATGGCGATGAAGGAGCGGAAGCGCGCCGAATCGAGCACGCCAGCCATGCCGATGACCCGCTCTTTGGGCAGACCGCTCTGCTTCCAGGCGACCCAGGTCATGATGTCGAGAGGATTGGACACGACAACGATGATCGGGTTCTTCGAGTGCTTCATGATATTTTCGGTCACCTCCCGGACAATGCCTGCATTTTTCATGAGCAGATCTTCGCGGGTCATGCCAGGTTTTCTCGGCAGACCGGCCGTGATGATCACGATGTCCGAGTCAGCCGTGTCGGCATAGTCGTTCGAACCCTTGACTCTGGTGTCGAAAAGTCCGACCGGCCCGGTTTCATACATATCGAGCCCTTTACCCTGAGGAATGCCTTCGACAACATCGAGCAGCACGAGCTCCTTTGCAAACTGTTTTTCTGCAAGGCGGAAAGCCGCGGTCGCCCCAACGTTGCCTGCGCCAATAACGGTGATTTTCATAATGCACTTACGGGTTTTGGTTTCTGTTGGAATGATCTCCTGTTCCTCATGGATGCAGGGGATAGTTATGAATCAGCGAATCGTTCATCACGAGACCTTCTGCGTCATTCAGCATTCAATGCGAAAATGTTGCTGAACGGTGCGGTCTCAAAACCTCAACGTGACGGAGTTTTTCGAACTCTTGTCTCTGCGCCAGGCAGTCCGGTTACACAGTATTCACCCTTAATGAAGGTAAAGTTATCCGGTTATCCTGAATACTTTCATTATGGCGTGGATTGGCTGGAGTTCGCATATTGACAAAAAAGTGCGTCCGGTCAATGCCGTGTGCTGCAGTTCAGTCAGCGATGTTCATCGTTACAATGGAAAAGAACGTAAAAAAAGCAAGCCGTTCATGGATGAGAACCGGCTTGCTTCAATATAAGCGAGATGCATCTCCGTCCAAAGATCAGGAGGGGATGATATCGACCTGCTTCTTGTTGTTGCGGCCGTTCCTGAAGTGAACGGTGCCATCGACAAGTGCGAAAATGGTGTGATCCCTGCCGAGTCCGGCGTTGTCGCCCGGCTTGATGGCCGTGCCGCGCTGGCGGAGAATGATGGTGCCTGCGTTGACTTCGGAACCTCCGGCTGCCTTTACGCCGAGGTATTTGGGATTGCTGTCGCGGCCGTTTTTGGTCGATCCGCCGCCTTTTTTATGTGCCATGAGCCAATAAAATTTGTGTTGTTAATTGCGTTCGATCAGAGCGACAGCACTTCGACCTGGGTCATGTGCTGGCGGTGTCCGTTTCTTTTCTGAAAACGTTTGCGGCGGTTTTTCCTGAACACGACGATGGTCTCGTCCCTGACGTGATCAAGAACCTTGACGGTCGCGATGCCGGAGGTCATGGCCGAATCCGCCTGATTGACCTGCATGAGTGTCTTCACTTCGATAACGTCGCCTGCGGCTGCCTTCTGCTTGGGAACAAAAATCTTGTCGCCCGCTTTTACCAGAAACTGTTTGTCGGAAATCTCGATCAGGGCCTGCATCATTAGTAATAGTTTGGTGATAAAGAGCAAGAATATACGATAAGGAAACCGATTTTCAAATCATCGCCAACATCTTTCGCTGAGAAGTTCAGCGCAGGAA
Source organism: Chlorobaculum sp. (assembly GCA_013334855.1). Classification (GTDB taxonomy): domain Bacteria; phylum Bacteroidota; class Chlorobiia; order Chlorobiales; family Chlorobiaceae; genus Chlorobaculum. The sequence continues at coordinate 4,683 of JAAXWU010000101.1, read as the reverse complement.
AAAGGTGACGAGCAGCACGACGCCGAACATGCTGAAGGAGATGGCAAAAAGCTTGTACCAGGCGCGGTACTTCGCCGCGTCGCAGGGGTAGGCGATGGGCTGGATCGCCTTGATGATGTAGCCAATCGTGAGGGCGATCTGGAGGATCATCAGCCCGATCTTGGCGAAGACCCACGGTTTCCATCCTTCGTAGAAGTGCGCGAGAAGCAGACCGGAAAAGAGCACCGAAATGACCGCCACGTCAGCTACCTTCGTTTCGAGCTTGATGAAGCGACGAAGAAGCAGCGAATGCTCCTCGGCCTGCTTTTGCTCGCCGGTCAGGCCGGGTTCGAGCGTTTTGAGCAGAAACAGCGTCGCGAAGATCGTGCCGAACCAGGCGGCGAATCCGGTGATGTGCGTGAACCGCAAAAGGGCGTGGAAGTTCATGGAAGAACAATGGTTGATGATTGTTGCCATTTGCTGGAACAAAGATATTGCACCGCCTCCAGCTTTTCAAGCTTTCGTGAAGGCTTGTTTTTTATGCGGGACTGATTTAGCTTGGTTCTCCACGAAATCCGGCGGTAACGACAACTTTCACGACAGAGTATGGCCAAAGAGGCGCAAGCCCGCAACAAGGAGGCAACACCGATGATGCGCCAGTATCTCGATGTCAAGGAGCGTTATCCCGGCTATCTGCTGCTCTTCCGCGTGGGCGATTTCTACGAAACTTTCCTTGATGACGCTGTTACGGTCTCCTCGGCCCTGAATATCGTGCTTACCCGCCGCTCGAACGGGAGCGCTGGCGAGATTCCGCTGGCCGGATTCCCGCATCACGCCAGCGAAGGGTACATCGCCAAGCTCGTCATGAAGGGGTTCAAGGTGGCGGTGTGCGACCAGGTGGAGGATCCGGCGACGGCCAAGGGGATCGTCAGGCGCGAGATTACCGACATCGTCACGCCGGGCATCACCTACAGCGACAAGATTCTCGACGACCGGCACAACAACTACCTCTGCGCCGTCGCGACGGTGAAGCGCGGGCGCGAGCATCTGGCGGGCGTGGCTTACGTGGATGTTACCACCGCCGAGTTCCGCATGACTGAACTGCCGCTCGGTGAGCTGAAGGATTTCCTCCAGTCGCTCCGTCCATCCGAAATCCTGATCTCTTCGCGAGACAAGGAGTTGCGCGAATCGCTCGCCAAAAATCTTTTCGCCGGAGCGCTCTTCACGGTGCTAGACGAGTGGATGTTTACCGACGAGCAGGCGGCGCGAGTGCTTGAAAACCACTTCAAGACCCATTCCCTCAAGGGATTCGGCATCGAAGGGTGCGAGGCCGGACGGATCGCGGCAGGAGCGGTGCTTCAGTATCTCGAAGAGGCCAGGCAAGGAAGTCTGAAGTATCTCGTGCGGATCGGCCTGGTCGAGAGCGGCGAGAGCATGACGCTCGACATTCAGACGCGGCGGAATCTCGAAATCATCTCCTCGATGCAGGACGGATCGCTCAACGGAAGCCTGCTCGAAGTGCTTGACCGGACGCGCAACCCGATGGGGGCGCGGCTGCTCCGGCGCTGGCTTTTGCATCCGCTCCGAAAGCTGGAGCCGGTCACGCAGCGGCACGATGCGGTCGGGGAGCTGCTCGATTCGTCCGAAATGCGCGAAGCAATTCGCGGGACGCTCGGCGGAATCATCGATCTGGAGCGTGCTTTGGCCCGCATCGCCACCTCGCGGGCGATGCCACGGGAGGCGCGGCAGCTCGGCTCGTCGCTCGCGCTCGTGCCGCAGCTCAAGGAGCTGCTCGCGCCGTGCAAGGCGCATCGCCTGCGCGAGCTGGCCATCCGGCTCGAAGCGCTGCCGGAGCTTGCCGCCACCATCGAGCGGGCGCTCGATCCCGACGCGACCGGCGCGGTGCGCGACGGCGGCTACATCCGCTCCGGCTACCACGAGGAGCTGGACGAGCTGCGGGCGATCTCGTCCAGGGCGCGTGACCGGCTGCTTGAAATCCAGCAGGAGGAGCGGCGCAAGACCTCGATTTCGACCCTGAAGGTGCAGTACAACAAGGTGTTCGGCTACTACATCGAGGTAAGCCGCGCCAACAGCGACAAGGTTCCGGAGTACTACGAAAAGAAGCAGACGCTGGTCAACGCCGAGCGCTACACGATTCCGTCGCTGAAGGAGTACGAGGAGAAGATTCTCACCGCAGAGGAGAAGAGCCTCTTGCTCGAACATCGCCTGTTTCAGGAGCTGTGCGCTTCGGTCGCCGAACAGGCGGCCTCGATCCAGAAGACCGCCGCCGCCTTGGCGGAACTCGACTGCCTCGCCTGCTTCGCGAGTTGCGCTGACGAGTATCAATACTGCCGTCCGGCGATGAACGAGGGGACGGAACTCGTGATCACGGCAGGCCGCCATCCGGTGCTCGAACGCATTCTCAGCGCGGACGACTCCTACGTCTCGAACGACTGCCGCGTCGGCGCGAATCAGCAACTGCTCATCATCACCGGCCCGAACATGGCCGGTAAAAGCTCCTATCTCCGGCAGGCGGGTCTCATCGTGCTCTTGGCGCAGATCGGCAGCTTCGTGCCTGCCGAGAGCGCCGAGATCGGCCTGGTTGACCGCATTTTCACCCGCGTCGGAGCGTCGGACAACCTCACCTCCGGCGAGAGCACCTTCCTGGTCGAGATGAACGAGGCGGCGAGCATCCTGAACACCGCCACCGAGCGGAGCCTGCTCCTGCTCGACGAGATCGGGCGCGGCACCAGCACCTTCGACGGCATGTCCATCGCCTGGTCGATGTGCGAGTATATTCACGACCAGCTCCGCGCACGCACGCTTTTCGCGACGCACTACCACGAGCTGGCCGAGCTTGAGCAGCGCTTCGAGCGCATCGCCAACTTCAACGCCACGGTGGTCGAAACTGCCGATACGGTGATCTTTTTGCGCAAGATCGTGCGCGGCGCGTCAGACAACAGCTACGGCATCGAGGTGGCGCGGATGGCCGGAATGCCGCCGGAGGTGATTTCGCGGGCCAAGGAGATTCTCGCCGGAATGGAGAAGCGCGAAGTCGAGGTTCCGGTGCAGCGGCAGTCGTCGTCGCCGCTCATGGCGCGGCAGATTTCGCTCTTCGAGGAGGAGGAGAGCCGCCTGCGCAAGGCGATTTCGGGAATCGACATCAACCGACTCACGCCGCTCGACGCTCTCATGGAGCTGAAGCGGCTTCAGGAGATCGCGCTCGGTAAAGGAGCGTGAGTCACATGAGCGCAGAACATCGTCCTCTCTCGGTTTTACTCGTCTTTGTCCAGGCATCGAGCGGCGTGGATGGCGCGGCTTCGCTCGACGGAGCCGCCAAATCCGGCTTTTCGCTGCTCAAGGATCGCGCCATGAGCGGTGTCATCAAGCGGGCGCAGTTCGCCATTCCGCCGCTCTCGCTCATGATTCTCAGCTCCGTCGAAGTGCCCGGCGTCCGGCAGGAGATTTGCGACCTGCGCTTCGAGAAGCTGCCGCTCGACCGCCCGTGGGATCTGGTCGGCATCAGCGTGCAGACCGGCGCGGTGCGTCCGGCGGTCGAGATTGCCTCGCTGTTCCGGGAGCGGGGCGTGCCGGTGGTGCTTGGCGGCCCGTATGTCTCGATCTTTCCGGAGTGCTGCCGCGAATACGCCGATGTGCTCGTGACCGGCGAGGCGGACGAGCTGTGGCGCGAGGTGCTCGAAGATTTGCGGCGCGGCGTGCTCAAACCGGAGTACCGGCAGGGCGAATTTCCCGATCTCTCCGCGCCGCGCCCGGTCAGCAAATCCGCGCTTGACATCAGCCGCTACTTCACGACCAACGTCGTGCAGACCACGCGAGGCTGCCCCTACAGTTGCGACTTCTGCAACGTGCACGTCATGAACGGCCACAAGCTCCGCCACCGCCCGGTCGCGGAAGTGGTGCGCGAGGTGGAGCAATTTCTCGAAAAGGACAAGCGCATCTTCTTCTTTCTCGACGATACGGTCAACGCGGACGAAGCGTACGCCTCGGAGCTGTTCTCGAAGCTCATTCCGTTCAACATCCGCTGGGTCGGCCAGGCCACCACGCTGCTTGGCGAGAGTCCGAAGCTGCTCGACATCTTCGCCCGGTCGGGCTGCGGAGCGCTCCTGGTGGGCATCGAAAGCCTCGCCGACGAGAGCAACCGGGCGCACCACAAATTCCACAACCCCGCCGAGCGGCAGGCGCGATGCATCAGGGCGATCCGGCAGGCGGGCATCTGCGTCTACGGCAGCTTCATCTACGGCCTCGACGGCGACACGCTCTCGATGCCGGAGCGGATCGAGGAATTCATCGAAGAGACCGGCGTCGATGTGCCAGGCATCAACCTCCTGCGCCCGATTCCCGGCACCGGCGTCTTCACCCGCCTCGCCTCGGAAGGGCGGCTCATGCACCCCAGCGACGATCACGACGCCTTCCGCTTCTCCTGGGGCCAGGAGATGCTCTACTACCCGAAACAGATGAGCCTCGACGAGTTCATCCCAAGCTACACCGCGCTCACCAAAAAGGTCTTCACCCCGCGCCACGCCATTGAGCGGGCGATGCGAGCACCAACGCTCCGCTCAGCGGTGCTGATGTTCAACATGCTCTATGTGCACATGTACGGCCTGTCAAGACGAGATTTGCAGCGGCAATTAGCCGAATTGGCGAGAGTTTGAGCTTTGTGGACTTGGTGGACGTTGTTGACTT